>NZ_JNXD01000015.1:0-222502 GCF_000725785.1 Streptomyces flavovariabilis | reverse complement strand
GGCACCAACCAGAAGTGGACCGGCCTGTCCGGGACGGGCAACTCGTGTGCCCTTCCGTCGACCTACCGCTGGACCTCGACCGGCCCGCTGGCGCAGCCGAAGGCGGGGTGGGCCTCGCTCAAGGACTTCACCAGCGTCGTCCACAACGGCAAGCACGTCGTCTATGCCACGACGCACGACACTGTCGCCGGTGAGGATGGGCGCTGGGGATTGACGACCTTCAGCCCCTTCACGAACTGGTCCGACATGGCCACCGCCACCCAGAACAAGATTCCCTTCGATGGCATCGCGCCGACGCTCTTCTACTTCGCCCCGAAGAACATCTGGGTGCTCGCCTACAACGGGGGTTGGCCATACAGCTTCTCCTACCGCACCTCGAGCGACCCCACCGACCCCAACGGCTGGTCCGCGCAGCAGGAGCTGTGGACGGGCACCCTCCCGAAGGGGGGCCCCCTCGACGTGACCCTCATCGGCGACGACACGAACATGTACATGTTCTTCGCCAACGACAAGGGCGACATCTACCGGTCCAGCATGCCCATCGGCAACTTCCCGGGCACCTTCGGTTCGGTCACGACGGTCATGAGCGACACGGAGCTCAACCTGTTCGAGGCGCCGGAGGTCTACAAGATCCAGGGTCAGAACCAGTACCTCATGATCGTCGAGGCCCAGAATTACACAGGGTATGGTCGCTACTTCCGCTCGTTCACGGCCACCAGCCTCGGCGGCACGTGGACACCGCAGCCGCAGGCCGAGACCGTGACCAGCCCCTTCGCCGGCAGTGCCAACAGCGGCGCGACCTGGACCAGGGACATCAGCCACGGCGACGTGGTTCGCACCAACCCCGACCAGACCAAGACCGTTGACCCCTGCAATCTGCAGTTCCTCTACCAGGGGCGCGACCCCAGCACCGACGGCGGGGACTACGGCACCCTGCCGTACCGGCCGGGGCTACTGACACTGCAGCGCTAGCCAGTGGCGTGACACAGGTCCTGGTGTTCCTGACATTCGCGGGCAACGGCGTACGCCGAACCGGGTGGGCGTCACAGCGAGCGATCAGGAACGGGTGGAGTGGGAGCGGCGGGCTCGGTGCAAGGCCGAGCCCGCCCGTGCACGCGGAGAATCCGGATGGTGGCGGCCTCGTCCTGGTCGACCACGAGACGCGGAACGTGTCAAGCCTGGTGAGTCGGTCGGTTTCAGGGTTTGTCGAGTGAGCCGGGGTCGCCGGCGTCCGAGGTGATCACTGGGCGGCGGCGAGGTCGTCCGGCTGGTTGATCCACACGTTGGTGGGGATGATCGGAGAGGTGGGTGGCTTGTTGACGAACCGTTCGGGGTCGCGCTGGTAGACGGCGGTCAGGACGTCGGCACGGACGGCGACCATCCAGACGACGGTGTAGCGGCTGTACATGTCGATGATCGAGTACAGGTGACAGAAGACCCGTTTGCCGTCGTGCTCGCGCAGGATGCGGTACATGGTGGACACACAGTCCTCGGCGGTGACGCGTGAGAGGCTGGCGACCGCCGTCTCCGGCAATGCCGCGGCGGGCGCTCCCATGCTGCAGACATCTCCAAAGGCGTTGAGATTTGGAGGGCTGAAGGATACGGCCTGGTTGGTCGAGAAAGTTCCCGGGCCGCATGCTGCGCATCGGCCATAGCACGCGCGTCTCCGTGGCCTTGCTTCAGGTGCTCGAGAGAGGAGGACCCGAGTGCAACGGTGCTCACGGCGGACACGGAAACCCACCTACTCAGAAGCCCCGCCGGGCCGCACCTGCGGGGCTTCCCGTCGCGCACTCCGCTCTCACACGCCTATCACCGACTGGGTCGACTCCACCGGACCGGAATGCCCTGACCTGGCATTACGCGCTCATCTTGGACTGGCCTGGACGCCCACCGGACGGTCTCTACAACCTGTGCCATGTGGTACCGCGGCCCACTCGCTAGCACCACGTACCACTCATCAAGATCCGGACCAGGTGCGGACCGAATCAGCCTGGCACTCGACGTTTCCACTCTTTGTCGCAGGTCAGGAGCGAGGTCAGGCGTGTACCACCAGCAGACGAAGAATCTGCTGGGACGAACGCGTACCACACCGCAGCGCTTTGTCCGTGCCCGCAGAGCCGAGCGGCAAAGCCGGGTCGGCCTATCAGTCAGGTCGCCTACCGCGCGACGGCCCTGAGCCGATCAGCCCCAAGATGTCCGAGTTCAACGGAGCGTAGTCAGCACCAAGTCAGCACGGGACAGGTGAAGGCGGGTGATGACGTGGGCTTTTAGTCAGCACCAAACCAGCACGGGAGTCAGCACCGCACCGTCAAATCACCCTGAACTACGCGTCCCGGACGACACTCGTTTCGACCGCCACCGATCCCCTGAACCGCCTTTCCACGAGCCGGCATGGTGGCCGCACGCATAGCCAACCCTCGAACTATGTTGCCCCGCCACATGTGCGCCTGACCTGCGGATTCCTACGGTGTGGCGACACCAAACGTCCCCGTCACACCCCAGGAAGTGGTGCCGATGTCCTCCCCCGCGACCGCTCCCCCACCCCCCGCCAGCCTCAAGCGCATCGTCGCCGCCAGCCTCATCGGCACCACCATCGAGTGGTACGACTTCTTCCTCTACGGCTCTGCCGCCGCGCTCGTGTTCAACAAGCTGTTCTTCCCGGACTCCGACCCGCTCATGGGCACCCTGCTGTCGTTCCTGACGTACGCGGTCGGGTTCGCCGCCCGGCCACTGGGCGCCCTGGTGTTCGGGCACTACGGCGACCGGCTCGGGCGCAAGAAACTGCTGGTGCTGAGTCTGCTGCTGATGGGCGGGGCGACCTTCGCCATCGGGCTGCTGCCGACGCACGCCTCCATCGGCACGGCCGCGCCGGTGCTGCTCACCGTGCTGCGCCTGGTCCAGGGGTTCGCGCTCGGCGGTGAGTGGGGCGGCGCCGTGCTGCTGGTGTCGGAGCACGGGGACGCGCGGCGGCGGGGGTTCTGGGCGTCGTGGCCGCAGACCGGAGCGCCGGCGGGGCAACTCCTGGCCACCGGCGTGCTGTCGCTGCTCACGGCCCTGCTGTCGGACGCCGCGTTCGGCAGCTGGGGCTGGCGGGTGCCGTTCCTGCTTTCCGGGGTGCTGGTGATCGTCGGTTTGTGGATTCGTCTGTCTGTCGATGAATCCCCGGTCTTCAAGCAGGCGTTGGCGCAGGCCGAGGCCCGCCAGGCGGACGTCGCGGCGGAGGCCGAGAAACTGCCGCTCGTCTCCGTCCTGCGGCACCACTGGCGTGACGTCCTGGTCGCCATGGGGGCCCGCATGGCGGAGAACATCAGCTACTACGTCATCACCGCGTTCATCCTCGTCTACGCCACCACCTCGGCCGGGGTCTCCAAGCAGACCGCGCTCAACGCGGTACTCATCGCCTCGGCGGTGCACTTCGCCGTCATCCCGGCGTGGGGCGCGCTGTCCGACCGGATCGGTCGCCGGCCCGTGTATCTGATGGGTGCGGTCGGTGTAGGGCTGTGGATGTTCCCGTTCTTCTCGCTGATCGACACCGGCGGCTTCGGCAACCTGATCCTCGCCGTCACCGTCGGGCTGGTCCTGCACGGGGCGATGTACGCGCCCCAGGCCGCGTTCTTCTCCGAGATGTTCGCGACACGTATGCGCTACTCCGGGGCGTCGATCGGCGCCCAGTTCGCCTCGGTCGCGGCGGGCGCGCCCGCTCCGCTGATCGCCACCGCGCTGCTGTCCGACTACGGCAGCTCCACACCGATCGCGCTGTACGTCATCGCCGCCGCCGTGCTCACCGTCATCGCGGTGGCGGCGGCCAAGGAAACGCGCCACCGGGACCTGGCCGACGTCGCTCTTCCCTCCAGCCCGGGAGCGGACCGGACGACCGCCGCCGCGGAGGACGCCCGCACCGTCTGACCCGCCAAGGACGCGTGACCCCTGGCCCCCGTACCTGCCCGCGTACGGGGGTCAGCGCTGTGCCGGAGCCGACAACTGATGCAGGCGCAGAGCGAGTTGGATCTCCAGCGCCCGCGCCGGGCTCTGCCAGTCGTCGCCGAGGAGGCGGCCGACGCGCTCCAGGCGCTGGGCGACGGTGTTGACATGGACGTGCAGTCGGTCCTTGGTGCGGGCGGGGCTCATGCCGCAGGCGAAGTACGCGTCGAGGGTGCGCAGCAGTTCCGTGCCACGTCGCCGGTCGTAGGCGACGACCTGGCCGATGGTGCGGTCGACGAAACCCGGGATGTCCCGGTCGCCGGCCAGCAGCAGTCCCAGGAAGCCGAAGTCCTCGGCGGCTGCCCCGTCCCCACAGCGGCCGAGGACGCGCAGGGCCTCCAGGCAGCGGCGGGCCTCCGCGTAGGCCGTGGCCACGGTCTCGGGACGGGTGGCAAGGTCCTCGGCGGGTGCGGAAGCGCCGACCGTGACCGGTGCGTGGACCGCGGTGCCCAGGTGCCGGGCGGCGCGGCGGGCCAGGCCGGTGGCCGTGTCGCCGGGGCGGAGGGGCAGCAGCAGGACGGTGCCGCCATCGCGCGCGGCGGCCAAACCGTGTCGGGTCGCCGCCAGGTGGGACGCCGCCGCTGCCAGGCGTCTGCGGGCGTCCGCCTCCTGGTCGGCGTCGGCCGCGGCGCCCTCCAGCCGCGCGGCCAGTACCACATGGAGAGCGTCGAGGTCGGCGTGCAGCCGGGTCGCGCGCTCCCTCAGCAGGCGCGGGTCGCGGTCGCGGGCGTCCAGCAGGTCGTCCAGCAGCTCACCGCGTACGCGCTGTTCGGCCTCGGCGGCGGATCTGCGGGCCAGGAGCAGCAGGGAGGTGACCATGGCGGCGCGCTCCAGGGTGCGCTGGTCGACGGGGTCGAGCCCGGGGTGCCCGCGCAGCACCAGCGCGCCGAGCAGTTCGCCGCCGGCGGCGACGGCGGCGATCCAGTCGTCCTCGTGCAGCACCGCATGCCCCTCCGCGCCGGACTTCTCCAGGGCCCCGGCGGGTGCGGCGCCGGCCTCGGCGAACTCGACGGTGCCGTCGAGGATCTCGGAGACGGCGGCGGCCACGTCGTGCACCCCGCCGCCGCGCAGGACGAGCTCGGCGAGCCGGTCGTGCACGTCGGAGGCGCGCTCGATGACGCCGCTGCGGTCTCGGATGATCTCGTTCGCCCGCTCCAGGCCGGCGAGGGCCGACCGGGTCTCGGCGAGCAGGTTGGCCGTGTCGATGGCGGCCGCGGCGAGGGCGGCGAAGGAGCCGAGCAAGGCGATCTGCTCCCGCTCGAAGACCCGGGCACGGCGGTCCGCGGCGAACAGCACGCCGATGACATGGTGCCCGAGTGTCAGCGGCACCCCGAGGATGGCCACCAGCCCCTCGTCCCGCACGCCCGCGTCGATGGTGAGGGTGTGCTGGAAACGGTCGTCCTTGAAGTAGTCGTCGGTGACATAGGGGCGCGCGGTCTGCGCGACGAGGCCGCCGAGCCCCTCCCCCATGCCGAGCCGCAGCTGCTGGAACCGGGCCGCGACCGAGCCCTCGGTGACCCGCATGTAGGTGTCGCCGCGCTCCGTGTCGTTCAGGCTGAGATAGGCGACGTCCGTGCCCAGCAGCGAGCGGGCACGCTGCACGATCGCCTGGAGTACCGCGTCGAGGTCGCGCAGTCCGGCGAGGTCGTGGGCGGTCTCGAACAGTGCGGACAACTCGGCCTCGCGCCGCCGTCGTCCCTCCAGCTCGGCGCGCACGCGCAGGGCGAGCGGCTTGGCCTGCCGGAGCGCGGCGATCCACTGCGCCGAGCGCCCTTCGGCACGCGCGAGCAGCTCCGGCTGCTCATAGGCGTCGGCCGACGCGCCCCGGGCCAGGAGCTCGAGGAACGGCATCTCGGTGGACTGCACGTGATCGCTGGACATGCTCACAGGATTCACCATGACCGGCCCGTCCCGTCAGGCCTGTGGACAACTGCCCCGGCCGGCGGGACCGGCTGTTCAGTGGGCGGTCCAGCCACCGTCGAGCACCAGCGAGGTACCGGTCACGAAGGACGCCGGCGGACTGCAGAGGTACGCCACCGCCTCGGCGACCTCCTCCGGTTCGATCAGCCGCTTGACAGCGCTGTCCTTGAGCAGCACCTCCGTCAGGACGCGCTCCTCGGGGATGCCGTGCGCCTGCGCCTGGTCGGCGAGCTGCTTCTCGACCAGTGGGGTGCGCACATAGGCGGGGTTCACACAGTTCGAGGTGACACCGTGGGACGCGCCTTCGAGGGCGGTGGTCTTGGACAGTCCCTCCAGACCGTGTTTGGCGGCCACATAGGCCGACTTGTAGGCCGAGGCTCGCAACCCATGGACGGAGGACACGTTCACGACGCGGCCCCATCCCTGCCCGTACATGTGGGGCAGGGCCCCGCGGATGAGCCGGAACGGTGCCTCCAGCATGACGGTGAGCACCGTGTGGAACACGTCGGGCGGGAACTCCTCGATGGGGCGCACGAGTTGGATCCCGGCGTTGTTGACGAGGACGTCGGTGCCCGCAGCGGCGAGTTCGGCGGCGTCGAGGTCGGTGAGGTCGAGGAGGTGCGGCTCCACCGTGCCGGCGAGGCCGCGCGCCTGGTCGGCCAGTTCCTCCAGGCCCGCGGCGTCCCGGTCGACGGCTCTCACCTTGGCCCCGGCGGCCGCGAGCCGCAGCGCGCAGGCACGGCCGATGCCGCCGGCGGCGCCGGTGACGAGCGCGGTGCGGCCGCCCAGGTCGGGCGGGGAGGCGTGGGGGGCCGGGAGGGCACGGGACGCGGTCATGCTTCGACCCTAGGCAGCGCCGCTACCCCACCCCATGTGTTCACACCCCATAGTTCAGCCGGAGGCAGTGGGGTCGAACCATGTGGGGGCTTCCGACAGGGCCTGCTTGATCCGGAACAGGCCGAACTCGTCCAGCTCGGGCAGCGCGTCGACATCGAACCAGGCCACGTCCAGCGACTCGTCGTCGTTGACCCGCGCCTCGCCGCCGACGGCCCGGCAGCGGAAGGTGATGTCCATGTACTGGCAGATGTCGCCGTTCCCGTACGTGACGGGCTCCAGGGCCTGGACGACGACGACCCGTTCGACGACGCAGCGCACGGCCGTCTCCTCGTGGACCTCCCGCACCGCGCAGGCCGCGGGTTGCTCCCCCGGGTCCGGGATGCCGCCGATCACGGACCACTTGCGGGTGTCGGCCCGGCGATTGAGCAGCACTCTGCCCTCGTCGTCGAAGACGAGGGCGGTCACCCCGGGAAGCCAGAGCAGCTGATGACCGGCCGAGGCACGGAGTGTGCGGATGAAGTCGGGAGTAGCCATGCCGTCGACCCTAAGGGGCCGATTCCGGCGCCCCGGCACGATTCAGGCCGCGGGCGACCGGCGTACGGCTACACGTCACCGGCGCGTCGCCCGCGCAGCCCGGCGCCGACGGCCCAGCCGAGTCCTCCGGCCGCGACCAGCACGAGGGCGATCTCCGGCAGGATGCCGAGGCGGGTCGCGGGGGTCTGCGAGGACCGCAGCGGCACCTTCTGCACCAGCGAGTCGGCCACGAACATGCCGGTCTTCTGCGTGATCCTGCCGTCCGGCATGATGATCGCGCTGACGCCGCTGGTCACCGGCACCGTCACCGTCCGGCTGTGCTCGACCGCCCGCACCCGGGACATGGCGAGCTGCTGGTAGGTCATCTCGCTGCGGTCGAAGGTGGCGTTGTTGCTGGGCACGGAGATCATCTGAGCCCCGTCGGTGACCTCGGAGCGCACCGTCCAGTCGAAGGCGGCCTCGTAGCAGGTCACGAGGCCGACCTTGGCGCCGTCCATGGTGAACACGCCCGGCTCGGTGCCCCGGCTGAAGTCCTGGCGCACCATGGCCGTCCAGTTCTCGTTGATCGCGCCGATGAGCGAACGCAGCGGCAGGTACTCGCCGAACGGCTGGATCTGGCGCTTGTCGTAGGTGTCGACGGGGCCCTTCGCCGGGTCCCACAGGATCTGCTCGTTGTACAGCTTGCCGTCCCGCTCGACGACGCCGCCGACCGAGATGGGCACGCCGATGGACGTCGCCGCCGCGTCGATGACGGCGCGGGCGTCGGGGTTGGCGAAGGGATCGATGTCGGAGGAGTTCTCCGGCCACAGCACGAAGTCGGGCCGCGCGACCTTGCCCGCCTTGACCTCGGCGGCCAGGCGTTCCGTCTCGCGCGCGTGGTAGTCGAGCACGGCCCGCCGCTGGGAGTTGAAGTCGAGGCCGGCGCGGGGCACGTTCCCCTGGACCACCGCGACGGTCACGCTGCTGTCCTCGGCCTTGTCGCTGACCAGCGCCCGGGCGGCGACCGCCCCCAGGACCGGGACGCCCATGCTCAACACGGCGACGGCCGCCGCCGTATGCCGCACGACCCCGGTGGCCCGCCGCTCCAGGCCGAGACGGACGACCTCGTACAGTCCGAAGCCGCACAGGACCACGGCGAAGCCGAGCAGCGGGGTGCCGCCCACCGCGGCGAGCGGCAGGAACACACCGTCCGCCTGACCGAACGCGACCTTCCCCCAGGGGAAGCCGTTGAAGGGCGCACGCGCGCGTGCCGCCTCGCCGGCGATCCACACGGCGGCGGCCCACACCGGCCAGCCGGGCAGCTTGGACACGGCCGCGACCCCCGCGCCGACCAGGGCGACGAAGAGCGCCTCGATCGCCACCAGGGCGAGCCAGGGGCCCGGCCCCACCTCCACTCCGGTCCACACCAGCAGCGGCAGCAGGAAGCCGAGGCCGAAGAGGTAGCCGAGGCCGAGGGCCGCCCTCCAGCCGCGGCCGCGCAGCACCCAGCCGAAGACGGCGAAGGCCGGCAGGGCCAGCCACCACAGGGTGCGGGGCGGGAAGGAGACATACAGGAGCAGCCCGGAGAGCGCGGCTGCGGCGGCCGGAACGAGACGTACGAGCCGCCGGGCCCACGTCCGCGCCCCGGGCGCGATCCGCGGCTCCAGCTGGTCCGATTCGCCGACGGAGGTTGCGGTGACGGTCACTCCCGGAGTCTAAGGCGCGTGCCCTTCAGGCCGACAGCGCGGTCGGTGTGACGGAGCCCCTGTTCATTTCGTCACGACACATCCCCAAACCCTCCACCAGCCGTTACGGTGTGCCAAGCCTCAGTCGTACGGCCCGTGGCGGCCCGTGGCGGCCGGGGTCTTCACAAGTCGGGGGCGATGGTGCGCCGGGGGGCGGGCGGGGTGGGTTCCAGTGGGGTGACGTCTGCGTCCGGGCCGGACGCGGACGGTGAGAGACGAATCGTTTCTGACGCGGCGGGTGTCGTGGTGCTGGGCGCCTGCGCCGTCTGGTCCCTGATCACGGCGGCCGTGCAGGCCGGCAGGCCCGAGGGGGTTCTCCTGGCAGTGCTGGCCGTGGCCGCCGGGTACGCCGCCGGCCGGATCAGCGGGGCTCTGCTGCCGGTCGGCGCGCCCTTCGCCGGTGCGCTGGCCGGCATCGCGCTGACGGTGGCCGTTCCCCACCTCGCTCCGGGCCCGCAGATCGCCGCGCCGCTGGGGCATGCCGGGGCCACCGCCGCCGTGCTGACGCTGTCGGCCGGTGCCGCGTGCTGTGCGGCCTGGGCCGCGCGGGTGCCGGCCGTTCGGTTCGCCCTGCGTCTGCTGGCCGCGGGCACCGCGGTGCTGGCGGCCGTGCTCGGCTCGACCAGCGGCTTCGTGACCTGCCTCGCGGTGCTGGTGTGCTCTCTGGCCGCCGGCCGCATCCGTCACCGCGGCGCCGGCATGGTGGTACTGGCCGCGGTCGCCGCTGTGGTGACCGGCCTGGTCTGGGCGGTCGCCGCACGGGCCGTGCCGGGCGGGTTCGTGGCCGCTCTGGAGGGCCGGCTGACGCCGCACCGCGTGCGGCTGTGGCAGGACGCATGGCATCTGCTGGGCGACGACGCCGCGCTGGGGGCCGGCCCGGGCCGGTTCGGGGAGCTGAGCCCGACGTCCGCCCAGTCCCTGCTGTCCGACGGCAAGCCCCACTCGGCGCCTCTGCAGCAGGCGGCGGAACAGGGGATCGTCGGCCTGGTCCTGCTGGCGGCGGCGTTCGGCTGGGTCCTGTACGCACTGTGGCGCGGCCCGCGACCGACGCCGGTGGCGCTCACCGCCGGCGCTGCCCTGACGGCGCTCGCCGCCATCGCCGCGGTCGGCAACGCGTTGAGCTTCACGGCGGTGTCGGTGGGGGCGGGTCTGCTGGCGGGCATGGCCACGGCGCGTCCCCTGGAACCGTCGAGCCGTACTCCGGATGCGCAGGTGCGGGGAGCGGGACGCACTCCTGCGTGGTGACAGCCGGTGATCACTGCCGTCGCTCATGACCGGTGACGAGCGCCCGGCGGCTCAGTGCGCGGGAGCGCCCGGTTTGGTGGGCCGCAGCCGTGCCTCGATCACCCGTACGGCCGCCTCCGCGTCGTCCACGGTGATCGTGAAGGTGTGACCGTCCCACAGTTGCAGCTCGACGCCCTCACCGCGTCGTACGACCACCGCGGTGCCCTTCTCGGGCCGCCATCGGTAACCCCAGCCGCCCCAGTGGCGGGGGGTGACGTGGGAGATGTACGTGGCGCCGACCACGTCGGAGAGCGGGATCCGGCGGCGGGGCACGCCGATGTGGCCGCAGCGGACTTCGAGGTGCTCCTCGTCGACCCGCAGGGCGACGTGCACGAAGGCGAGGGTGCCGAAGAGGACCAGGAGCCCGGCGGCGATGCACCCGACGACGGCCATGACCAGCGGGGCGATGCCGGACTTCCATGCCGAGTCGACGGCCAGCTCGATGCCGAGCGCCATGCAGGCGGCGCCCACGAGCGCCAGCAGCCACTGCACCCGGTTGGTGGCTCGGCCGGTCCAGACGTCCGGGTGCGGGCTGGGGGCGTTCTCGCCGTGGCGGTGGTCCCTCATGTCTATGAGGGTACTCAGGTTTCGCTCCGCTGGTACCTCGTGGCGGAGCGTGACTGCGCCGGGCGGGCGTCGCCCTGATCCGGCTCGCCGATGGGCCCGGTGGCCGGTTGCGGTCAGCCGGCGGGCGTGACCGCCTGCAGCAGACGTCCTTCGGCGTACGCCAGGGCGGCGGCGGGCAGCGTGCCCTCGCGCCCGCTGAGCAGCACGGTGAGCGTGCCGTGCGGGGTGGCTCCCGGCGCGGGCTGTTCGCCGAGCCGGCGCAAGGCCTGGGCGGCCACGGCGCCGGCGGAGCCGTGCAGCACGAGGGGCGGGCGGCCGGGGCGCTGGACGGCGGTCCGGATGCGCTCGGCGACCAGTTCGTAGTGGGTGCAGCCCAGGACGACGGTGGTCACGTCGTCCGGGGTGAGGGCGGCGGCCGCGGACACGGCCGCGTCGATCGCCGTCTCGTCCGCGTGTTCCACGGCCTCGGCGAGGCCCCAGCAGGGCACCTCGGTGACGGGCACGCCGCCGGCGAAGTCCCGGATCAGGGCTTGCTGGTAGGGGCTGCCGGTGGTGGCCGGGGTGGCCCAGATGGCGAGGTGCCCGCCGCCGGCCGCGGCCGGCTTGATCGCGGGGACGGTGCCGATGACCGGCAGTGCCGGTTCGAGGCGGGCGCGCAGGGCGGTGAGCGCGTGCACGGTCGCGGTGTTGCAGCCGACGATGAGGGCGTCGGGGCGGCGCGCTGCGGCCGCCTCGGCGACGGCCAGGGCACGCTCGGTGAGGTCCTGGGTGGTGCGCGGGCCCCACGGCATGCCCTCGGGGTCCAGGGAGAGCACGAGATCGGCATCGGGGCGCAGCCGCCGTACCGCCGCGGTGGCCGCCAGCAGACCGATTCCGGAGTCCATGAGCGCGATCTTCACCCGATCACGATAGACGATGAGCCGTCTCGGGCAGCCGCGGTGGGGCAGACTGCGCGCGTGAGCGCCGTTGTGTGGACTGCCGCTGGATCACTGCTCGCCTGGCTGTGGCTGCTGCTCTGCCAGGGCTTCTTCTGGCGCACCGATGTGCGACTCCCGCCGCGCGCGGAGCCGGACGCCTGGCCGTCCGTGTGCGTCGTCGTCCCCGCCCGCGACGAGGCGGCCGTACTGCCGTCCGCACTGCCGTCGCTGCTCACGCAGGACTATCCGGGGCGGGCGGAGGTCTTCCTCGTCGACGACGGCAGCGTGGACGGCACCGGCGATGTGGCGCGTGAGCTGGCGCTCCGGCACGGCGGGCTGCCGCTGACCGTGGGCTCGCCCGGTGAGCCGCCGAAGGGCTGGACCGGCAAGCTGTGGGCGGTGCGCCACGGCATCGGGCTGGCACGCGCGCGTGAGCCCGAGTACCTCCTCCTGACGGACGCCGACATCGCGCACGCGCCGGACAGCCTGCGGGAGCTGGTGGCGGCGGCCCGATCCGGTGGCTTCGACGTGGTCTCCCAGATGGCCCGGCTGCGGGTGGAGAGCGTGTGGGAACGGCTCGTCGTGCCGGCGTTCGTCTACTTCTTCGCGCAGCTCTACCCCTTCCGAAGGATCACCGGGAAGGGCCGGACGGCGGCCGCGGCCGGGGGTTGCGTCCTGCTGCGGGCGGAGGCGGCCGAGCGGGCGCGGATCCCGGACGCGATCCGGCAGGCGGTGATCGACGACGTGGCGCTCGCCCGGGCCGTCAAGCGCGGCGGCGGCCGCGTCTGGCTGGGGCTCGCCGAGCGGGTGGACAGCGTGCGGCCGTATCCGCGGCTGCACGACCTGTGGCGCATGGTGTCGCGCAGCGCGTACGCCCAGCTGCGGCACAACCCTGTGCTGCTGGCCGGGACGGTCGCCGGGCTGGCTCTGGTGTATCTGGTCCCGCCCCTGGCGGTCCTGGCCGGCCTCGCCGCCGGCCGTACGCCGGCGGTGGTCGCCGGCGGTCTCGCGTGGCTCGTCATGGCGGGGACGTACGTTCCGATGCTCCGCTACTACCGGCAGCCGCTGTGGCTCGCTCCCCTGCTGCCGTTCACCGCGTTCCTCTATCTCCTCATGACGGTCGATTCGGCGGTGCAGCACTACCGGGGGCGGGGTGCGGCCTGGAAGGGCCGCACCTACGCCCGTCCGGACGTCGTGCCCGACGAGGGCTGACGCCGCCGGGAGGAGTCACTTGCGGCCGGGGGTCCAGTTCATGCCCCACCCGTAGGCGTGGTCGACGGTCCGCTGCGGGCTGACTCCGCGCTCGGGGACCAGGTAGCGCGCCTCGCGCTGGACGATCAGATCGCCGCCGGTGTTGGTGATCAGGGCGAGCGCGCACACGCGTGAGGGGACGGTGCACTCGTCGAGCGAGAAATCGATCGGTGCCCCGTGCTGCGGCTGGAGCGTGACCGAGGCGTGCAGGTCGGCGAAGGAGCGGGCGCCTTCGTAGATGGTGACGAAGACGAGGATGCGCCGGAAGGCGTTCTTGTGGTCGAGGTTGACGGTGAGGTTCTCACCCGTCGACACGGCGCCGGTGCGGTCGTCGCCGTCGAGGTGGATGTACGGCGGCTGGTGCAGCGCCCCGAAGCTGTTGCCGAGGGCCTGTACGACGCCCTTGCTGCCGTCGTCGAGTTCGTACAGCGCGCACAGGTCGAGGTCGAGGTCGGAGTGCATCGCGGCCGGGCGCCCGAACTTGCCGCTCCACCCCGAGAACTGCTTGCGGACCTCCCAGTTGAGGTTCACGTGCAGCGCGCCGGAGGTGCCGCCCTGCTTGGTGAGGGAGACGGAGGGTGCCGCCTTGGTGAGCGTCACCTTGGTGAGGCGGACGGGCGCGGGCGGCGCGGCCGCGGGGGGCGCGGGTGCGACGGACGGGGCCGGTGCGGCCTGCTGGGGCTCGTCCACCGTGATGCCGTAGTCCGTGGCGAGCCCCTCGAGTCCGCTGCTGTAGCCCTGGCCGACGGCGCGGAACTTCCAGGCGCCCTGGCGGCGGTAGAACTCGCCCAGCACGAAAGCGGTTTCGGTGGTGGCGCCCGGGTTGTCGAAGCGGGCCAGCGGCGTGCCCTGGGCCGCATCCTGGACCTCGATGTACAGGCCGGGGACCTGGCCGAATTGGCCGCCGTCGGAGGAGGCGGCGAGGACGACCGTCTCGATCGCGGGTTCCACGCGCGCGAGGTCGACGAGGAGCGCGTCGGTGACTCGGCCGTCGGTGGTGCGCTTTCCCTCGTGCCGGATCGCGCCGGAGGAGTGCGCGGGCTGGTTGTAGAAGACGAAGTCCGCGTCCGAGCGGACCTTTCCGCCGACCAGCAGCAAGGCGGAGGCGTCGGCGTCGGGCACGCCCGCTCCGGCCCGCCACCCCAATTCCACCCGCAACGCCGCGGTGGGCACCGGAGTATTTGAACCTTTCAGCATTTGCATGCCCGCCCCCATTGCGTGTCACCGCGTCCGGGCCCGTCCCGGCCGTCCGTCGAGTTCTGTGCGCACAACCTATTCCTTGCCGGGGCGAAGTCCCATGCGCTGCCGCGCGGAAGACCGGCGGCCAACCCCTGGTAACCCGCCCGGAGCTTGGCCTTTACACGATCAGGTCCCCGTTTGGCGCCCCATTTTGCCGAGTTCGCTCGCATTGGGGATCCCGGGTCACCGCGGACACGGAAAACAACCCTCTTATCGGTCTCCCCAACCAGCACATCGTGGGCTTAACTTATGTGCCATGACCTCCCCCCGCTCCACCTATGGCGGCGGCTACTACTCCGCCTCCTTCCCGGACACCCCGATCTACGACAGGCTCGTCGCCGAGCGGGGCACCCCGCAGATCGCCCCGATCCGGGTCCCCGCTCAGTACGACATGCCGGGCGGCAACCTGCCCGCCCTCCCGTCGGCGCTGCCCGCCCTGCCGGCAGCCCCCTCCCAGCCCGCCTACGGCTATCCGCAGGCGCAGCAACCCGCCCCGCTGCAGCAAGCGCCCGCGGCGTACATCCCGCAGCAGGCGACCGCTCCGCGCGGCTACCCCGGACCCCAGCCGCAGCAGCCGCGTCCGGCGGCCCCCGCGGGCTACGAGGCGATGCGCCCCGCGGCTCCCCGGCCGGCCCCGGCTCCCTATCAGGACCCGTACAACAACCAGCAGTACCGCGGGTACTGAGTCGGCCTCCGGGGGCTGTCGGTGCCGGCTGGCACGATGGCCCCATGGGGAACGCTCACCTGCACTCGATTCACGTATATCCGGTCAAGGCGGTCCGGGGCCTCGCGCCCCGGGAGGCCGTCGTGGAGCCCTGGGGGCTGGCCGGAGACCGGCGCTGGGTGCTGATCGACGACGGGGGAAAGGTCGTCACGCAACGCCGGCAGCCCCGCCTCGCACTCGCCGCCGCCGAGCTTCAGCCCGGTGGCGACGTCCGTCTGTCCGCGCCCGGCATGCCGCCGTTGACGGTGCCCGTTCCCCGGCCCCTCGGCACCGTGCCGGTGGAGATCTTCCGCGACAAGGTCGAGGCGGTCCCGGCCGAGGACGAGGCCGCGCACGCCTGGTTCAGCTCCTACCTCGGCATCGATGCGCGCCTGGCGTACCTGGACGCCCCGGCCACGCGCCGGCCTCTCGCCCCGGAGTACGCGCTGCCCGGTGAGACCGTCTCCTTCGCCGACGGCTTTCCGCTGCTGCTCACCACGACCGCCTCGCTGGATGCCCTCAACTCCCTTGTCGCGCAGGGCGAGCACGCCGGTGAGGGCCCCCTGCCCATGAACCGCTTCCGGCCGAACGTGGTCGTGGCGGGCACCCCCGCCTGGGCCGAGGACGACTGGTCGCGCCTCGCCGTCGGGGAGGTGCTCTTCCGCGTGGCCAAGACCTGCGGCCGGTGTGTGGTGACCACCACCGACCAGGGCACCGGCGAGCGCGGCCACGAACCCCTGTCCAGCCTGGGGCGGCATCGCCGGCTCGGCGGCAAGCTGGTCTTCGGGCAGAACCTGGTGCCGCTGTCCCGCGGCACGATCCGCGTCGGGGACCCGGTCAGGATCCTCGGACAGCTCTCCGACCACCGCGGGAACCGCGCCGCCGGCCACGGCGTTGGGCTTGTATGAGAAATTCGTGAGAGGCCCTGGGGAGAGGTGATGTCGCTCTCTCTTCGACGGGTCCGTGCGGGGACGGCTCCGCCGGGGGAGTATCACGGAGCGGGAAGGGGGTGCAGGCGGTGCGAGCGATCAGCGGACTGTGGCGCTGGCGGCGCAATCCACTGTGCCGCGCGACCGACCTGGCCGAGGCCTGGGTGGCACTGGCCGCCCTGATGCTGATCCTGCTGGCCGCCCCGCTGACCGGCTCGCTTGTCGGGGGTACGGCCGAGGACGCGCTGCAGCGCTCCGTCCGGGCGCAGCACGAGGCGCGGCATCGGGTGACGGCCACCGTGGTCCGCAAGCTGGACCGCTCCCCGCTGGACGCCGACCCGGAGACCTCGTCGGGCAGGGATCTGCGCAACCGCGTCCTCGCCGACTGGACCGCACCGGACGGCACCCCGCACCGGGGCCCCGTGCTGGCGAGCCTCAAGGACCCGCGGCAGGGCGACGAGTTCCGGATATGGACCGACCGGCACGGCCGGATGGTGGCCCGCCCGCTCGACTCCGCGACGGCCTCGACGCACGCGGTCCTCGCCGGTTTCGGCGCGGCCCTGGCGACGGGCGGTCTCATAGAGGGCGGCAGGCGGCTGATCGTCTGGCGCATGGTCCGCCGCCGGTACGCCCGTTGGGACCAGGCATGGGACAAGGCGGGCCCGGACTGGGGCAGGACGGGCGCCGGCAGCTGACGGCCTTCCGGCTCTGGTCAACCCACCCCCCGCGCGCACGCTACGGTGGTCCGGCCGAACCGTTCGGCACAACCCGCGCGCGAGCGAGCCTCAGGGACGCGCCCCGAGGGTGGACGAGCCATCAGTACGACCGAGGTGGGGGCACAGCTACACCATGGCACAGGGCACGGTCCAGGTGACGCACACCGGCACGTCGCGGTGGCGGCGCCGCACGGGTGAGTATGCATCGCTCGCCGCCGCCCTGGAGGCCGCGGCCGACGGAGACGTCCTCACCGTCGCGCCCGGCACCTACCGGGAGAACCTCGTCCTGCAGCGCGCCGTGACCCTGCGCGGTCCCGAGAACTCCCCCGGCTCGGTGCGGATCGCCCCCGTGGACGGGGTGCCGCTGACCGTGCGTGCCTCGGCGGTGGTGCAGGACCTGCACGTGGAGGGCCAGGACGCGGCCGCCCCGGCCGTCCTGGTGGAGGAGGGCACCCCGGAGCTGCGCGACCTGCGGGTCGTGACGCGGTCGGCGGCCGGGATCGAGGTGCGCGGCAGCGCCCGGCCCACCGTGCGGCGCTGCGCGGTCGACAACCCGGCGGGCATCGGCATCGCCGTACTCGACGGCGCGGGCGGGGTGTTCGAGGAGTGCGAGGTCGTCGCGGCCGGCCAGGCGGGCGTGGCGGTGCGCGGCGGCGCCCACCCCCGCCTGGAGCGCTGCCGTATCCACCACACCTCGGGCTCGGGCCTGTCGGCGACCGGGGAGAACTCGGCGCTGGAGGCGGTGGGCTGCGAGATCTACGAAGTCCGGGGCAGCGGTGTGCAGATCACCGGCCGGGCCACCGCGCACCTCACCGACTGCGATGTGCACCGCACCACGGCCGACGGGGTCACCCTCGACACGGACGCGGTGCTGACCCTCGCCGACTGCCGTATCCACGACATCCCGGAGAACGCGGTCGACCTGCGTTCCCGTTCCGTTCTCACGCTGACCCGCACCAGCGTGCGGCAGTTCGGGCGCAACGGCCTGTCGGTGTGGGACCCGGGCACCCGCGTGGACGCCAACCAGTGCGAGATCTTCGACAGCACGGGCGACTACCCGGCGGTCTGGGTGAGCGACGGCGCCACCGCCGTACTGGACTCCTGCCGGGTGCACGACGTGCCGGACGCGCTGTTCGTCCTCGACCGCGGCTCGCGCGCGGACGTCGTCGACAGCGACCTGTCGCAGGTGCGCAACACGGCCGTGTCGGTGAGCGACGGCGCGACCGCGCAGCTCGACGACTGCCGGATCCGGGACGCGGCGACGGGCGCCTGGTTCCGCGACCACGGCAGCGGCGGCACGCTCGCCAACTGCACGGTGGACGGCACCCAGACCGGCGTGATCGTCACCAAGGGCGCCGACCCCACCGTGGAGCGCTGCACGATCGACTCCCCTGCGGAGGCCGGCGTCTACGTCTCGGCCGGCGGCCGGGGCAGCTTCCTGAACTGCCGGGTCACGGGCAGCGGCGGCTACGGCTTCCATGTGATCGACGGCAGCCGTACGACGCTGCGGAAGTGCCGCACGGAGCGGTGCGCGCGCGGGGGCTACGAGTTCGCGGACAGCGGCGCGGACCCGGCGTCCGGAACGGGCCCGCTCGTCGAGGACTGCACGAGCGACGAGAGCGGCGGTCTGCGCGCGCCCGCGGCGCCGGCGACGGCCGTGCAGACGGTGAGCCACTCCCCCGGCGTGCTGGGCGCGGTGCCGGGACAGCGCACCGAGACGGAGCCCCCGGTGCCGGTCGCGGAGCCCGAGCGGTCGGCCCGCACCTCCAAGGACGTCCTCGGTGAACTCGACGCGCTGGTGGGCCTGGAGAGCGTCAAGCGCGAGGTGCGCGCCCTCACCGACATGATCGAGGTCGGCCGGCGCCGGCAGCAGGCGGGCCTGAAGGCGGCGTCGGTCAAGCGGCACCTGGTCTTCACCGGCTCCCCCGGCACCGGCAAGACGACGGTCGCGCGGCTCTACGGCGAGATCCTCGCCTCCCTCGGCGTACTGGAGAAGGGCCACCTGGTCGAGGTGTCCCGGGTCGACCTGGTCGGCGAGCACATCGGCTCGACCGCGATCCGCACTCAGGAGGCCTTCGAGAAGGCGCGCGGCGGCGTGCTGTTCATCGACGAGGCGTACGCGCTGTCCCCGGAGGACGCGGGCCGCGACTTCGGCAAGGAGGCCATCGACACGCTGGTGAAGCTGATGGAGGACCACCGGGACGCTGTCGTGGTGATCGTCGCGGGCTACACGGCCGAGATGGAGCGCTTCCTGTCGGTCAACCCGGGTGTGGCGTCCCGCTTCTCGCGGACCATCACCTTCAGCGACTACGGCCCCGAGGACCTGCTGCGGATCGTGGAGCAGCAGGCCGAGGAGCACGAGTACCGGCTGGCGGCGGGCGCGGCGGAGGCCCTGGGAAAGTACTTCACGGTGCTCCCCAAAGGACCGGCGTTCGGCAACGGCCGCACCGCGCGGCAGACCTTCGAGGCGATGGTGGAGCGGCACGCGAGCCGGGTCGCCCAGCTCCCGGAGCCCAGCAAGGACGACCTCACGCTGCTCTACGCCGAGGATCTGCCCGAGCTGCTCTGAGGACCCCCTCAAGCGGCGGGCGGCTCGGGCTGGTGGCGCGGCGAGGGCACCTCCGGCGTCTCCGGCCGCAGCCGGGCCAGCAGCTTGCGGCGCTCCTCGGCGAAGGCCGGGTCGGCCTGGTAGTCGGAGTGGCCGAGGATCGGCGCGGGCAGCGGCAGGAGATCGGTGCGGCCGTAGGCGAGCGGGTCCGTCAGAGGGGTGTGGTCGACCTGCGGGCCGCGGTCGCCGGGCAGGCGCACCGGGCCGCCGATGGGGTCGGTGAGCCGGTAGAGGTTGCGCCAGCAGTCGACGTCACGGTGCAGGGAGCTGAGCGCGGCGGGTCCGAAGTGCGCCGGGAACCAGCGGCCGTAGAGGCGCTCCAGCGGCGAGCCGTAGGTCAGCAGGGCGACCCGTTTGCGGGCGGACGGGGCGAGTTGCCAGGCCGCGGCGGCGGCGAGCACGCTGCCCTGCGAGTGCCCGGAGATGACCAGCCGGCCACCGGTGGCACGGGTCCAGGTGGCCATCCGCCAGGTCAGGTCGGGCACCGCGCGCTCGGCGTAGCAGGGCGGGGCGAACGGGTGGGAGGCGCGCGGCCAGAAGGTGCCGACGTCCCACAGGATGCCGATGGTGCGGCGGGCCGCGGCGTCCTTGTAGGCGCGTCGGCCCCAGGTGACGAAGAGTATGAACCCCAGGCCGATCAGCCAGGAGCCGAGGGCCTGGGCGGTCTCGGCGGCGCCGTGGACGACGGGGTAGGCACCCTGCGCGGCCTCGCCCGGCGTCTCGTCGGTGGCGAGGGCCCCCACGAGGGCTCCGGCGCCCAGCAGCAGGGTGACGCCGGAGGTGACGGCGACGACGCGGGGTCCCCGGTCGGTGAGCGCGGCCATCGCCCGGGTGTAGGCGATACGGCGGGTGCGGGCGCGGTCGAGGTCCTCGTCCGGGTAGTCGAGTGCCACGGCGGCGCGCTCGGCGCGGGCGAGCTGCAAGGCACGACGGGCCAGCCAGCCGATGAGCCCCAGCAGTACGACGAGCAGCGGCGGGATCACGGACGCCTGCCAGGTCAGCAGGACCGGCGGGCCCTCGATCGACGCCCCGGTGCCGTCCAGCCAGTCGGACACGCGCTGCGACACGCCGCCGGACATCACCCCGCCCAGCGCGCAGGCCAGCATCGCCACGGCCGGTCCGCCCAGGCCTCGCAGCACCGCCCGCCGGTCGGGGTCGGTGCGGTGCAGGACGTGGGCGACGACACCGAGGACGATCACGAGCAGGCCCTGGACCAGGGCGATCCCGCCGAAGGTCGTGTCACCGGGCAGCCGGCCTTGCGACGTCCACCCCGGGCGCTCCCAACCGGCGTACAGCAGGGTGAGGGCGAGCAGGACGAGCGCGGCCGGCGGCAGGCGTCGTACGAAACGCTCGTCGAGTTTCCGGTCCAGCCGTCTCTCGCTGCGGCCGCGGCGGCACACCACCCACACCACGGCGACCGCGCAGGCCGCGAGGGCCGCCTCCAGGATCAGGCCCAGGGTGTCGAGTACGGCCGGGCCGCCGGGGCGGCGGTCGTGGCGGGCGGCGGCACTGCCGACCGCGGCGGCGACCGTGATCAGGCCGGCGGCGGTGTGCGCGGCGCGCAGCCTGGCCACCAGCCGGCGCCCGTACCAGAAACCGGGCCGGCCGAGTGCGGTCGGGCCGCCGTTCCCTTCGGGCTCGGGGGGCCGTTCGACGGGCTGCTGGGACTCGTAGTCGCTCCACGTGCGCCGGGACAGGTACCACAGCAGGACGGTCAGGGCGGTGGGCACGACGGCGGCGAGGGCGAGTCTGCGGCCGGGTGCGCTCCACCAGCCGCCGTCCGAGACGGTGGGTGAGAGGAAACCCAGCCAGGAGTGGCGGTCGGCGCACGCGGCGGTGCCCGCGCACTGCCAGGCCGCCAGATCGAGGGCGACCTCGCAGGCCGCCGCGACGAGCAGCACCGTCAGCGTGAGTGCCGCGAGCCGCACCAGGAGGCCGTACAGGCGCACGGTGCGGCGGCGGCCGTGGGCCGTGGGGCGCATCCAGTGGGCGAGGTTGACGACCATGAACGGCAGCAGCAACAGCCACAGTGCGCGGGTGCCGTTGCCGGAGGTGAGGTTGCACCAGACGTAGGCCTCGGGCACCGGGCCGTCGCGGCGCCGGTCGTCGGCACTGTGCTCGGCGCCGACGTCGTCGGCGCGCCGGAAGACGGCCGCCGTGTCGTCGCCGGTGACGCGCACCGTCCGCGGATCGTTGAGCATCTCCTGCGGCGTGGTACCGCCCACGCCGTGGACCAGGAGTTCCAGGGCGGCGGTTCCGGTCTCGCCGGGCCGCGTGGCGGGGCCGTCCGGTCCGCCGGTCGACGCATGTTCCTGCGCGCGTTCCACTGATTCGCACTTCCCCCGTGACACGCCGTCGGCTCTGTCCGTGCGGGCACAAGGATCTCCACTTCCGCGGCGCCGCACACCTCCTGTCACGGAATCTCCCCGATCCGTGATGAACCACGGCGCGTCGGTCGGGTCACCGGTGGCCCGCGCGCGACGGGTGGGCGTGGTGGCGCTCTCCGCTCCGCGACATGCGAGGATGGGACGTCCTCGCACCGGAGCCAGGAAGAATGTCCTAGTCGGAGCCGGTGCAAGGGGTGTCGGACGGCATTGAGGCGAAAGGACCGGAGCGTACGTGAGCGAGAATCAGAACCTCCTCGCGGAGCAGCGGCGATCCCTGATCCTCGACGAGGTTCGCCGCCGGGGCGGTGTCCGGGTCAACGAGCTGACCCGCAAGCTCGGCGTGTCGGACATGACGGTCCGCCGCGACCTCGACGCGCTCGCCCGCCAGGGCGTGCTGGAGAAGGTGCACGGCGGCGCGGTCCCGGTGGTCGAGGCGAGTACGCACGAACCGGGCTTCGAGGCCAAGTCGGGCCTGGAGCTGACCGCCAAGGAGGACATCGCACGCGCCGCGGCCAAGCTGGTCACGCCGGGCGCTGCGATCGCCCTGTCGGGTGGTACGACGACCTTCGCGCTGGCGCACCAGCTGCTGGACGTGCCGGACCTCACGGTGGTCACCAACTCGGTGCGGGTCGCCGACGTGTTCCACGCGGCGCAGCGCACCTCGGGTCCGCGGCAGGGCGCGGCCACGGTCGTCCTGACGGGCGGGGTGCGCACGCCCTCCGACTCGCTGGTGGGGCCGGTGGCCGACCAGGCGATCGCCGCCCTCCACTTCGACCTGCTGTTCCTCGGGGTGCACGGCATATCGGTCGAGGCCGGCCTGTCGACGCCGAACCTCGCGGAGGCCGAGACGAACCGGCGGCTCGTCCAGTCGGCCCGCCGCGTGGTCGTGGTCGCGGACCACACCAAGTGGGGCAAGGTGGGGCTGAGTTCATTCGCCTCGCTGGAGCGCATCGACACACTCGTGACGGACGCCGGCCTGCCGGACGAGGCGCGCGGGGTGGTCGCGGAGCATCTGCGGCGGCTGGTGGTGGCCGGAGAGCCCGAGGACGACGCTGACATCTGACGGGTCGCCAGCTAGGGTGGCGCTTCCGGTCACCGCCCGCTCCCTTCCAGGAGGGCTCCGTCCATGGCTCGTCGACTGCGCCCGGTGGGGCTCGACTTCGTCGGGACCGCGCCCGTTCGGCACGTCTTCGTACGGGAGGTCGCCGCTCCGGTGGCGGCGGTCTACGGCGCGCTCGAGGACGTGCCCGGCTGGGCCGAGTGGTTCCCGCAGGTGACGGCCGCCCGCCCGGTGGACGCCGGCGCGGGGCGCGATGTCACGCTCACCGGCGGCATCCGGTTCCGCGAGTCGATCATCGCGGCGGACGAACCCGGGGTGTACGCCTATCGCGTCGACGTCACCAATCTGCCGGGCGTGCGGGCGATGGCCGAGGAGTGGTGGCTATCGCCGGCCGGCACCGGCACCCGGGTGCGGTGGACCTTCGCCACCGACGGGACGGCTGCCTACCGGCTGGCCATGAAGGTGGCGCGCGGGGGCCAGGCGCGCGCGTTCCGCGACGCCCTGACGGCGCTGGACCGGCGGCTGAGGGCCTGAGGTCCCGTACTCAGCCGGGCCAGACGCCCGTCTTCAGGAGCGAGTCGATCGCGGCCGTGTACGGCTCGATGTCCAGCCCCTGGGCGGCCAGCCAGGCGTCCGAGTAGTACTTGTCGAGATACCGGTCCCCCGGGTCGCACAGCAGGGTCACGACGCTGCCCTGCCGGCCCTCGGTCACCATCTCGGCGACGATCTTCAGTGCGCTCCACAGCCCCGTGCCGGTCGAGCCGCCCGCCTTGCGGCCGATGGCGCGTTCCAGCGCGCGTACGGCGGCGACGCTGGCCGCGTCGGGCACCTTCATCATCCGGTCGATCGCGCCGGGCACGAAGCTCGGTTCCATCCGGGGCCGCCCGATGCCCTCGATACGGGAGCCGCAGTCGCAGGTGACGTCCGGATCACCGGTGGTCCAGCCCTCGAAGAAGCACGAGTTCTCGGGGTCGGCCACGCAGACGCGGGTGTCGTACTGCATGTAGTGGACGTAGCGCGCGAGGGTCGCGGAGGTGCCGCCGGTGCCCGCCGTGGCGACGATCCACGCCGGCTCGGGAAAGCGCTCCAGGCGCAGCTGGCGGAAGATGGACTCGGCGATGTTGTTGTTTCCGCGCCAGTCCGTGGCCCGTTCGGCGTAGGTGAACTGGTCCATGTAGTGGCCGCCGGTCTCGGCCGCGAGGCGGGCGGACTCCTGGTACATCGTGCGGGGGTCGTCCACGAAGTGGCATCGGCCGGAGTGGAACTCGATGAGGCGGATCTTCTCGGCGCTCGTCGTGCGCGGCATGACGGCGATGAAGGGCACGCCGATCAGCTTCGCGAAGTACGCCTCGGAGACGGCCGTCGAGCCGCTGGAGGCCTCGATGACGGGTCGGTCGGGCCGGATCCATCCGTTGCACAGGCCGTACAGGAAGAGGGAGCGGGCGAGGCGGTGCTTGAGGCTTCCGGTGGGGTGGGTCGACTCGTCCTTCAGATACAGGTCGATGCCCCACCGCTCCGGCAGGGGGAACTGCAGCAGATGGGTGTCGGCCGAGCGGTTGGCATCCGCCTGGACTCTGCGGACGGCTTCTTTGAGCCACGCCCGGTAGGCGGCGTCGCTGTGGTCGACGTCGAGTGTCACGCCGGTCCGGGTCTGCTGGGGGGTACTCACGGGGGGCTCCTAACGCTGTGCGCCGGCGAGGGGGCGCACGGCCGACACCCCGATCATAGGCACCTTCTGCACGCTTCTCACCTGCATAAACGCAGCTTTGAGCCCCCCAAAGCGCCCCCAGGGGCAGAGCCCGGGGCAAGGGGGCGCGCGGTCCCGGGGGCGCATGGGCGAGTGTGCTGCGGGCGCCCCCCGGCGAGGGGGTCGCGGGCACTGGTGCTCGACGCCGGGCAGGGGCAGACTTCACGGCGGGACCAAGGCCCCGGACGGGGTGACCGCAGGGTACGACCGCCTTCCGGGGCAGGCTTGCGGGCACGGGCGGCACGCCCCGGTGACGGCCGGCGGGGCACACCGCACGGCCGGACCGGGCGGGACGCACCAACCCGGAGGGGACCGTGCGTCCGGACGGGGCACACTGGATCAGGACACGAGCCCGAACCGGGCCTCGCGCGGAGCGGGCCGGTACACACCGAGGCGCACTAGGGGGCGGGTGGCATGGGAGAGCCGGAGTTCAGGGCCACGGGCGTGCGGATCGGGAAGCGGCTGCGTTCGCTCACCCGGGCCGGGCAGGTCAGGATCAGCGACGGCCGGCTCGAGTTGCTGACCAGCTACGGCAGTGAGATCGACAGTGCGCCGGTGCAGGCCGTGCGCGCCTCCAAGCCCTGGTTCGGCCCCGATGACCGGGCCACGGCGGATCTCAACGGCAAGCGGTACCTGCTCACCCTGGGCGATCACGACCCCGCCCCGGGGGAGCCGGGGCCGCCGGCCGCGCGGCGCTTCATCGAAGCCGTGCGCAGGGCAGCGGGGCGTGGCGACTGAGATGTCCGCGAGTTGCGGTACCTCATCCCCTGCGCCACCCTGGTCTCACGTCACTCTGGGTTTACCGGCGATAACGCTGCGAACCAGCCCGCCGGCCACGACAGCAGGCGGCAGTGTCATGCAGGCGCCCTGCTGGATCCGAACTCCGTGTTCTTCCGGACCTCACGTCGGGGAGTCGCAGCCGTGATCAGCTACCCAAGCAGGCACTGCACGGTGGAGCTCCAAGCCCTGCCGTCGCGGATCGGCCAGGTCCGCAGAATCGTCTCTGCGCAGTTGCGCTACTGGCATCTGGATCCCCTGATCGACCGGGCCTCGCTCGGCGTGACGGAGCTGTTGTCCAACGTCCACCGGCACGCCCAGCCGGACAAGACGTGCACGGTGGAGATAGAGCTGCTGCTCGACCGGCTCACGGTCTCGGTGCGCGACGGCGACCCGCGGATGCCCGTGGTCGACGACGCCGAGCCGCTGGCGACCTGCGGGCGCGGGCTCGCGATGGTGGCCGCCATGAGCGAGAGCTGGGGCGTCCGGCCGGACGGCGAGTCCGGCAAGGTCGTGTGGTTCACCCTGCCGACGTCCGCCCCCGCGGTGACGGCGCCCTCGCTCCGGTCGCGGCACACGATCCAGGAGAAGCCCGCGCGCAGGTTCGCCGAGGTCGGGGCCTCCACCGACGGGCTCCGGCCCGGCCATGCTCCCGCCCGGTCCGCCGTTGCCGGTTGACCGGGCGGTGACCACCGTCCCCTCGGGGGCGTACGCCGCCGGGTGCACCCCGGGGGCGTACGCCACTCCGTGGTGATGACGGCCTCGCAGCGCCGGTGTGGCGGTTACCGTCATGCCGCTCCGGACCTGCGGCCGAACTCCTCGTTCAGTACGGACAGTCGGCGCCAGTACTCGTCCTCGTCGATCTCGCCGGAGGCGAAACGGTGACCTAGTACGGTGATGGGTGAGTCGTTCCCGGCGGCGGGCTGCCGCCAGGGGGCGCCGCGACGTCCACGCCACACGGTGCGGCGCAGCAGCGCGATGCCGCCGCCGACCGCCAGCACCCAGAGCACCGGGAAGAGCAGGATCCACGGGCCGGGCCCGCCGCCGTCGCCGAAGTTCGCCAGGGTCTGCATGTCGTCCACTCCTTGATGGTTCGGTGTCCTGTGTCGCTTTCGAGAGTCGTCGCGCGAGGGGCCCCCGTCGTCGTACGGCCGGCGGCACCGCCGGTACCTCTTGGGGAGTAGAGGAGTCGGTCGGTCCGCTCCGCGCGGGCCTCGACTTCTGTAACTACTGGTATGTACAGTGAGGGGGTGAGCACCCCGGAACGACTGATCGAGTCCACCCGCGAGCTGCTGTGGGAGCGCGGCTACGTGGGCACCAGCCCCAAAGCGATCCTGGAACGCGCGGACGCCGGCCAGGGCAGCATGTATCACCACTTCAAGGGCAAGCCCGATCTCGCGCTGGCCGCGATCCGGCGGACCGCCGAGGAGACGCGCGCCGCCGCCGCGGCGGTACTCGACGGCCCGGGCTCGCCGTACGAGCGGATCGAGGCGTATCTGCGGCGCGAGCGGGACGTGCTGCGGGGCTGCCCGGTCGGCCGCCTGACGATGGATCCGGACGTGATCGCGAGCGCCGAGCTGCGCGCGCCGGTCGACGAGACGCTCGAATGGCTGCGTGGGCGAATCGCCGGGATCGTCGAAGAGGGCACGGCCCAGGGCCAGTTCGCGCCCGGCCTGGACGGCGGGGAGATCGCGGCGGCGGTCGTCGCGACCGTCCAGGGCGGATACGTCCTGGCCCGCGCCTCCGGCTCCCCCGCCGCGTTCGACGCGGGGGTCCGGGGACTGCTCTCCCTGCTGGCGCCCCGGACCTCCTGAGGAGACTTCCATGCACGCCATGCAGTACGAGCTCACCTTGCCCGCCGACTACCCCATGGGCGTCATCCGCGACCGCGTCGCCCGCCGCGGGCACCTGCTCGACGACTGGGACGGGCTCGGCCTCAAGGCCTACCTGATCCGCGAGCGCGGCCTGCGCGGCTCTCCGGTCAACCAGTACGCGCCGTTCTACCTCTGGAACACCGTGGACGGCATGAACGCCTTCCTGTGGGGCGGTGGGTTCCAGGGGGTCGGTGACGACTTCGGGCGGCCGTCGGCGCGGCAGTGGACGGGGCTCACGTACGAAGAGGGGAAGGGTTCGCACGCGCGGTTCGCCCTGCGGCGGCGCCAACCGATGCCGGACGGCGGGCCGTTGGCCGACGCCGTGGAGGACGCGGTGGGCGAGGCCCGGCGGCTGGCGGTGGCGGACGGGGCGCTGCTCGCCGCCGCGGCCGTCGACACCAGCCGCTGGGAGCTGGTGCACTTCTCCCTCTGGGAGCAGGACCCGCCTCGGGCCGGCGGTGAGGTGTTCGAGGTGCTGCACCTGTCCGCGCCGGGCCGGGACCTGCTGCCGCGGGGACGCCAGTGGTGAGCGCGGTCCGCACGGTGCTGGGGGACGTGCCTCCCGGAGACCTGGGTGTGTGCGACGCCCACGACCATCTGTTCTTCGGCAGTCCCCGGCTGCCCGGCCAGGAGCTGCGCAGCGTGGCGGACGCGCGGGCGGAGCTGGTCGCGTTCCGGGAGCAGGGCGGTGGGGCCGTCGTGCAGTGGACGCCGTACGGGCTCGGACGGCGGGCTGCCGATCTGCCGCCGCTGTCCCGGGAGACCGGTGTGCACGTGGTGGCCGCGACGGGTCTGCACCAGGCCGTGCACTACGACGACGACACACTCGCCGGGCTGCGCAGCCGGCTCGCCGGACTCTTCGTCTCCGAACTCACCGAGGGCATCGGGACGTCGGGGGTGCGGGCGGGGCTCGTCAAGGTCGCGGGCGGCTTCCACGCCCTGGACGCGCACGCCCGCTGGGCCATGACGGCGGCGGCCGAGGCGCAGCACGCCACGGGCGCGACGATCGCCGTACACCTGGAGCGGGGGACCGGTGCGCTGGACGTACTGGACCTGCTGTGCGGGGAGTTGGGGGTGCCGCCGCACCGGGTGGTGCTGGGGCACCTCAACCGCTCCCCCGACCTCGTGGTGCACCGGCAGGCGGCGCGGTCCGGCTGCTATCTGGCCTTCGACGGGCCGTCACTCGCCCACCACGCCACGGACTGGCGGATGCCGGACGCCGTACGGGCCCTCGCCGACGCCGGGTTCGGCGACCGGCTGCTGCTGGGCGCGGACACCACGACGGCCGCCGCCCGCTCGGTGAGCGGCGGCCCCGGGATGCCGTATCTGCTGCGCCGGGTGCGGCCCCGGCTCGTGCACGCCGTGGGCGAGGAGCTGGTGGCGCGCGTCCTCACGGAGAACCCGGGCCGGGCGTTCGGGACCGAGTGGCGCTGACCGGCCCGGGTCACCCGCCTCAGCCGCCTGCCTGGTCGCTGTCCTTCATCGACCCCCAGCCGTGCCAGCGGTCGACCTCGATCCAGGCGCTGACGCGGGGGCGGACGCGGTCCGGGTAGGGCTTGCCGGTGTAGTGCCGGGCGAGGAGGTCGATGTCGGCCAGGTCCTCGTCGTCGTACATCTCGGTGACGCGGCCGATGAGGGTGACGTGGGTGTACCAGTCGTCGCCGGCGAGGACGGTGAGGGTGACCCGCGGGTCGCGGCGCAGATGCTTCAGGCGGATCCGGCCCTCGTCGAGGTTGATCAGCACACGGCCGTCCTTCCACACGTACCAGGTGGCGGTGGAGACGGGTGTGCCGTCCGAGCGCAGCGTCGCCATGACGCACGGGTTGGGCCGGCTCAGCAGGGCGTCGGCCTCGGGCGGCAGGGGCGGCTTGGACATGGGGGGCCTCCTAGGAGTCGGGCTTGTCGTCGAAGCTGGCGAAGTAGGCGGCGACCATGTCCTCGTCGGCGTGGCCCTGTGCGGCGGCGCGCTCCATGCGGGCGGCGGCCGCTTCGGCGACGTCCAGCCGGACGCCGTTGTCCGCGCCGGCCCGGACGATCAGGCGGGCGTCCTTGGCGGCGGTGCTCACCGCGAACTGGGGCGGCGTGAGCCTGCCTTCGAGAACGAGATCGGACTTGGCTCGCAGGTAGCCCATGTCGAGCGGGCCGCCGGCGACGAGGTCGAAGAAGCCGTGCGGGTCGACACCGAGGGCCTTGGACAGGGCGAGGGCCTCGCCGGCGGCGGCCGTGACGGCGAGGACCCAGCTGTTGGCGACGAGCTTGAGGCGGGTGGCCCCGCCCTCCGCTCCGTCCTCGCCGGACCAGACGGTACGGGCACCGACCGCCTCGAAGACCGGCGTCACCTTCTCGCGCCCCTCGGTGGGGCCGGCCGCGAGCACGGTCAGCTTCCCGGCCTCTGCGGGCTGGCGGGTGCCCAGGACGGGGGCGTCGTAGAAGACCAGGCCGTGCTCGCGGGCGAAGGCGGCCAGCTCGGCGACGCCCTCGAGGCCCGCGGTGGTGGACTGCACCCAGGCGGTTCCGGGGCGCAGGGCGGGGACGGCCTCGCGCATCGTGTCCAGCGCCGCGGGACCGTCGTAGAGCATGGTCAGGACGACGTCGGCGTCCCGCACGGCCTGCGCTGGGGTGTCGGCGATCCGCACGCCGTCGGCGGCCAGCGGCTCGGCCTTGGCCCGCGTGCGGTTCCAGGCGTGGACCGTGTGACCGGCCCGGGCGAGGTTGCGGGCCATCGCGGCGCCCATGATGCCGGTGCCCAGGACGCTCACGGTGAGCTTGTCGGTCATTGCGTCAACTTCCTCGGTGGTGCGGTGCGGGGTGGTGCGGTGCGGGCGGACTGCCCGCGACCCAGCCTGCCCGCTCAGCGGCGCGCCTTCCCGGAAGCGGCGCGGACACGCCTGCCCGGGCTCACCTGACGCCGGCCGCGCCGGGGTGTGGCGCGGGTGTGGTGCCCCACGATCGGGCTGTGCGTACGCCGGGCCGACCTGCGGCGGCCGCTGGTGGCGGCGCTGCGGAGCCGGGCGCAGGGGTGAGCGGGCCCGGGCCCGCTCACCCCTGTGCGGACAGCGCTCCCAGCGGATCGTCCAGGACCGGCTGCCAGGCCAGTTCCGCCGCGCCGACCAGGCTGTTGTGGTCGAGGGTGCAGGGCAGGATGGGGACGCCGCCGCTCTGGCCCCACAGGCTGCGGTCGGCCACGACCGCGCGGAGGCGGCCGGGGTCGGCGTCAAGGAGGGTGCGGTGCAGGCCGCCGAGGATGATCCGGTCAGGGTTGAGGATGTTGACGAGGCCCGCGAGGCCGAGGCCGAGGCGGTCGATGAGGGCCTCGGTGGCGGTGCGGACGCCCGGGTCGTCGTACTGGTGGCGGATCAGGTCGATGGACTGCTGGAGCAGGGACACCTCGGGGCCCGGTTCGCGTCCGGCCTCCGTGAGGAAGGCGAGCGGGTCGGTCTCCACGTCGAGGCAGCCGCGGCTGCCGCAGTGGCAGGGGCGGCCCTCGGGGTGCACGGTGAGGTGTCCGACCTCCAGTGCGAGGCCCGAACTGCCCCGGTGCAGGCGGCCGTCGAGGACGAGCGCGCCGCCGACGCCGCGGTGGCCGGTGGCCACGCACAGCAGGTCGCGGGCGCCGCGGCCGGCGCCGTGCCGGTGCTCGGCCAGCGCGGCGAGGTTGACGTCGTTGGCGGCGAACGCGGGTCCGTCGAGGCCGGCCGCGCGTACCTGCTCGGCGAAGATGTCCCGCACGGGCGCGCCCGCGGGCCAGGCCAGGTGCAGGGGGTTGAGGGCCAGGCCCTCGGGTTCGGCGACGGCGGAGGGGACGGCGAGGCCCGCGCCCACACAGCGCAGTCCGGTCTCGCGCAGCAGCTCGGCGCCGGCGGTGACGACGGAGGCGAGCACCTTGGCCGGGTCGGCTTCGACGACCTCGCAGCCGGGCGCGGTGGCGACGATCCGGCCGCCCAGTCCGACCAGCGCCGCCCGGAAGCCGTCGGCGTGCACCTGCGCGGCGAGCGCGACGGGCCCGTCGTCGGCGACGGCCAGTCGGTGGGAGGGCCTGCCCTGCGAGCCGGCCGCCGCGCCGGGCCGGGCGTCGACCCGGATCAGCCCGAGCGCTTCCAGCTCGGCGGCGACCGCGCCGGCCGTCGCCCGCGTCACCCCGAGCTCGGCGGTGAGCACGGCCCGGGTCGGCGCGCGTCCGGTGTGCACGAGCTCCAGCGCGGGTCCGAGCGCTCCGCGCCCCCGGTCCAGCCGCGTTCTCGTCGAGGTGGTCCCATCCCCCGCCGGCCGGGGGTCCGCCTTCCCGCTCATGAGGGCGAGTCTCCCATGATCCGTAGGGCCCGCGGTCTTACAGGCCGCTGACCCGGAGCGTGATGTTGAGCCGGCCGGTCAGGCCCAGCCCGGGCGGTGCCGTGCCCGCGTGGACCCGGGGGACGCCGTGGTAGGCGAGCCGGGACGGGCCGCCGAAGACGAACAGGTCGCCGCTGCGCAGCTCGATGTCGGTGTGGGGCCGGGTGCGGGTCTCGGTGTTGCCGAAGCGGAAGACGCAGGTGTCGCCGAGGCTCAGCGACACCACCGGCGCGTCGGACTTCTCGTCACTGTCGCGGTGCATGCCCATGCGGGCGTCGGCGTCGTAGAAGTTGATCAGCGCGATGTCGTAGTCCGCCGCGGGCCCTGCGAGGGTGTCGCGGACCGCCCGGCGGCCCAGTTCGCCGAGCCATCGCGGGAAGGGCTTCACCGGGGCGCCGTCCCCGTCGGCGACCGTGCGGGCGTAGGCATAGGGGTACCAGTGCCAGCCGAGGCAGACCTGGCGGGCGGTCATGGTGCCGCCGCCCGGGGTGCGGACCGCGCGCAGGCCGGCGGGCGGGCGGGCCCACTCGCGGCAGGCGTCGAGCAGAGCCCGCTGGCGGTCCTCGTCCAGCCAGCCGGGCAGGTGCACGGCACCGGGCGCGACCTGCGTACGGGGTCTGGGGAACAGCTCGGCGTCCATGCCTTCCATGGTGCCCGACACTCCCTGAGCTGCGGCTCGGCTAGCCTGGTCGCACGATGAACGACCGTATGACGACGCCGTGGGGCGAGCCGGCGCTGACCCGTTTCCCCGAGGATCCGCGCGACAGGCTGCGCGCGTGGGACGCCTCGGACGAGTACCTGCTGAGGCATCTGGCCCAGGAGCGGGTGCCGCTGGACGGCACGGTCGTGGTCCTCGGGGACCGCTGGGGTGCCCTGGCCACGGTGCTCGCGGCGCACCGGCCGGTGCAGATCACCGACTCCCACCTCGCGCAGGAGGCGACCCGCGCCAACCTCGCGCGGGCCGGTGCCGAGCCGGGCGCGGTGCGGCTGCTCACCACGCAGGATCCGCCGCCGGAGCGGATCGACGTGCTGCTGGTACGGGTGCCGAAGAGCCTGGCGCTCCTGGAGGACCAGTTGCTGCGGCTGGCGCCGGCCGTGCACGCCGGGACGGTCGTCGTCGGTGCGGGCATGGTGAAGGAGATCCACACCTCGACGCTCCGGCTGTTCGAGCGGATCCTCGGCCCGACCCGCACCTCGCTCGCCGAGAAGAAGGCCCGGCTGATCTTCTGCACGCCGGATCCCGCGCTGGAGCGGCCCGCCAACCCGTGGCCGTACGTCTACACGCTGCCGGACGGGATCGGCCCCGCCGCGCGAGGCACCGTCGTCAACCACGCGGGGGTCTTCTGCGCCGACCGGCTCGACATCGGGACGCGGTTCCTGCTCCGGCATCTGCCGGAGGGCCGGGGCGGCCGGGTGGTGGATCTGGGGTGCGGCAACGGCGTGGTGGGTACGTCGGTGGCACTGGCCGACCCGGACGCCGAGGTGCTGTTCGTGGACGAGTCGTTCCAGGCAGTGGCCTCGGCGGAGGCGACGTTCAAGGCCAACGGCGTGCCGGGGCATGCCGAGTTCCGGGTCGGGGACGGGCTGGCGGGCGTGCCGTCCGGCAGTGTCGATCTGGTGCTCAACAACCCGCCGTTCCACTCCCATCAGGCGATGACGGACGCCACGGCCTGGCGGATGTTCACCGGGGCGCGGCGCACGCTGCGGCCGGGCGGGGAGCTCTGGGTGGTCGGCAACCGGCATCTGGGCTACCACGTCAAGCTGCGGAAGCTGTTCGGCAACTGCCGACTCGTCGCGAGCGACCCGAAGTTCGTGGTGCTGAAGGCCGTCAAGCGGTAGCGGAACCCAGGGTCCGGAGGGCCCTCACCACCGCCCGTGTCATCGCCTCCCGCGCGAGGGTCAGGTAGCTGCGCGGGTCGACCGCCTCGGGCCGGTCGGTGAGGAAGTCCCGGATCGCTCCGGTCAGCGCGATGTTCAGGGCCGTGCCGATGTTGACCTTCGTGATGCCTTCCGCGACGGCCTTCGTGAGTTCGTCGTCCGGGACGCCGGAGGAGCCGTGCAGGACGAGCGGGACGTCCAGTGCGGCCGACAGGCGGGTGAGCAGGGCGTGGTCGAGGGCGGCGGTGCGGGTGGTCATGGCGTGGGAGCTGCCGATGGCGACGGCCAGGGCGTCCACGCCCGAGTCGGTGACGAAGGCCCGCGCTTCGTCGGGGTCGGTGCGGGCGCCGGGGGCGTGCGCGTCCAGCGGGGGTCTGCCGTTCTTGCCGCCGATCTGGCCCAGCTCGGCCTCGATCCACAGTCCCTGGGCGTGTGCGCGGTCGACCGCCGCCCGGGTCGCGGCGAGGTTCTCCGCGTAGGGCAGCCGGGCGGCGTCGTACATCACGGAGCTGAAGCCGGCGTCCGCGGCCTGGTGGAGCAGGGCGTCGCTCTGCACGTGGTCGAGGTGCAACGCGACGGGTACGGAGGCATGTTCGGCCGCGGCGACGGCCGCCCGGGCCAGCGGGAGCAGCCGTCCGCCCCGGAACCTGACCGCGTTCTCGCTGACCTGGAGGACAACGGGGGCGGGTACGGACTCGGCGCCCGCGATGACGGCCTCGACATGTTCCAGGGTGATGACGTTGAAGGAGGCGACGGCCGAGCGGGTCGTGGCGGCGCGGGTGACGAGGTCACCGGTGGTGGTGAGGGGCACGGGGTCTCCACATCGTCAGTGCTGGTCTGCGGGGAGGATCACGGAGCGCGTCAGGTGGCGCGGACGGTCGGGGTCCAGCCCGCGGGATGCGGCGACGGCGACCGCGAGCCGGTGGACGCGGACCAGTTCGGCGAGCGGGTCGAGGCGCCCGGCGATCCACAGGGCGCCCGTGTCGCGCACCTGTCCGGCGAGGCCGTCCGGCGCGTCGCCCAGCATCCAGGTCGCCGTGGACCGGGCGCTGACGCTGATGGGGCCGTGCCGGTACTCCATCGCCGGGTAGGCCTCCGCCCAGGCCAGCGCCGCCTCGCGCATCTTCAGCCCGGCCTCGTTGGCCACACCGACCGTCCAGCCGCGTCCCAGGAAGGTGAACTGCCCGCATTCCACCAGCCCTTCGGGCAGCGGCTCCGTCAGGGCGGTGCGCGCGTCGGTGACGGCGGCGTCGGGGTGCAGGCCGAGGTGGGCGCGGAGCAGGGTGAGGGCCGTGGTCGCGAACCGGGTCTGGACGACGGAGCGTTCGTCCGCGAAGTCCAGGACCGCGAGTTCGTCGGCGGCCGTCGTCACGGGCGTGTCCGGGTCGGCGGTGATCGCGGTGGTACGGGTGCCGCCCCTCAACCGGCTGAGCAGCTCCCGCACTTCGGTCGTGGTGCCGGAGCGGGTGAGGGCGACGACGTGGTCGTAGCGCCGGCCGTAGGGGAACTCCGAGGCGGCGAAGGCGTCGGTCTCGCCCCGGCCCGCGCCCTCGCGCAGGGCCGCCGCGGCCTGCGCCATGAAGTACGAGGTGCCGCAGCCGACGATCGCGACCCGCTCCCCCGGCGCCGGCAGCACGCCGGCGAACCGGGGCGCCTCGGCCGCGGCGCGGGCCCAGCACTCGGGCTGGCTGGTCAGCTCGTCCTCGACATGCGTCATGCCGCACCCTCCACTCTGATTGTTCCTGCAAGATATAGCCATCTTTCGAGCATCATCAAGCATGCGGCCGGAAGCGGGTGCGCTAGGGTCGCCCGGAGATCGAGGACGTGGAGGTGCGGATGTCGCGCGACGCCCGCTGGAAGGCGCTGCTGGAACTGCTCGTGGAGCGCGGCCGGCTGGACGTCGAGGACGCGGCGGCGGAGCTCGGGGTGTCGGCGGCGACGATCCGCCGTGACTTCGACGGACTCGCCGAGCAGCAGATGCTGGTGCGCACCCGCGGTGGCGCTGTCGTGCACGGCGTGTCGTACGAGCTGCCGCTGCGCTACAAGACGGCCCGCCACGCCTCCGAGAAGCAGCGCATCGCCAAGGCGGTGGCGGATCTGGTGGCTCCGGGTGAGGCGGTCGGGCTGACCGGGGGAACCACCACGACCGAGGTGGCGCGGGCCCTGGCCGTGCGCGAGGATCTGGCGTCCGGGTCGCCCGCGCTGACCGTGGTGACGAACGCGCTGAACATCGCGGGCGAGCTGGTGGTGCGGCCCCAGTTCAAGATCGTGCTGACCGGCGGGGTGGCGCGCGCCCAGTCGTACGAGCTGGTCGGGCCGCTCGCGGACGGGGTGCTCGGGCAGATCACCGTCGATGTGGCGGTGCTCGGTGTCGTCGCGTTCGACGTGACGCACGGCGCGGCGGCCCACGACGAGGCGGAGGCCGCGATCAACCGGCTGCTGTGCGAGCGGGCGGAGCGGGTGGTGGTCGCCGCCGACTCCAGCAAACTCGGGCAGCGGGCGTTCGCCTGGATCTGTGCGGCCGAGGCGGTGGACACACTGGTCACGGACACCGCGGCCGACGTGGAGACGGTGCAGCGCTTCGAGGAGGCCGGGCTGCGGGTTCTCACGGTCTGACGCCGGTGGGCTGACAACGGCCGGCCGCCGGCGGTTCTAGGCTGGAGCTGAGGCGCCTACCGGGCAGGGAGGCTGTCATGGGCGGAACGGCACAGGACCGGAGCGGGCCGGGCGGCCGGCGGTACGTGCCGATCGCCGAGCACGGGCTGATCGGCGATCTGCGCAGTGTGGCCCTGGTGGGGACCGACGGCACCATCGACTGGTACTGCTGCCCGGCCTTCGACGCGCCGAGCGTGTTCGCCTCGATCCTGGACGCGGAGCGCGGCGGCTGCTTCGAACTGGCGGCCACGGTGCCGGCGCGGACCAAGCAGTTCTACTTCCCCGACACCAACGTCCTGATCACCCGGTTCTTCACCGAGGACGGGGTCGGCGAGGTGCAGGACTTCATGCCGGTCGGCGGCGGGTCGGCCGAGGCCGAGCGGCACCGGCTGATCCGGCGGGTGGTGTGCGTGCGCGGCTCGATCCCGTTCCGCACGCGGGTGGCACCCCGGTTCGACTACGGCTCCCTGCCGCACACCGTCCGGCTGACCGGTGACACCGCGGTGTTCGAGGCGGAGGGGCTGGCGCTGGCGCTGACCGCGACCGTGCCGCTGGAGGCCGACGGGCCGGACGTGCGCGGCGATTTCAAGCTCTCCGAGGGCGAGTCGGCGGTGTTCGCGCTGGACAAGGTCGGCGGCGATGTGACGCCCCGCCGGTGTGCGCGCACCGAGGCGGAGGAGCAGTTCGCGGCGACGGTGGCGTACTGGCGGCACTGGCTGTCGGCGTCCCGCTACAAGGGCCGCTGGCGGGAGATGGTGCACCGCTCGGCCCTGACGCTGAAGCTGCTCACCTACGCGCCCACCGGGGCGATCGTGGCCGCACCCACGACGAGTCTGCCCGAGGAGCTCGGCGGCGAGCGCAACTGGGACTACCGGTACGTGTGGGTGCGCGACGCGGCGTTCTGCGTCTACGCCCTGCTGCGGCTGGGCTTCACCGGCGAGGCCGAGGCGTTCATGGACTTCGTGACCCGGCACGTCAGCCCGGGTGACGGCAAGACCTCCGGTCCGCTGCAGATCATGTACGGCATCGACGGACGCACCGAGTTGCCCGAGCACACCCTGGACCATCTGGAGGGCCACCACGGCTCGGCACCGGTACGGGTCGGCAACGCGGCGGCCGACCAGCTCCAGCTCGACATCTACGGCGCGCTGATCGACTCCATCTACCTCTACGACAAGTGGGCCAAGCCCATCTCCAGCGGCCACTGGGACGACGTGTGCGCCCTGGTGGACTGGGTGTGCACGCACTGGGACCAGCCCGACGAGGGGATCTGGGAGACCCGGGGCGGGCGCAAGAACTTCCTGTACTCGCGGCTGATGTGCTGGGTGGCGATCGAGCGGGCCATCCGGATGGCCAACCGGCGCGGCCTGCCCGCCGAGCTGCCGCGCTGGCGGGAGTGCCGCGACACGATCTACCGGCGGATCATGAGCCGGGGCTGGTGCGCGGAGCGCGGGGCCTTCGTCCAGCACGAGGACGGTGACGTGCTGGACGCCGCCGTGCTGATGATGCCGCTGACGAAGTTCATCGCCCCCACCGATCCGAAGTGGCTGTCGACGCTGGACGTCCTCACCGAGGAGCTGGTGTCCGACTCGCTGGTCTACCGCTACGACTCCCGGTCGAGCCCCGACGGGCTGCGCGGCGACGAGGGCACGTTCTCCATCTGCTCGTTCTGGTACGTCGAGGCGATGGTGCACGCCGGCCGGATCGACGAGGCGCGCCTGGCGTTCGAGAAAATGCTGACGTACGCCAACCATCTCGGTCTGTACGCCGAGGAGATCAGCCACACCGGCGAGCAGCAGGGCAACTTCCCGCAGGCGTTCACGCACCTCGCGCTGATCAGCGCGGCGTTCAACCTGGACCGGGCGCTCGGCTGACGCTCAGTGCCCGTGACCGTCCTCCGCATGCCCCTCGGGGGTATCGGACCCTGCCGCCGCTCCCCCGGCGCGGACGGTGAACGCCGCCGTGTGGACCTTCCCGTCGTGCTTGAAGTCGAGGAACAGGCGGTAGGAGCCGGAGCTGGGCGCCGTGGCCGTGAACGAGATGCCCGGGCCGGGCCTGGTCGTGCCGTCACCGGGTTCGCCGTTCGGGTGGACGTGCAGGTAGGCGAGGTCGCCGGAGCGCAGGGCGACCAGATGGCCGTAGGCGCCGAGGTAGGGCTGGAGGTCGGTGACGGGCTTGCCGCCGCGGGAGACCTTCAGGCTCAGTTCGCTCGCCTTGTCCGGGCGCAGGCCGCCGGACAGCTTCACCTCGTAACCGTCGGCCCGGGCCGTCGTGTTCGCCGGCGGCAGTTGCCGGGCCTCGTACGGGCCGGATGCGGCGAGGTCCGCGCCGAGGGTGAGGTTCGGGGCGTCCTTCCCGGCCGGGGTGAAGTCGGCGAAGACGCGGTAGCCGCCTGCGCGGGGCAGGTCCACGGGGGTGCTCCAGGTGCCGTCGGCGGCCCGGGTGGGGTGCAGATGGCGGTAGGTGACCAGGTCGCGTGAGGCGACGATGAGGTGGAGTTCCTTGTCGTGCTCGCGCTGGTAGGCGGTGAGCGCGCGTCCTTCGGCGTCCCGGACGGTGAAGCGCAGGTCGGCCTGTTCACCCGCGGTGACGCGCGGGGTCTCGAGGTCGAGTGTGTAGCCGCCCTCGGAGATCTGCAGTCCGCCGGCCGCGGGTGTGTCGTGTCCGGCGTGGCCGCCGCCCCGTGCCGTCCCGGGCGCGGGCCGGGTGTGTTCGTCCTCGTGCTTCGGGGGGCTGTCGGCGACGACGGGGCCGACGCCCTGTCCGACGCCGTAGGCCGCGCCGAAGGTCGCTGCCAGGGCGGCGGCGAAGGTCGTGATCCTCAGTCCGGTGTGCATGGCCGTCGGCTCCTTCCGATACCGGGCCTCCCGCTCGAATGCGGTGCCTCCATGCACCTCACCATACCCCTAGGGGGTACCCAGTCAAGTGCTTCTCGCGCTTGCCTCATATACCCCTCGGGGGTATACATGAAGTCGACGGGTCGATACCCCCGCCCCGTATGCTCCGCATCTGTTGGATTCACCCAGAGGAGGCACCCGATGCCCGCCACCACCTACGCCGTCTCCGGAATGTCCTGCGGCCACTGCAAGGCCACGCTGACCAAGGTCATCGGCGAGCTGGACGGCGTCAGCGGCGTCGACGTCGACCTCGGCAGCGGCCTTGTCACCGTCACCGGTGCCGCCGAGCCCGACGACGCCGCGATCGCGGAGGCCGTCGACGAGGCCGGCTACGAGCTGACCGGGAGGGCCTGAGCCATGAGCACCGGTACGACGACCGGCACAGGCGCCGAGGTGGAGCTCGCCATCGGCGGCATGACCTGCGCCTCCTGCGCGGCGCGCATCGAGAAGAAGCTCAACCGCATGGACGGGGTCACCGCCACTGTCAACTACGCGACGGAGAAGGCGAAGGTCAGCTACGCCGGTGACGTCTCCGTCGGCGACCTCATCGCCACCGTCGAGGCCACCGGGTACACGGCGCAGGAGCCCGCGCACCCCACTGAGCAGACCGACGCGGGCGAGGACGCAGACGAACTGCGGCCCCTGCGCGAGCGGTTGGTCACGGCTGTGGTGCTGGCGGTTCCCGTCGTGGCCATGGCGATGATCCCGGCCCTGCAGTTCGAGTACTGGCAGTGGCTGTCGCTCACACTGGCCGCGCCCGTCGTGACGTACGCGGCGTGGCCCTTCCACAAAGCGGCGTTCACCAACGCGCGGCACGGCGCGGCCACCATGGACACGCTGATCTCGGTGGGCACCTCGGCCGCCTTCCTGTGGTCGCTGTGGGCACTGTTCTTCGGAACCGCGGGCACGCCGGGCATGACGCACCCCTTCGAGCTGACCATCGAGCGCACTGACGGCGCCGGGAACATCTACCTGGAGGCCGCCGCGGGCGTGACCGCCTTCATCCTGGCCGGGCGCTACTTCGAGGCCCGCGCCAAGCGGAAGGCGGGCGCGGCGCTGCGGGCGCTGCTGGAACTGGGCGCGAAGGACGTCACGGTGCTGCGGGCCGGCGGCCGTGAGGAGACCGTCGCGGTCGCGGAGTTGAAGGTGGGCGACCGCTTCCTGGTCCGGCCCGGTGAGAAGATCGCGACGGACGGGACGGTCGTCGAAGGGACCTCCGCCGTGGACGCCTCGATGCTCACCGGTGAGTCCGTGCCCGTGGAGGCGGGCGCGGGCGACCCGGTCACCGGCGCCACGATCAACGTCGGCGGGCGGCTCGTCGTGCGTGCCACGCGGGTGGGCGCCGACACCCAGCTGGCCCGGATGGCGAGGCTGGTGGAGGACGCGCAGAACGGCAAGGCCGCCGCGCAGCGGCTCGCGGACCGGATCTCCGCCGTGTTCGTGCCGGTGGTGATCGCGCTCGCGCTGGGCACGCTGGGCTTCTGGCTGGGCAACGGCGCCGGGCTGACGGCCGCCTTCACCGCGGCGGTCGCCGTCCTCGTCATCGCCTGCCCGTGCGCCCTGGGTCTGGCCACGCCGACCGCGCTGATGGTGGGCACCGGGCGCGGCGCCCAGCTCGGCATCCTCATCAAGGGCCCGGAGGTCCTGGAGTCCACGCGCCGGATCGACACCATCGTCCTCGACAAGACCGGCACGGTCACGACCGGCCGTATGACGCTGCTGGCCGTGCACACCGCCGAGGGCACGGACGAGGCCGAGGTGCTGCGGCTGGCCGGGGCGTTGGAGCACTCCTCCGAGCACCCGATCGCCCGGGCCGTGGCCGACGGGGCGCTGGAGAAGCTGGGCGTGCTGCCCACGCCGGAGGATTTCGCCAACGTGCCCGGGCTCGGTGTGCAGGGTGTCGTCGAGGGCCACGCGGTGCTGGTCGGCCGGGAGCGGCTGCTGGCCGACTGGGCGATGGCACTGCCGGAGGGCCTGGCCAGGGCGAGGACGGTGGCCGAGGACGCCGGGCGTACGGCCATCGCGGTCGCGTGGGACGGCGAGGCGCGTGCGGTGCTGGAGGTGGCCGACGCGGTGAAGGACACGAGCGCGGAAGCGGTCGGCCGGCTGCGGGGGCTCGGCCTCACGCCGATCCTGCTGACCGGTGACAACGAGGCGGTGGCCCGTTCCGTCGCCCGCGAAGTGGGCATCGAGGAGGTCATCGCCGAGGTACTCCCTCAGGACAAGGTCGACGTCGTCAAGCGGCTCCAGGCCGAGGGGCGGTCGGTGGCGATGGTCGGCGACGGTGTCAACGACGCGGCGGCCCTCGCCCGGGCCGATCTCGGTCTGGCCATGGGCACCGGCACCGACGCCGCGATCGAGGCCGGCGATCTGACCCTCGTGCGCGGCGATCTGCGGGTCGCGGCGGACGCCATCCGGCTCGCCCGCCGCACACTCGGCACCATCCGCTCCAACCTGTTCTGGGCCTTCGCCTACAACGTGGCGGCCCTGCCGCTGGCCGCGGCCGGCCTGCTCACCCCGATGATCGCCGGGGCGGCGATGGCCTTCTCGTCGGTCTTCGTGGTCGGCAACTCGCTGCGGCTGCGCACGTTCCGGACCGCCGGCTGAAGGGCCGGCGGGTCAGGGCCGGCGGGTCAGGGGTGGCGCCACACCAGCGTGTAGCGCCAGAGCAGACGGCGGCGCAGGCGAACGCCGGGGAGGACCGCCCGGGCCTCGCGCTCGATCTCGGTGAAGGTCAGATCCGCAGGACGGGTGCGGGCGGTCATCGAGACCGGGCGGGGCGCCGGGCCGCCCCGGTTCTTCAGCAGCGCCATGACGATGTTGAGCGGGACCGACGCGATGCCGAGCAGGTGGTCGACGGGCGTACGCTCCCGGGCCACGCCGACGATCACCAGGGTGCCGCCGGGGGCCAGATGGTCGCGGAAGGTCTCGAGCGCCCGGGTGAGGGGCAGATGGTGGACGACGGCGACGCAGGTGATGACGTCGTACGACCGATCACCGAGCCCGGTCAGCGCGTCGGCCGTCGTGTACGTCACCGGGGCCGCCGCCGGGGTCAGTTCCCGCGCCCGTGCCGTGATCTCCGGGTCGGCGTCGATCCCGTGCACGCGCCGCGCCCGGCCGGCCAGCAGCCGGGCCAGGTCACCACTGCCGCAGCCCACGTCCACGGCACTGCCCAGCTCCTCGGGGAACTGCCGCAGGATCCAGCGGTGGAAGTGGGCGTTGTGGTCCCAGGGACGGGTGGCGTGGAAACGCTCCAGTGCGCGCAGGCCCCGGCGGAGCAGAGGTGACATGGGCTCAGTGTCCCGGCTCACCGGGGTGGCCGTCGGCCGTCCGGGCACTCGGGAGGTACCGGCTCGCAGGGGCGCCGAGCGTGCGCCGGGCGTGAGCCGGTACCTTGCTGGGGAAGGCCACTGCGGGGAGAAGCACATGACCGATCCGACGACCACCGACGCGGACGTCCCCCGTCCGCTCCAGAACGCCCGGGACCGCGCGGGTGGACGCGGCCGGCTCCTGGGCGCCGTGTTCGGCGATCTCAGGGCCGTGGACGGCGCCCTGTACGCGGCGGTGGCCGCCACCCCCACGCCGACCCTGGACCGCACGCTGCGCCACCTGTCCCACGCGGCCGATCACTCCAAGATCTCGTTCGCCATCGCCACCGCCCTGGCCCTGGGCGGGAAGCGACCGCGCAAGGCCGCGCTCGTCGGTGTCGGCGCGATCGCCGTGGCATCGGCCTCCGCCAACCTGCTCGGCAAGCGCCTGGTGCGGCGCGCGCGGCCCGACCGGGAGGCGGCCCGGGTGACGGTGGACCGGCACGTCAAGATGCCGACCTCGGCGTCGTTCCCGTCGGGGCACACGGCGTCGGCCGTCGCTTTCGCCACCGCCGTCGGCGTGGTGCTGCCCCCCGCGGCGGTACCGCTCGGGGCGCTGGCGAGTGCCGTCGGCTACTCCCGCGTCCACACGGGCGTGCACTACCCGGGCGACGTGGCGGCCGGCGCGGTCCTCGGCATCGCGAGTGCCGCTGCGGCCCTCGCGGCGGCAGCGGCCACCCCGTCGGCGAGGACACAGGCCCTGCTCACGGCGGCCCGTTCATGGCCGCGGATCGGCATCGGCGGCGCCCTGCGCCGGTGAGTCGTGGGCCGGCCGGGCGCGGGTGCTCACCGCCGCGCCCGGCGCCCCCGCGGTGACGCACCGCCGCACGCGCACACCCCGGCCACGCGCACACCCCGGCTAGGGAAGAACAACGGCAGCGGACCGGCGTACGTCGACGGCGGTCAGTGCCAGGGCCAGTGGCCCGGGGGCGAGGAAGGCCAGCGGCAGCAGCGTCCACGCGCACACCGCGGCCGTCGCCACGGCGAGCAGGACCAGGCCGCTGCCGCCCACGTCCGCGACGGCGTCCCGCCCGGCCCCGCGCACCGCCGCATTCCAGTCGGTGAGGGACTCGGGGCGCCCGCAGGCCCGCAGGCCGATCACCGTCGCGCACGCGCCGATCACCGCGGCGGTCACCGCGAACAGCGGCGCCCCCGGCAGCCCGGCCCCGGCCAGCGCCAGGTCGGCGGCGAACAGCAGCAGACCCGCCAGGGCGACGGCTCCCGCCACCAGGTCACCGGTCCGCAACCGCCGCCGCAGCAGGACGAAGTACCGCCCCGCCGTGACGGGCTCGTCCTGCCCCGCGCCCCGCAGCACGGCACACGCCGTCGACAACGCGGCCGGGACCGTGACCAGGGGCAGACAGGCCGCCGCCGTGGCGAGTCCGACGCTCAGCACGTCGGCGAAGAGGGTCATGCGCGGGCCGAACACCTCGCCCGCCTCGCGTGTGGACATCCCGCTCACCCCTTGAGTCCGGAGCTGGCCATGCCCTCCACCAGGAACCGCTGGAAGGCGAGGAAGAACAGCACGATCGGCAGCAGCGCGATCACCGACAGGGCGAACATCGGGCCGAACGCGGAGGTGCTGGAGGCGTCCACGAAGGAGCGCAGCGCCAGGGTGAGGGTGAACTTGTCCGGGTCGAAGAGGTAGATGAGCTGCGTGAAGAAGTCGTTCCACGTCCAGATGAAGGTGAAGATGGCCGTGGTGATCAGGGCCGGCCGGGTGAGCGGCAGCACGACCTGGAAGAAGCTGCGGAAGGGACCGCAGCCGTCGATCCTGGCCGCCTCCTCCAGTTCGCGCGGCAGGCCGCGCATGAACTGCACGATGAGGAAGACGAAGAACGCCTCGGTGGCGAGGAACTTCGGCAGGATCAACGGCCAGTAGGTGTTCACCAGGCCGAGATGGTTGAAGATGATGTACTGCGGGATCAGCACCGCGTGGTGCGGCAGCATGATCGTGGCGATCATGAAGGCGAACAGCGGCCCGCGCAGCCGGAACCGCAGCCGCGCGAAGGCGTAGGCGGCGAGCGAGCAGCTCATGACGTTGCCGAGGACCGCGCCGCCCGCGATCAGCAGGGAGTTGCCGAGCAGCCGCCAGATGGAGACGTCGTTGACGCCGTCCAGGGCGGTTGTGTAGTTGGACCATTCCAGGTGGCCGGGCAGCAGGTTCAGGCTGGCGATGACCTCGTCGGCGGGCTTGAGCGAGGTTGCCAGCAGCCAGGCCAGTGGGTACAGCATGACCAGCAGGGCGGCCAGGCAGCCCACGTGCAGGGCGACATGGCCCCACCGAACGGGCTTGTGGGTGGCGGTCGTAGAGGTCACCGGTCCCCCTCGGAGGCGTAGAAGACCCAGGAGCGCGAGGTGCGGAACAGCACCGCCGTGACGACACCGATCACGAGGAGCAGCACCCAGGCCATGGCGGAGGCGTAGCCCATGTGGGAGGCGACGAAGCCGCGGTCGTAGAGGTACATGGTGTAGACGAGGGTGGAGTCGGCCGGTCCGCCCTTGCCCGCGCTGACCGCGAAGGCGGGGGTGAACACCTGGAAGGCCTGGATCGTCTGCAGGACCAGGTTGAAGAACAGCACCGGGGACAGCATCGGCACGGTGACGGCCAGGAACTGCCGCCATTTCCCGGCCCCGTCGACCGCCGCCGCCTCGTACAGTTCGGCGGGGATCTGCTGGAGCCCGGCGAGGAAGATGACCATCGGCGCCCCGAACTGCCACACCGTCAGCAGGGCCACGGCCAGCAGTGCCCAGCCGGGCTTGTTGACCCAGCCGCCGGTGCCGAGCAGGTGGTCGACGGTGCCGCCGTCGTTGAAGATCGCCCGCCAGACGAGCGCGATGGACATCGACGCGCCGAGCAGGGACGGTGCGTAGAACGCGGAGCGGTAGAAGCCCTTGCCGCGTTTCATGCCCTTCAGGGCCAGCGCGACGACGAGGGCGAGGGCCAGCTGGAGGGGCACGGCGACGACGACGTAGGTCAGGGTCGTCACGACCGAGCGCCAGTAGCGGGGGTCCTCGGTGAACATCTGCACGTAGTTGCGCAGGCCGACCCATTTCGGGGGGCTGAACAGGTCGTAGTCGGTGAACGACAGGTACAGCGACACGGCCATCGGCAGCAGTGTCAGGACGATCGCGCCGAGCACCCAGGGCGAGAGGAACACCCAGGCGGCGCCCTCGCGTTCGCGCTTGGGGCGGCGCTTCGGGGCGGCGGCGGGGGCGCGCCTCGCCTCCGCGGGGATCGCGGTGGTGGTCATGGCCTCAGCTCCGCCTTCGCCTCGGTGACGTAGTTTGCGGCCGCCTCGCGGGGCGACATGCGCGCGTAGGACACTTGGTCGTAGTCACGCTGGAAGGTGCTCTGCAGGGCGTTGTCGCCCGAGGGCGGCGCCTGGGGCGGGTCCTTGAGCTTGCCCTCCAGGGATGCCTGATAGACGGCGATGGTCTTGTCGAAGTCCTTCAGCCGTGGGCCGATCTCGTCACGGACGGTCTCGTTGACGGGGATGCCGCGGCTCGCGCCGAGGATCTTCGCGGCCTCCCGGTCGTTGATGAGGAAGTCGACGAGCTGCGCCGCCTCCTCGGGATGGCCGGTGTCGGCCGAGACACCGAGGAACATCGACGGCTTGAAGTACTGGCCGGGTGTGCCGTCCTCGCCGGACGGCATGGGCGCGAGGGCGACGCCGGTCGGTACGAGGGCGAGGAATCCGCTGGCCGGGGCGTCCCAGTTGGCGTCGGTGACGGACTTTCCGCGTCCCAGGGGGGTGTTCTCCACGGAGCCGTCGAGCTGGGTGGTCTGCTCGGCGGGCGAGACGGCGCCCTCGCGGCGCAGCTTGTCGGTGAAGGTCCACCAGCGGGTGAGGTCGTCGGTGGTGAAGCCCAGTCCCCCGTCCTCGGTGTAGAGGGCCTTGCCCTGGCCGCGCAGCCAGACCTCGAAGGCGTCCTCGCTCTGGCCGGGGTCGGTCGCCCCCGGCTTGCCGGTCTTCTTCGCGAGGGCGCGCATGGTGTCCGCCCACTGGCTCCAGGTCCAGCTCTCGCCGGGGAGCGGTACGCCCGACTTCTTCCATGTGTGGACGTCATAGGCGACGGTCTCGGTGCCGCGGCCCTGCGGGATCGCGTACTGGACGTCGTCGACACGGCCGGTGGCGAGCAGGCCCTGGTCGATCTCGGAGGTGCGCAGGACGGCCTTCTGTTTCGCCAGGTCGAGCAGGACGCCGCCGGAGGCGTACTGGTCGATCTGGCGGTAGTCCAGCTGCATCACGTCCGGGGCGTCACCGCCGGCGGCCTGGGTGGCCAGCTTCTGCTTGTAGGCGTCGTAGCCGGAGAACGACGTCGTCACATCGACGTCCGGGTGCTGTTTCTCGAACAGCGCGACGGCCTGCTCGGTGCGTTCCGCGCGGTCGGGGTTGCCCCACCACGTGTAGCGCAGCACGACCTTGCCGCCGCCGGCCGACTCCCCGGTTCCTCCGCAGCCCGCCAGCAGGGCACACAGTGCCAGTGCGGCGGCCGATGCGCAGAACCCCTTTGTCCTGTGTCCGGGCATGCCGAAGTCGCTCCTCTCCGCGTGTTTCGGTTGAGCCCCCCTCAGGCCCCCTGCCGCTACTCCCCCCGGTACGGCAGCGTGGTGCCGGGCAGCGTGTACTCGTCGCGCCGGCCGCACATGCCGAAGCCGCCGAGCCGGGTGGGCGCGGCCTCGTGCGCGGTGGCTTCGCCGAGGTAGGCGGGATCTCCGTCGGCCAGGGCGGCGAGCTGGGCGCCGGTGCGCTGCGCGGTGGCCAGGGCGCCCTCCCGCCACAGGGTCTGCCAGGTGGGCACCTTGTCGCGCACGATCCGGGCGGCGGCCCGCTGGAACTCCAGGTACGGGCCGTTGTCGCCGGCGACGAGCGCCTCGCGCAGGGTGAGGTAGCCCTCCACGGCGAGGTCGCGGCGGCGCCGGGCGGCCGCCGCCGTCTCCGCTCCGGTGCCGGGCGGCAGGGCCGCGGCGGCGGCGTACCGGTCGGGGTCGGCGAGCACCTCGGGCGGGAAAGTGAACACGGCGTCCCCGGCCTCGGGCAGGCCGCTGTTCTGCATCAGGACGGTGATGCGCAGGTCACCGCCCTGCACCATGCGGTGGACGGTGCCCGGGGTGAACCAGGCGAGGGATCCGGCTTCGAGGGGGATGTCCCGGTAGCCGTCGGGGCTCAGCGTCTGGACCGCGCCCCGGCCGCCGGTGACGACGTACGCCTCCGTGCACACCAGGTGCAGATGCGGGCTGCCGCCGCAGACGCCGTCGGCGGCCTCCCAGTCGTAGGCGCTCAGGTGGGACAGGCCGATCGCGCCGGGCAGCGGGTACGGAAGGCCCGCCGGTTTCGGCTCGCTCACCACGCCAGACCCTCCAGGTGCGCACCGACCCGGTCGCGGTCCCAGGCACCGTCGGCTACGACGACGCGGTACCGGTACCCGAAGGACTCGCCCGGCGGCAGCTCGAACTCCTCGAAGAACGCCCAGGAGAAGGCGACCGTCGGGAAGGGCTCGGAGCGGACGAACCAGTGCGATTCGTGGACCGGGGAGTTCTCGTCGAGGTTCTCGGGCGCGTGCGCGAACACCAGGGTGGAGTGGCCGTCGATGTCGTCGTGCTCGGTGGTGAAGGCGAGCCACGGGCCCTGGGAGCCCATCAGCTTGCCCGCGTCGGCGTCGGTGTCCGGGGCGAAGACCGTGCCGCCGGTGAAGTCGCGCGGGCCTCGCCACTGGAGTCCGGTGTAGCCGGCCATCTCGCGGCCCGCGGTGGTCGGGGAGCCGAAGGCCAGCGGTGCGGAGCGGGTGTTGGTGAGGCGGATCGACCAGTCCAGGGCCCACGAGCCGGCCTCCTCGTCCACCGAGTGGACGGTCAGGCCGCGCACCTCGCGCGCCCACTCCTCGCCCCCGTTCTCGATCCAGGTGAGGTGTTCGGTGAGGGCGAGGCGGTCGTCGTCGACGGTGAAGTCCGCGAAGCCGTCGTGCCGCATCGAGCCGACACGCTCGGGCAGAGGGAGGTAGCCCTGGCCGTGGACGTAGCAGTTGCCGCCCCAGAAGTTCTGGCCGGACAGATGGCTCGCGGTCATCTGCAGGCCCTTGTGCCAGCGGTGGTCGTTGGGACGGTAGCCGGTGACCGTGCGGCCCGAGAGCGTGCGCACGGGGTGGGCGTAGGGCTTGCGCGACTCGAAGGGGTCCGGGTCGGGGCGGTACACGTAGCGGAGGATCTCCGTGCCGTTCGCCGCAGTGACGGCGATGTCCTCGCCGTGCGTGTGGGTGACGCGGATGGTCATGCGCGCTCCTTGGGGGCCCAGTCGGGGTACTCGCCGTGCATGGCCTCGTAGAAGGGATCGCCGGGGGCGATCTCCCCGGCCTGCACCGAGCGGCCGGTGAACGCCGCCTTGTACAGCGCGGCGGCGAACTCCAGGGTGGCGCGGGCGTCGCGGCCGCTGCCCGGGGGCCGGGTTCCGGTGTCGTAGGCGTCGAGGAGGGCGCCCAGCTGGGCGGTGTGCGAGCTGGGCACGTCGGCCGCGGGGGTGCGCCAGGCGGTGGCCCGCTCGGAGGCGACGTGCGGGGCCGGGGTGTAGGCCCAGCTGTCGTTGCTGTGGCCGTACAGGTGGGTGAGCTCGACCGTGGCGTCCGCGCAGTCGATGCGGATGCGGCTCACCTCGTCCGGGGACAGCACGCTGTTGACGACGGTGGCGAGAGCGCCGCTCCTGAAACGCACCAGGGCGGTGGAGACGTCCTCGCTCTCGGTGTCGTGGACCAGCCGCGCGGCCATGGCCCGGATCTCCTCCCACTCCCCGAGCAGATGCAGCAGCAGGTCGTACTGGTGGATGCCGTGGCCCATGGTGGGGCCGCCGCCCTCGCTGGCCCACTTCCCGCGCCACGGCACCGCGTAGTACGCGGCGTCCCGGTGCCAGGTCGTCTGGCAGTGCGCGACCAGCGGGGCTCCCAGCTCGCCACTCGTGATCAGCTCGCGGGCGTGCACGGCGCCCGACCCGTAGCGGTGCTGGAAGACGACCGCGGCGTACGCGCCGGAGGCCTCCTCGGCGGCGGCGATCTCGTCGTACTCGGCGAGCGACAGGGTCAGCGGTTTCTCGCACAGCACCCAGGCGCCCGCCTTCAGCGCGGCCACCGTCTGGTCGCGGTGCAGGGAGGGCGGGGTGCCGATGAGGACCAGGTCGGGGCGTTCGGCGTCCAGCATCGCGTCCACGGAGGTGTACCCGGCGACCTGCTCACCGGCCGACTCGCGGAAGGCGTCCAGGCGCTCCTGGTCCACGTCGACGGCGGCCACCAGCTCCACCCGGTCGGAGTGGGCCCGCAGCGCGGGCAGATGACTCCCGCCGACGATGGCTCCGGTGCCGACGACGGCCACACGGCGGCGGGTGGGGGACAAGGACATGCGGCGCTCCTCGGACAACCGGCGGACACGCGCTTGGAAAGCGCTTGCACTCGAAGGGACCCTAGGCGCGAGAGAATGTCTGGACAACCCCCCTGCCGCGACCTGCACAAGGTCTGCCCGAGCATCGCCCCAGCTCGGGACAGAGATCCGGGTTGTTGCCCCGGCCATGGAAACGGGATTCCCGCGCCTCTTCACCGGAGCTGACCCCACCACGAACCGCACAACAACAACCGGCCCTGATGGTCACCGCCCGCGGGCGGTGACCATCAGGGCCGGCATGGTCGAGTCAGGACTCGACGATCTTGCGTACGTTCTCCACGGAGCCGCAGCCGGACTTCAGCTGACGCTCACGCTCCCGCGCGAACGCCAGGCCGAGCTCTTCGCGCCGGTCCATCGCCACGTTCTCCCGCGCGCCGTTGAGGATGGTGCGCTCCTCCTCGTCGGCATGGTGGGTGACGGCCTCCACCAGTTCCTCGAGCTTCGAGTCCCACTCCTCGGAGCCGACCTCCTCGACCTGGAGGAGCTCAAGGAGGGCCTCGTTGCCCTCGTCGTGCTCGTGCTCGCCGTGTTCGACCTCTTCGTCGTCAATGTTCTTGTACCGCTTCAGCGCCGGGTAGACCTTGGCCTCCTCGGCCTGCGCGTGCGCGATCAGCAGGTCCGCGAACTCCTTCAGCGCACCCGCCCGGTCGTCCTCGACGCTCCGCATCCGGCGGAAGAGGTCTTCCATGCGCCGGTGGTCCAGAAGAATGAGTTCTACGACGTCTTTCGTTTCGGCCATGGAAAAGGAACGCCTTTCCTTGGAGGGAATCGGGTCACTTTCACTTACCCCATTCCTGACGTTTTGCTCGCCGCAGCGGTGGTCCGTGGCGGCCGGTCTACCAGCGATACCAGCGGCCCCTGCGGCCGCCACTGTCCGCGCTGCGCAGCACGAAGCCGAGCAGCCACAGGACCAGCACGATCACCGCGATCCACCACAGGGCCTTGAGTGCGAAGCCCGCACCGAAAAGGACCAGAGCCAGCAGCAGGACGAGAAGCAGGGGAACCATAGTTATCAACCTCCGCTCCCTCTGGTGCCCCGCGCCCAGGCGAACACACAGCCGAATCTCCATGTTTTCTTCACCTGCTCAGGGGCACCTGGAGCGCTTTTACCCGACCGCCTCAGTCCTCGCCGACGACGATCACCTCGTCCCCGGCCGTCCAGCGGCGCCGCGCGGCCTTGGGCGGGTTGATCCGCACGCCGTAGCCCGGACTCGTCGACGCGTCGTCGTGGCTCCGGTAGCCGATGGCGCACTCGCCGCGCTGACGTGCCGCGGCCACGACGGTGGCGAAGGTCGTCTCGCACCCCGGCAGCACGTAGTCGCCGGCCGGCCGCAGGCGGATGCCGGTGCCGTCGGCGGAGAACAGCTCCTCGAACACCGCCGCAAGGTGCCGGTTCTGGGAGATCTGCGCCATGAGCAGGCCGATGAGCTTGCCGCTGATGATCACGTCGGCTCCGGGGCCCAGGGGGGCCAGTGCCCGGTTGCGGTCGTCGACCAGTTCGGTGACGACGGGGAGTTCGCGCCCGGAGGCTTCCTCCAGTCGGCGCAGCAGCAGGAGCGTGACGAGCGTGCGGTTGTCGGGCTCGTCCGGCGGCTGCCCGGGAGCGGGGTCCCGGCCGAGCACGATCACGCTGTCGTAGGAGTGCACGTCCAGACCTTGCAGGGTCTCCGGACGGGTGACGTCGCCGGGGTGCAGGGTCAGTGTGAGATCGGTGCCGTGGTGCGCGCCGGCCTCGCTCACCTGCTGGGCCGTCACCTCGTCGGCGTCCGCGACCACGTCGACGGCCGATCCCGGCCGGGCGCGGCGGCGCAACTGGTCGACCATGAGCGGCGCTCGCCGGTTCCAGCCCAGCAGCAGGACCCGCTCCGGCCGTGCGGGCGTCGCCGGGCCGGACGCCATCGCCGTCTTCTCGACCGAGTCCGCGCAGTCGGCCGGCCAGACCGTGTCGTCGTCGCGGGAGATGACGACGAGCAGATCGTCCTCGACGAGGGGCGTGTGCGGCGGCGGGTTCAGCACAGGGGTGTCGCCGCGCACGATCCCGACGACGCTCGACGTCGGGTAGGACAGCAGCAGGTCGCCGAACGGGCGTCCGTCCAGGGCCGGTTCGGCGACCAGGTAGAACTCGTCGCCGGCGAAGTCGAGGAGCTCCTGGTGGACGAGGGAGAGTCCGGGGCGGCGGGCGGCCTGGACGATCAGCCGGGCGGTGACGGTGTCGCTCTCCAGGACGATGCCGCCCGGCCCTGCGGCGAGAGACGCGGCCAGACGGTAGCGGTCGTCCCGGACAGCGGCGACGACGGGCGGGCGGGCCTCCCCGGGCAGGGCCGCCCGCAGCGCCAGCAGCGTCTTGACCACCTCGGCATCGGCGTCGGGCTCGTCGCGCGGCAGGACCAGCACGACACCGGCGGTCGCCGGGCTGGTCAGGGTGAGCACCGCCGGGTCGGTGGTGGGGCCGCTGCGGCAGATCAGCCGCGTACGGCCGACGGGGCCCACCTTGGTGCTCAGGGCCTCCTCCATGGCGGTCTTGTCCCGGTCGGCCAGCACCGCCACCGCCGTGCGCCGCTGGTTGGCGTTGGCGGCCACCAGTTCGCTCACCACCGTGAAGACCTGCTCCGACCACCCCAGGACCACGACGTGTCCCTGTTCGAGCACGGTGGAACGGCCCCGCCGCAACGCGGTGAGCCGCTCCGTGAGCGCCGTCGTGATCAGGCCGACGAGCGTCGAGACGTACAGCAGAGCGACCAGGGCGAGCAGCACCGACATGGTCACGCGCAGCGGCGTACCCGTCGCGCCGCCCAGCCGCAGGGTCTCGCCGGTGAGGTGCCACACCGCCGCGAGCCGGCCCGGCAGCGACTGCGGCGCGTCGGGGTCGGTCCACACCACCACCGCGCTGGCCGGGACGACGACGGCCAGGCACAGCAGCGCCATCCAGCCGACGATCGCCGAGGCGCCGCGGGCCAGCGTGTTGTCGAACCAGTATCGGGCCCGGTCGCCCAATGGAGCGCGCCGCTGCGCCACTCTTCCCCCTCCGTCGCTCCGCCCTCTCCTGCGGCGGTCAGCGCCGCCGCGTACGCGAGGCGCCGGGTCGACGGCCGGTCGGAGAGCACGGAGATGTGCATCCGCATGGCAGTGTGCGGGCTCGATCGCGGTGGCAGGCACGGTTCCCTCCGCATTCATTCCTTCGGGTTGCGCGGAGTCGCCGACGCCGGCGGACCCGCTGTGACGTCAGGGTTTGCGGCCGCTTCGCTCCTTCGGGTCAACGCCCGGGCGAAGGACGGCGCCCGGGCCCGCGCCACCGTTACAAAGGCCGACATGACTGAAGATCATGCGCTGGTGCGCTCGGACGGCGGTTTCTCCCGGCGGAGTTTCGCGGCGGTGGCGGGCACGGCCACGGTGGCGACGGCCCTGACCGGTGGTGCCGCAACGGCTCTGCCCGCACCGGCCGCACCGGCCGCCCCGGCCGGCAGACGTGGCGCCGACCTCGACAGGTGCCTCGCCGTCGCCCGCGCACTGCTCGTCCTGGACTCCGACGACCGTCCCCTCGTACCTCGTTACCAGCGCGTCCTCAAGAAGGGGCTGCCGGCTCAGCGCCGCACACGCCCCAAGAAGGTCCTCGTCATCGGCGCCGGTCCGGCCGGGCTGGTCGCCGCCTGGCTGCTGAAGAGGGCCGGTCACCGGGTGACGGTCCTGGAGGCCAACGGAAACCGGGCGGGTGGACGCATCAAGACCTTCCGCAACGGCGGTCACGAAGACGCCGAGCAGCCCTTCGCCGACCCCCGCCAGTACGCCGAAGCGGGCGCGATGCGCCTCCCCGGCAGTCACCCCCTGGTGATGGAACTGATCGACCGGTTCGACCTCGAGAAGCGGCGCTTCCACTACGTCGACGTGGACGCCGAAGGACGCCCCGCCGGCCGCACCTGGATCCACGTCAACGGCATCCGCGTGCGGCGCACCGACTACGCCCGCGCGCCCCGGCGCGTGAACCGGTCCTTCGGCGTGCCCAAGGCCCACTGGGACACCCCGGCCGCCGCCATCCTGCGCGCCGCGCTGGACCCGGTGCGCGACGAGTTCAGCTACGTCAACGCCGACGGCAAGCGCGTCGACAAGCCGCTTCCGGAACGGCTTCGGGGCTGGGCTCGCGTGGTGCAGCGGTTCGGTGACTGGTCGATGTTCCGCTTCCTCACCGAGCACGCCGGGCTGGACGAGCGGACCATCGACCTGATCGGCACCCTGGAGAACCTCACCTCACGCCTCCCGCTCTCCTTCATCCACAGCTTCATCGGCTCCTCCCTCATCAGCCCCGACACACCGTTCTACGAGTTGGTGGGCGGCACGGCCGTACTGCCCGACGCCCTGCTGGAACGCGTGCGCGAGGACGTGCGGTTCGACCGCCGTGTCACGCGCATCGAGTACCACCACCCCGATCGCCCCGCTCCGGACGCCGGCCATGTCCGGGGCAAGGGCCCGCACGTGTGGGTGGACACCGTGTCCGAGGGCCGCGGCGGCCCGGTCGTACGCGAGCAGTTCACCGCGGACGTCGCCGTGGTCACGGTGCCGTTCTCCGGTCTGCGCCACGTACAGATCGACCCGCCCCTGTCGTACGGCAAGCGCCGCGCGGTCAGCGAACTGCACTACGACAGCGCGACCAAGGTACTGCTGGAGTTCAGCCGCCGCTGGTGGGAGTTCGACGAGGCCGACTGGAAGCGCGAGCTGAACGCCGTCGACCCGGGCCTCTACGACGCCTACCGGACCGGCCGCGCCGCCGGGGACGGCAGCCTCCTCGGCGCCCACCCCTCGGTGCCCGGCGGGCACATCACAGCGGGTCAGCGCACCCACTACGCCGCCAACCGCGCGAGCGCGCGCGACCAGCCCGAGGCGGCCGGTGTCGTGGGCGGCGGCTCGGTGTCGGACAACGCCAACCGGTTCATGTTCCATCCCTCCCATCCGGTTCCGGGCAGCGCGGGGGGTGTCGTGCTGGCCTCCTACAGCTGGGCGGACGACGCGCTGCGCTGGGACTCCCTGGACGACGAGGCGCGCTACCCGCACGCTCTGTGCGGCCTCCAGCAGGTCTACGGCCAGCGCGTCGAGGTCTTCTACACCGGAGCGGGACGCACGCAGAGCTGGCTGCGCGACCCGTACGCCTACGGCGAGGCGTCCGTGCTGCTGCCCGGGCAGCACACGGAGCTGCTCCCGGTCATCCCCGTGCGTGAGGGGCCGCTGCACTTCGCCGGTGACCACACGTCCGTCAAGCCGGCGTGGATCGAGGGAGCCCTGGAGTCCGCCGTGCGGGCCGCCCTGGAGATCCACACCTCGTAGGAGGAGGCACTGACCGCCACGCATGCGATGGCCCTGGCGCGCCGGCGCCGGGGCCATCCGTTTGTCACGGTGCGGTCGCTGCCGCGCGGTCGACCCGGTGACCGCAAAGACCAAAACCTCCGTTGGTTCCGCAAGGGAGACAGCCCGTCGGGGCCCGGGCACCATGTGGCCCACGTCACCCTCCCCCACAGGGCCGTTACCTACCCGCATCGACGTACCGACAGGTGGTGGCACTCGTGCGCCTGCGCACTCCCCTCGCCCTGCTCGGGGCCGCCGTGCTCGTGCTCGTCGGACCGCCGCTGCTGACCGCCGGCAGCGGATCCGAGACCGGCACACAGATCCCGGGCCTGCGTTTCATGGTCCCCAACACGCCCGGCGGAGGCTACGACATCACGGCCCGGACGGCCGCGAAGAACGCCGAGGACGCCGGACTCACCCACAACATAGAGGTGTTCAACCTGCCCGGCGCCGGCGGCACGGTGGGCTTGAGCCGGCTGGTGAGCGAGCACGGCAACGGCAAGCTCGCCATGTCCATGGGCCTCGGGGTCGTGGGCGCCGTCCGCTCCAACGACGCGCCGAAGACGCTCGGCGACACCACACCCATCGCCCGGCTCACCGAGGAGCAGGACGTGGTCGTCGTGGCGAAGGACTCGCCGTACAAGACGATCGACGACCTGATCGGCGCCTGGAAGGACAACCCGGGCAAGCTCCCGGTGGGCGGCGGCTCCTCCCCCGGCGGGCCCGACCACCTCGCCCCGATGCTGATGGCCCAGGCCGCCGGCATCCCGCCGAAGCAGGTCAACTACATCCCCTTCGACGGCGGCGGCGAACTGCTCGCCTCGATCCTCGGCAACAAGGTCGCCTTCGGTGTCTCCGGCGTCGGCGAGTACCTGGACCAGATCAAGGCGGGCGAGCTGCGCCTCCTCGCGGTCACCGGCCCGGAGCGCGTCGAGGGCCTGGACGCGCCCACGCTGAAGGAGGCGGGATACGACGTGGACTTCACCAACTGGCGCGGCATCGTCGCACCGCCCGGCCTGAACGACGCCGAGCGGGACAAGCTCGTGAAGCTGGTCGAGGAACTGCACGACTCGGAAGAGTGGCAGAAGTCCATGGAGCAGAACGGCTGGGACGACGCCTTCCTCACGGGTGAGGAGTTCGGCGCGTTCCTCGACACCGAGGACAAGCGCGTGGTTTCGGTGCTGAAGGAGCTGGGACTGTGACGACACAGACCGACATTCCGCCCGCCGAGACCGGCGGTGAACGGCGCTCGTGGCTGCGCGAGCACTCCGAACTCGGCGTGTGCGTGCTGCTGCTGGCACTGGGCGTGCTCGTCCTGACCGACGCGCTCACCATGGACGTCGACATCGCCCAGCGCGGCCCGGTCGGCCCGAAGACCGTGCCGGTCGTGGTCGGCGCCGGTCTGCTGGTGATCGCCGCCCTGCTCGCCGTGGACGTGCTGCGCGGTGGCCGGGGCCAGGCCGAGGGCGGTGAGGACATCGACCTGTCCGAGCCCGCCGACTGGCGCACGGTGCTGCTGCTGTCCGGGGTGTTCCTCGGGGCGGCGGTCCTGATCGAGCCGCTCGGCTTCCCCATCGCCGGCGCACTGCTGTTCTGGGGCGCGGCCTTCGCACTCGGCAGCCGCAGGATCGACCGCGACCCGCTCATCGCGGCCGGGCTCTCCCTCGTCACCTACACCGTCTTCAACAACCTGCTCGGAGTGCCCCTGCCCGGCGGTCCGCTGATGGGAGTGCTGTGACATGGATGCCTTCAACTCCCTTCTGGACGGCTTCGGTACGGCCCTCACGCCGATCAATCTCCTCTGGGCCGTCATCGGTGTGCTGCTCGGTACGGCGATCGGCGTGCTGCCGGGCATCGGCCCGGCGATGGCGGTCGCCCTGCTGCTGCCGGTGACGTACGGGCTCGACCCGACCGGCGCGTTCATCATGTTCGCGGGTATCTACTACGGCGCGATGTTCGGCGGCTCGACCACCTCCATCCTGCTCAACACACCGGGTGAGAGCGCGGCGGTGGTGGCGGCCATGGAGGGCAACCCCATGGCCAAGTCCGGGCGCGGCGCCCAGGCCCTCGCGGCGGCCGCCGTCGGGCACTTCGCGGGCGGCCTGATCGGCACGCTCCTGCTGGTGGCGCTCGCGCCGACGGTCGCCAAGCTGGCCGTGGACATCGGTGCGCCGGACTACTTCGCCATCATGGTGCTGGCGTTCATCGCGGTGACGTCGGTGCTCGGCTCGTCCCGCATCCGGGGTCTCGCCTCCCTGCTGATCGGCCTCACCCTGGGCCTGGTGGGCCTGGACCAGATGACCGGCCAGCAGCGCCTGACGTTCGGCTCGCTGCAACTGGCCGACGGCATCGACGTGGTGATCGTCGCGGTCGGGCTCTTCGCGATCGGCGAGGCGCTGTGGGTGGCGGCGCACCTGCGGCGCAGACCGCCGGAGCCGATCCCCGTCGGCCGGCCGTGGCTGGGGCGCGCGGATGTGAACCGGACCTGGAAGTCATGGCTGCGCGGCCCGTTCATCGGCTTCCCGTTCGGCGCGATCCCGGCGGGCGGCGCGGAGATCCCCACCTTCCTGTCGTACGTGACGGAGAAGCGCCTGTCCAAGCACAAGGACGAGTGGGGCAAGGGCGCCATCGAGGGTGTCGCCGGCCCGGAGTCGGCGGCGTCGGCCTCGGCGGCGGGCACGCTGGTGTCGATGCTGACCCTGGGCCTGCCGACCACGGCGGTCGCCGCCGTGATGCTGGCCGCCTTCCAGCAGTACGGCATCCAGCCCGGCCCGCTCCTCTTCGAACGTGAACCCGACCTGGTGTGGGGTCTGATCGCCTCCCTGTTCGTCGGCATGGTGCTGCTGCTCGCGCTCAACCTGCCGCTGGCGCCGGTGTGGGCGAAGCTGCTGCGCATCCCGCGGCCGTACCTGTACGCCGGGATCATGTTCTTCGCGGCGGTCGGCGCCTACGCGGTCGGCGGCGAGGTGATCGACCTGGTGATTTTGCTGATCATCGGCCTGATCGGCTTCGGCATGCGCCGCTACGGTCTGCCGGTGCTGCCCGCCGTGATCGGTGTGATCCTCGGCCCGAACGCCGAGCAGCAGTTGCGGCGCGCCCTGCAGATCAGCGACGGCAGCGTCACGGGTCTGGTCAACACGCCGTTCGCGATCACCGTGTACGCGGTGATCGTGCTGCTGCTGGCGTGGCCGCTGCTGCGGAAGGCGGTGACGCGGAGCCGCCCCGCGGCCTGACCCGGTCATCGCGGCACCCGTTCCAGGGTGCCGTCCGGGAAGCGGATCTCCACCTCGCCGGCCGCGGTGACCCGTACGCGCGTTCCTGAACCTCGCGCGTGCGGGTCGCCGTTCACGTCCGGGTCGGCGCTGAGCACGACGAGGGTCACCAGGAGGTGGGTGCCGCCCGGATGGGCGGGCAGGGTGAGGTGCGGGGTCGCCGAGTGGTGGCCGTAGGCGTTGGTGCCGACCGCGTGGGCCACCGCCGCCCCGGCGTCCCGCCACCCGTGCAGTGCCACGATCGTGCTGGTCAGCCCGTCCGCGCGGCGGGCCAGTGCCCGGCCCGGGCCGGTCCGGCCGATCGGCGGCTCGGTGTCGTCGGCGACGGCCCATCCCCCCTCGCGCACGGGCGTGCCGGGCGGCGCCTCGACGCGGTGCACGCGCACCTCCCACGGGCCGTGGACCGTGCTGACCGTCTCGATGCGATGCCCCTCGCCGCCGCCCGGCAGCACGGCCCGGTGCCAGGAGGCGGCATGAGCGCCCTCGACGGCGAGGGGGTGGATCCGGCCCCGCGGGGTGGGTGTGCCGTCGGGGGCGAGCAGGGCGATGTGGTTGTCGGGGCCGGTGTGCGGTGCCGGTGGGGTCTCGGGGGCCGTGGCGCTGGAGTAGGCGAGCCGGGCGTAGTGCGGGCTGTCGTCCGCGGTCGCCGGCGGGGGTGGCAGGCGGTCGCTGCCGTGGTTGACGAGTCGTACGATCCCGTCGGCCGCGGTGGAGTGCAGCAGCCAGCCCGGGGCGGGTAACGCGCGGCGGACGTCGCCCGTCTCGACCGGGCCGGGCTCCTCTGGCACGGTCCACACGGGGTGGCCGGCGGGCAGGAGCAGGCCGAGGAAGGCCTTGCTCGCCCAGTAGGGGGAGGCGGGGCCGGAGTACCGCTGGGTGACGGGGAGAAAGGGCCGGTACCAGCCGAGCGTCAGCAGCCCCCGCTCGTCGGGCACGCCCCGCTCGGCGAAGTGCTGGAGCGCCCCGGAGGCGAGGCGGCGGGTGCGGCCCGGCGGCAGCGGGGTGGCGTCGGCGAGCACGCCCGCCCACAGCGGCGCGGTCGTGGCGAACCGGTAGGTGAGGGAGCGGCCCTGGTGGAGCGGGGCGCCGTCGGCGCCGAAGAAGTGCTGGTGGTCGTGGAGGAGTGCGCGCAGGCGCGCACGGTGCTCCGCCACCAGCCGGGGGTCGGCGCGCGGCCCCGCGATGCGGGCCCAGAGCACCGGGTACAGGTGCAGGGCCCAGGCGTTGTAGTAGTCGAACTTGCGGCCGTCGCCGTCCGTGTACCAGCCGTCGCCCCGGTACCAGTCCTCCAGGCGTGCGAGGCCGGCGTCGATCTCGCTGCGGCTGTGCGGGGCGCCGACGGAGGCGAGGAACTCCTCGGTGATGACCTGGAAGAGCCGCCAGTTGGAATCGTTGACGACCGCTCCGACGAAGCCGCCCAGCCAGTCGGCGATCCGCTGCCGTACGCGGTCGTCGAGCCGGTCCCAGATCCAGGGGCGGGTCTCGTGCAGGGCGATGGCGACGGACGCCGCCTCGACCATGGGCTGGCCGCGGTCGGTGATGGGCGGCCAGCGGTCGGGGCGGTGCGGGTCGGTGCCGGACGCGAGCCCGGCCGCGTACCGCTCGATCAGGCCGGGCCTCTGCCGCCCGCCCGAACCGGCGATGCGGAAGGCGGCCAGCAGGAAGGAGCGGGCGAAGCCCTCGAGACCGTCCGACCAGGGCCCGGAGTGGCTGGGCGGTCCGGGGAGGCGGTACTGGGCCAGGCCCGGGGAGGCGTACGGGGTCAGGGCGTCGAGGAGGCGGTCGGCGATCGCCTCCCAGTGAGCGCGGGTCCAGCCGGTGTACGGCGAGGTCAGGGGGTCGGGCGGGGGCAGGCCGGGCAGGTTGGGGAGGTGCGTCGGGTCGGGGAGCGACACGTGCGGCGCGCTCATACGGGTGCGATTCCTCCGTTGGTCACAGGGCACGCCCGGGCGGGGGCGGGCCGGCGCTGTCGCGGACGACGATGTGGGTGCCGAGCAGGTGGTGGGCCCCGGCGGCGTGCTCGGGGTCGCGCAGGGCGATGCGCACGGCGGCCCGCCCGAGTTCCTCGGCGGGGGTGCGGACGGTGGTGAGCGGCGGGCTGAAGTCCTCGGCGAGCGGGATGTCGTTGTAGCCGACGACGGAGAGGTCACCGGGGACGCTCAACCCGGCCTCGGCGATGGCGCGCAGGACACCGGCGGCGACCATGTCGTCCCCGGCGAAGACGGCGGTGAACTCCCGTGTGTTCTCCAGCAGTTCCGTCATCGCCCGGTGGCCGGCGGCGCGGCCGAGACCGCAGTCGACGACATGTGCGGCCTCCGGAGGCAGCCCGTGCTCGGCGAGGGCGGCCCGGTAACCGGCGACGCGCGCGTCGAGGGCGGTGTTGCCGGGCAGGCCGCCGAGGAACACGATCCGGCGGTGCCCGGCGGACAGCAGATGACCGGTGACGGCGTGGGCTCCGGCCTCGTTGTCGAACTCCACGACCAGTGCGGGGATCCCGGGGCCGGGCGCGGGCCGGCCGCAGAGCACGAGCCGGGCTCCGGAGGAGTCGAGGGCGTGGGCGTAGTGGGCGACGCGCTCGCGGTAGGCGTCGTCCTCGACGACCCCGCCGACCAGGATCACCAGGCGGGCGCCCTCCTCCCGCATGAGTTGCACGAACTCCATCTCGCGCTGCGCGTCGCCGCCGGTGGCGCCGACCACGCAGAGCCAGCCGCGGTCGGCGGCCTCGGCCTCCACGCCCTCGGCGACCTGGGCGTAGAAGGGGCTGGTGACCTGGCGGACCACGACGGCGGCCATCTTGCGGCCGCCGCCGACCAGGGCGCGGGCGTGCGCGTTGGCCACGTAGTCGAGGTCGCGGGCCGCGCGCAGCACCCGGGCCCGGGTCGCGGCGGGCACCGGGTGGTTGCCGCTGAGCGCGCGGGACGCGGTGGCCGTGGACACGCCCGCCCGCTCGGCGACCTCGCGGATCGTGACCCGCCCCTTGGACCCCATGTCGCTCCCCATCCCCCGCGTCTCCTCTTCCGCCCACCACTGTTCAGGTGTTGGCCGCGTAGTCCTTCGCGTACTCGTCGGCCATTCTGTCGCCGCCCCGGCTGCGCCACTTCTTCACCGCCGCGTCCCACTCCGACAACGGCAGACGCCCGGCGATGATCCCGGTGACGGTGTCGTCGAGGAACGTCTTGAGGGTGGCGCCCTGGGAGTTGTTCGTCGCGGACTGCAGCCCGAAGGAGGCGTCGCGGATGGCGTGCGGCACGACCTTCCGCTGCCAGGTGTGCAGAGCGCGCACGGCATCGGGCATGCCGGGCACGAACAGCACCTGGGGGCCTTCGGCGAGGTACTTCAGCGGCAGGTTGGTGTTGTTCTCGACCTCGCCGAGCTTGGTGAGTTCGGGCGAGCCGTCCTTGCCGCGGGTGAAGTGGACGCCCTCGACGCCGTAGTGGACGAGTTCCCATTCCTCACTGCCGAAGGGCGCGGCGAGGTAGTCGAGGATGCGCAGGAGCAGCTGGACGCGTTCCTTCCGGGCCTTCTTCAGGACGGTGTAGCCGAAAGAGCGGCGGGCGGCGACGATGCCGCCGGGCTCGCCGCCGACGCTGTAGGGGAGGGCGGCTGCCGGGTTCATCTTGCCCTGGGATTCCCGGTACTTGGGCAGGTAGGCGCCGAACCCGTCCTGCATGGAGCCGACGGTGCCGTTGTAGTAGAGGGTCGTCAGGTCGATCTGGGAGATGGACGTGGCGTCGGGGTGGTAGGAGCCGTTCTTGCGCAGCTGTGCCTGGAAGGCGATGGACGCCTTGTAGCGTTCGTCGCCCGCCGCGGTCAGGAAGGTGCCGTCCTTCGTGACGGCCCAGCGCTGGGGCGCGTTGTGGGCGGCGGAGTGGAAGCCGTTGCCGAAGAGGGACCCGTTGGCGGCGCCGAGCATGTACGTCCTTCCGCGCGTGCCGCGCCGGGCCACCGCGGTGAAGTCCTCGGCGTTCCAGCCTTCCTTCATGCCCGAGTCGGTGAACATGTCCTGGTTGACCCACAGGGTCGAGCCGGGCAGCGGGCGTTCCAGCGGGACGCCGTAGAGGAGTCCGCCGATGCGGCCCATGTCGCGCCATGCGTGGGTGGGGATGTTGGCGAGGTTGGGGTAGTCGCTGATCGCGGCGCCGGAGAGGTACGGCGTGAGGTCCTGGGCGCGGCGCTGTACGAACTGCGCCTCCCGGGGCAGTGTGAAGCCGGTGAACATGTTGATGATGTCGGGCAGGGCGTCGGCGTCGCCGGCCATGACCGTGGCCATCTTCTTCTGGTAGTCGGCCTGGGAGATGATCGTGTACTCGATCTTCACGCCGAGGGCCTTCTCGACGGCGGCCCAGAACCGGTTGGCGGAAGCGGGCTTGGGCGGCGTGCCGAAGGAGACGGTCATGACGCGGACGGTGGACCCGTCGCCGGGGGTGCGGGGGACGGACTTGACCAGTGTGGACGGGTAGGAGGTGTATCCGGCCTGGACGCCCTCTCCGGTGGGGGCGAGGTCGGGTTTCGGCCCGGCGGCGGGGCGGTAGGCGGGCCAGGGGGCGAGTTTCTTCCCGGCGTTGGAGACGTCGCCGTCGCCGGAGCCCGACGAGCAGGCGGTCAGCAGGCCGGGGGCGGAGACGGCGGCACCGCCCACCGCCATGGAGCGCAGGAGGGTGCGTCGGGACATGCGGGGCATGGGTGAACCACCTCGTGTCAGCTCTTGACGGCGCCGGTGAGCACGCCTTTGGTGAAGTACTTCTGCAGGAACGGGTAGACCAGCAGGATCGGGACGGTGGCGATCACCAGCACCGCCATCTGCACGGTCTGCGGGGCGGTGACGGTGGCCTCACCGGTGGTCGCGTCGGTGAGCCCGGCCCCGGACACCACATAGGTGCGCAGCACCTGCTGGAGCGGCCAGTGGTCGATCTCCAGGTACAGCGAGGCGTAGAACCAGGAGTTCCAGTAGGCGACGGCGTAGAACAGGCCGACGACGGCGAGCGCGGCCTTGGACAGCGGCAGCACCACCGACACCAGCACCCGCCAGTCGCCCGCCCCGTCCAGCCGGGCCGCCTCGTACAGCTCTTCGGGGATCGACTGGAAGAAACCGCGCAGCACGACCAGGTTGAACACGTTGACCAGGACGGGCAGGACGAGCGAGGCGTAGGAGTCGAGCAGACCGAGTTCCTTGACCAGCAGGAAGCTCGGGATCATGCCGGGCGGGAAGAGGAACGTGAACAGCACCAGCAGCAGGACGGGCCTGCCGCCGAAGACGCCGGGGCGGGACAGGGCGTAGGCGAGGGTCACCGTGCAGGCGAGACTGAGCAGGGTGCCGACGATCGTGACGCCCGCGCTGACGCCGAGGGCGTGCGTGACGATGCCGCCGTCGAAGATGTCGCGGTAGGCGTCGAGCGTGGGCTCCGTGGGCCACAGCACCCAGCCGCCGTTGTCGACGACCTCCTGGGTGGAGGCCAGGGACGTCGACACGATCACCAGGAACGGCACGCACACCAACAGCACGACCGCGGTCAGGGCGAGGGCCTTGGCGGCCTGGGTGAGGGGACGGGGCTTCTCCATCCAGCCGGGCCGGGCGGACGAGCTCACCGGTATACCCCCTGTTCGCCGAGGCGGTGGGCGACCTTGTTGGCCGCGTAGACGAGGAGGGCGCCGACGAGCCCCTTGAACAGGCCCGCCGCCGCAGCGAATCCGTAGTCGCCGCCGACGATGCCCTGGTGGTAGACGAAGGTGTCGATGACCTCGGCGGCCTGGGGACCGACCGCGTCGCGTTGCAGCAGCATCTGCTCGAAGCCGACGGAGAGGATGTCGCCGAGCCGCATGATGAGCAGCAGTACGACCACCGGGCGGATGGCGGGCAGGGTGACGTGCCAGAAGCGCCGCCAGGGCCCGGCGCCGTCGATGGCGGCCGCCTCGTACTGCTGCTCGTCGACCTGGGCGAGCGCGGCGAGGAAGATGATCGTGCCCCAGCCGGCGTCCTTCCAGATGACCTGGGCGACGACGAGCGGTTTGAAGGCGTCCGGGTCGCCGATGATGTCGACGGTGTGCAGACCGGCACCGCTCAGGCCGCTGTTGAGCAGGCCGGTGTCCCCGAGCACCTGCTGGAACAGGGCGACGACGATCACCCACGAGATGAAGTGCGGCAGATACGCCACCGACTGCACGAACCGGCGCACCGAGCTCCAGGTGAGGGTGTGCAGCAGCAGGGCGAGGCCGAGCGGCACCGGGAAGTAGAAGACCAGCTGGAGGACGGCGATCCAGAGGGTGTTGAGGACCGCGTCCCAGAAGGCACCGTCCTCGACCATGCGCTGGAAGTTGCCGAACCCCACCCAGGGGCTGCCCCACAGGCCGTCGAACGGCACGTACTCCTTGAAGGCGATGACGTTGCCCGCGAGGGCGCCGTAGTGGAACAGCAGGAAGTAGGCGACGCCGGGGAGCATGAGCAGAAACAGCGTCCGGCTTCCACGGTTCTGAAAACCTTTACGCTCACGCTGTGTGCCTCCGGACGGGCGGCGACTGGAACTCACCCCCTTCGCACCTGCTCGTTCCCGTAAGCCAGTTGCCACGGTCCCCCCTCACTTCGGCGTCTCCGGTGAGGGGAAGTTAAAACGCTTTCAGTGCCCGGTCAACACCTCTGACACGGACAGCACTTCGGGCCGTTACGTTGCGGACACCCCCGCGCGTCAGGCCGAGAGCAGTCCTCTGCCCAGCCAGTCGGAGGAGTCCCGCACACCGGGCAGGGCGAAGAAGTAGCCGCCGCCGGTCGGGGAGATGTAGTCCACCAGGGGCTCGTCGATCAGCCGGGTCTGCGTGGCCTCGAACTGGCGGCGTACGTCCTGCTGGTAGCAGCAGAAGACCAGCCCCATGTCGAGGTTTCCCACGCTGTCGACGCCCCGGTCGTAGTTGTAACCCCGGCGCAGGATGCGGGCGCTGTCGGTCTTCGGGGTGCGCGGGTTGGCGAGCCTGATGTGTGCGTCGAGCGGGATCGCCGTGCCGTGCGGGTCCTTGGCGTAGTTCGGGCTGTCGGTCTCCTTGGCGCCGTCCAGCGGCGCACCGGTGTCCTTGCGGCGGCCGAACATCAGCTCCTGCTCGGTCAGCGAGACCCGGTCCCAGAACTCCACGAGCATCCGGATGATCCGGACGACCTGGTAGCTGCCGCCGGTCGCCCAGCCGGGTTCGCCCTGCCCGTCGCCGACCCACACCAGGTGGTCCATCTCGCGGGCCGACGCGACGTCCGGGTTGGCTATGCCGTCCTTGAAGCCCAGCAGGTTGCGCTGGACGCCGGTGGGCCGGGGCGCGTTCTGGAAGCCGTCGACGCGCCACCGGATCTGCAGCGCCCCCCGCGTGTGCTTGGCGATGTCGCGCAGCGCGTGCAGCACGGTGTCCTGGCGGGCCGCGCAGATCTGCAGGGACAGGTCGCCGTGACACTCGGCGGGGTTCAGGTCGTCGTTGGGGAAGGTCCGCATGGGCGTGAGCCGGCGCGGTTCGGCCCCGGCGAGTCCGTAACGGTCGTCGAAGAGGGAGGCGCCGACCCCCACGGTGACGGTGAGCGCGTCGGCCGGGACGACCGGGCCGAGGATGCCGTTGTCCGAGGGCGGGGCGCCGACGCCGAGGTCCTCGGGCGGGCCGCCGGCGGTGAGGAAGCGGGCCCGCTCGGTGAGGGTCCGCAGCAGGTCGGCCAGTTCGGCACGGCTGTCGGCGATGACGTCGAAGGAGACGAAGGTGGCGGCCGCTTGCTGGGGGGTGAGGATCCCGGCCTGGTGAGGGCCGTGGAAGGGCACGGCGGCGGGGTTCGTCTCTTCGGCCGCTCGGGCCGCGCCACTGCCGGTCTCGGCGAGCGCCACGCCTCCCCCGGCGAGGACCGCGCCCGCAGCCCCGGCGCCCAGGGCCGTCTTGACGAAGGATCGGCGGCCCGCGTGAGCGGGGCAGCCCGGCGGAGTCGGGTCAGCGGACTGCATGGGGGTGTTCCCTTCGGCGTGTTCGTTGTGTTCGTGGCGACCGGTGCTCACGCGGACTTCCTGATCTCGAGCAGGTCCGGCACGGGCGACAGATCTTCCAGGAGCTGCCCGGTGGCCCCGTCGATCCGGGCCTTCGCGGTCCGGCCGAGCCGGTCGACGGGAGTCCAGCGGCCGTCGCGGTGCCCGGCGTCGAGCAGCGCCCGGAGTCGCGCGATGTCCGCGTCGACGGTGGGCAGCAGGCGCGGGGCTCTCGTGGTGAGCAACGGCCGGAGTACGGTGAGCAGTTCGCGTGTACCGGAGAGGTTGGCGTCGGCCGTGGCCAGTCCGGTGCCGCTGCCCTGGTCGGTGTCGCCGGTCAGCTCGAACTGGAGGGTGTTCTCCAGGATCTCGTGGGCGCGCAGGGGCAGGTCGGAGGCGTCGAATTCCTGATGCGGGAAGGTCTTCCGCAACCCTGCTGTGTCGTCGGTGAGTTGATGCGCCAGGCCTTTGAGCTCACCGGCCGACTGACCGTGCCACAGCCCGTACTCGATCCGCTGGAAGCCGGTGAAGTCCTTGTCGTGCACGCCGTCCGGCAGACCGTCGGGCCGGCCGTCGATCCTCTGGTCGAAGTCCTCGAAGGTGCCGTAGGCGGCGCCGAGGGAGGCGTAGGTGCGGTGCGCGGTCAGCCAGTCGGTGCGGGCGGTGTCCAGGTGCCCGGCGCGGATGTCGTCGCCGAGCTTCCGGGTCTCTGTCACGAGGGTGGCCAGACCCCGGTTCACGTACGCCTTGTACGCCCGCAGCGGCCCGGCGAGATCCTGCTCGGAGACGGGGACGACGGCACCGGCACCGGAGGCACCGCCGACCCTGACCGCCTTGGAGGTGACGGCCTTGCCGTCGCTGGGCACACAGCGCCAGGCGTACGTGCCGCCCGCCACGGTCGCGACGAGATCCCGGGTGGTGCCGGGGGCCAGGCCCTCGATCTCGCCGTAGACGGCGTTGGAGGACGGGTCGATCAGGTACACCTCGGACGTCTGGTTCCCCGTGTTGTGCATCCGGAAGTCCTGCCGCCCCGGCTCGGGCGCGGTGAAGCCCCGGCCGCAGTCCGTCCCGGAGACGGCGACCGTCTCACCGGCGGCGGGCTCGGGGTGCGCCAAGGCCACGACGAGGCCCGCCAGGAGGGCGGGAACGGCGACCACGGAGACGGGGAGGAGCCACCGGGGGCGGGCCGGTGCGGGGCCGGCGGGCCGACCGGGTGTCGCACTCCCGGGCCGGGGCGGCGTGGCGGTGTCGCGGCTGCGCGCCCCCGGCACTCCCCGAACTCCCCTTTCCCTTCGCACTCCCCGCACTCCCCGCACTCCCCGCACGAACAGTGTCGTCACCACGGCGAGGTACCCGGCGTACCCGGCCACCTGGAGCCAGGTCATCGTCGGAGTCAGATTGAGAACGCCCTGGAGCAGCGTGCTGTACCAGGAACCGGCGTCGATGCTGCCGCTCAGGTCGAAGGCGTACGCCGCCCCGCCGGGCAGGACCGCGCCCTCCTGGAGGTCGCGCAGCCCGTAGCCGAGCACGCCCGCGGCGATGACGACGAGGACCGCGCCGGTGATGGTGAAGAAGCGGGTGAGGTCGATGTGCAGCACCCGGCGGTAGAGCCCCCAGCACAGGAGGGCCGCCACTACGAGCCCGGCAGCCGCGCCGGCCACGGGCCCGGCCGACTCGTTCGCCGCCCGGGCGGTGGTCCACAGGAACAGGGCGGTCTCCAGGCCCTCACGCCCCACCGCGAGGAAGGAGGTGAGGACCAGGACTCCTGCGCCCATGGCCAGCGCCTCGGTGACCTTCTCCTTGATCTCACTCGCGAGGGTGCGGGCGGATCGCCGCATCCAGAACACCATCGCGGTGACGAAGGCGACGGCGACGATGCTCAGGGCACCGCCGAAGGCCTCCTGCGCGGAGGTGGACAGGGAGGCGGCGGTGAAGGTCAGAACCGCACCGAAGCTCATCGACAGCGCGATCGCGGCCAGCACCCCGGTCCACACCTGCGGCAACCGCGATCTGGCCCCGGCCCGCACCAGGGTGGCGACCAGCACGGAGACGATGAGTCCGGCCTCCAGTCCCTCCCTCAGCCCGATCAGAAAGCTCGGAAACGAGTCGTCCCACATGTACCGCGGCCCTCCCGGCCCGATGCCCGTACCCACAGAAGCGAGTTAGCCAAGGCATGCCTTACCGACGCCGACCATCATGGACCGGGCTCTCTGGGCATCCGGTCATGAATGCCTCATGGCACGGCAAAAGTCCTCACGGGGCGCCGACGGCCCGCGACGGGGCCGGAGTCGGCCCGGCCGGCGGATTCGCCGAGGACTCCGCTGTCCGCTCAACCCTTCCCACCCTCACGCCCTCACACCTCTTGACGCGTCAATGACAACGATGGCTTGATGAGGTGGGAGCGCTCCCACCTCATCCATGGGAAGGGACCACCATGCACAGAACCCCCCACTCGTCCCCATATTTACGGGTCATGCCCGTTCTCGGCCTCATGGCCGCTCTGCTCCTCCTCGGCTTGACGCCGGCGCCCCGTGCGACAGCCGCGCCCGCGGCGGACCCCGTGCGCGTGATGCCGCTCGGCGACTCGATCACCGGCTCGCCGGGCTGCTGGCGGGCCGTGCTGTGGAACCGGCTGGTCGACAGTGGACACAAGGACATCGACTTCGTCGGCACCCTTCCGCCGCAGGGCTGCGGACAGGCGCACGACGGGGACAACGAGGGTCACGGCGGCGAACTGGTCACCAACGTGGCGGACCGCGACCTGCTGCCCGGCAGGCTGGCCGCCACCCGCCCGGACATCGTTGTCATGCACTTCGGCACGAACGACGTCTGGAGCAACATCGCCCCGGACCGCATCCTCGCCGCGTACACCGAGCTCGTGGCGCAGATGAGAGCCTCGAATCCGGACATGCGGATTCTCGTGGCGCAGCTCATCCCCATGAACCCGAGCAGTTGCGCGGCCTGTGCGCAGCGGGTCGCCGACTTCAACGCGACGATTCCCGGCTGGGCCCGGGCGACCGGCACCGACCGCTCCCCCGTCACCGTGGTCGACCAGTGGACCGGCTTCAGCACGGCGACCGACACCTACGACGGCGTGCACCCCAACGCCTCCGGCGACGACAAGATCGCCGCCCGCTGGTTCCCGGCCCTGGCGGCGGCCCTCGACGCCGGTGTCCCGCAGGACCCGGGTGATCCCGGTGACCCGGGCGAGGACCCCGCCGCCTGCACCGCGCGCTTCCGGGCCGTTTCCTCCTGGCAGGGCGGCTACCAGGGCGAGGTGACGGTGACGAACACATCGGCCTCCGCCATCTCGGGCTGGACCGCGACCGTCCTGCCGGCGGACGGGGCGCGTCTCACCCAGCTCTGGAACGGCAGCCTCACCACGGCCGCCGACGGCACGGCCACCGTCAGGAACGCGCCGTGGAACGGCGCCCTCGCCCCCGGCGCGAGCGCCACGTTCGGCTTCGTCGCCTCCGTCCCGGCGACGGCCGGCGCCCCGGCGGCGACCGTCACCTGCACGGGGAAGGCACCGGCCGGATGACCCCGGACACCCGGCACGACGAAGGCACCCGCCACCTGACACCCGGCGGGGGCAAAGCACCGCCCGCCTGACACCCGGCGGGGCCGAAGCAGCAACCACCTGACGCCCGACACGCGGCACCCGGCACCCGGCACCCGGCACCCGGCACCCGGCACAGCCAAAGCACCAACCACCTGACACCCGACGGGGCCAGAGCACCAACCACCACCCGACGCCCGGCCCCCGGCACGCCGCACAGGGGAGCACCCGCTCGGCGACACGCCCACCCCGGTTCCGGGCCGACGTGCACCGGCACCCAGCTCGTCATCCCGCCCGCAACCCGCACCCCGCCCGGCACATGCCCCTTCCCCGCTCCACCCCACCCCACCCCCACCTCTGGAGCCGCCATGAGACCCCACACCGGCAACGCCCCGCGTCTCGCCACCGTGGCCACGGCCCTGCTCGGCCTCCTCCTCTCCTTCCTCTCCCTCAGCACCCCCGCACAGGCCGCCCCCACCGGCTTCCGCATCCAGGACGGCCGGCTCCTCGAAGCGTCCGGGAACGACTTCGTGATGCGGGGCGTCAACCACGCGCACACCTGGTATCCGGACCGGATCAGCTCCCTCGCTCACATCAAGGCCAAGGGCGCCAACACCGTCCGCGTGGTCCTCTCCAGCGGTGACCGCTGGACACGCAACGACGCCGCCGACGTGGCGAACGTGGTCTCCCAGTGCAAGCGGAACCGGCTGATCTGCGTCCTGGAGGTGCACGACACCACGGGCTACGGCGAGCAGAGCGGAGCCGTCACGCTCTCCCGCGCCGCCGACTACTGGATCAGCGTGCAGAGCGTGCTGGCCGGTCAGGAGGACTACGTCATCGTCAACATCGGCAACGAGCCGTACGGCAACACCAACTACACGGCGTGGACGGCCGACACCAAGGCCGCGATCCAGAAGCTCCGCGATGCCGGCTTCGATCACACGATCATGGTCGACGCGCCCAACTGGGGCCAGGACTGGGCGTTCACGATGCGCGACAACGCCGCCTCGGTCTTCGCCGCAGACCCGGACGCCAACACGGTCTTCTCGATCCACATGTACGGCGTCTTCGACACCGCCGCCGAGATCACCGCCTACCTGAACCGCTTCGTCACCGCCCGGCTCCCCATCGTGGTGGGTGAGTTCGGCCACGACCACTCGGACGGCAACCCCGACGAGGACACCATCCTGGCCGTGACCCAGCAGCTCCGCCTCGGGTACCTCGGCTGGTCGTGGAGCGGCAACAGCAGCGACGTCGGATATCTGGACATGGTCGCGAACTTCGACCCCGACCAGCTCACCTCCTGGGGTCAGCGGCTCTTCAACGGAGCGAACGGCATCGCCGCCACCGCCAAGGAGGCCGCGATCTACTCGGGCAGCGGTGGTGACACCACTCCCCCGACCGCTCCCGGCACCCCGACCGCCTCCGGGGTGACCTCCTCGTCGGCCACCCTGACCTGGGCCGCCGCCTCCGACGCCACCGGCGTCACCGGCTACGACATCGTGCGGATCAGCGGTGGCACGGAGACGGCCGTCACCAGCAGCACCCGGACCACCGCCACCCTCACCGGCCTGTCCCCCGCCACCTCCCACACCTTCGCCGTCTACGCCCGCGACGCCGCCGGCAACCGCTCGCCCCGCTCGGGCACGGTGACGGTGACGACCTCTCCCGGCGGCTCGCCGTCGGCCTGCGGTGTCGGCTACCGGGTGACGGGCAGCTGGTCCGGCGGTTTCCAGGGCGAGATCGTCCTGCGCAACACCGGCCCCTCGGCGATCAACGGCTGGACGCTGCGCTGGACCTTCCCGGACAGTCAGCGCATCACCAATCTGTGGGGCGGTACGGCGACCCAGAGCGGCTCCGAGGTGAGCGTCGCGGCGGCCTCGTACACCGCGACGATTCCCGCGTCGGGCTCGGTCACCCTCGGCTTCACGGCCACCCGGTCGACCGCGAACCCCAGCCCGACGGCCTTCACCCTCAACGGCGCCGACTGCTCCGTGAGCTGACCGCGCCCCGTACGGCGGTGGCGCCGGGCTCCGGGCCCGGCGGCACCGCCGTTGCTGTGATCCGCGCTACACCCGCACCGGAAAGCGGTTTACGTCGTTCCGCAGTGGTCAGGCGGCGGGGATGTCGCACCGGCCCCCCACCGCCCTGCCCCCGGCGAGACGCGTATGCACCCGTCCGGGTTCTCCGAACTCCGCGCGGGAGGCGTGATGAGCGAGGACACCCTGCGCATGCGCGCGGTCGCGACCGGCGGGACGGAACGGAAAGCGCCGCCCGCGACGGAACCGGCCGGCCGGCGGGACGCCTTCTTCGACAACGCCAAGTACCTGGCGATCGTGCTGGTGGCGATCGGGCACTCCTGGGAGCCGTTGCGGGACGGAAGCCGGACCGTCAGCGCGCTCTACATGGTCGTGTACGCCTTCCACATGCCGGCGTTCATCGTGATCTCCGGTTACTTCTCGCGTTCCTTCGACGCGAGCCCCGGGCGGATCAGGCGCCTGGTCACCGGTCTCGCCGTGCCGTACGTCGTCTTCGAGACGGCGTACACCCTGTTCACCCGGTGGACCGACCAGGAGCCGGACCGGCCGGTGAGCCTGCTGGACCCTCTCTACCTGACCTGGTTCCTGGCCGCGCTGTTCGTCTGGCGGCTGACCACGCCGGTCTGGCAGCGCGTGCGGTGGCCGCTGCCGATCGCCCTCGTCATCGCGATGCTGGCGACGCTCTCGCCGTCCATCGGCAACGACCTCGACCTGCAGCGCGCCTTGCAGTTCCTGCCGTACTTCGTGCTCGGTCTGCTGGTGCGGCCCGAGCACTTCCACCTGGTGCGGCGCCGCGCGGCCCGGATCCTCGCCGTGCCGGTCTTCGCCGGCGCGCTCGCTGTGGCCTACTGGGCGGTGCCGCGGATGAGCGGCGCCTGGTTCTACCACCGCGACAGCGCCGAGGAGCTCGCGGCGCCCTCCTGGTACGGGCCCGTCATGACGCTGGTGACGTTCGGCTGCTCGCTGGTCCTGGCCGCCTGCTTCCTCGCCTGGGTGCCCGGCCGCCGCGCCTGGTTCACGGTACTGGGCGCGGGCACGCTCTACGGCTACCTGCTGCACGGCTTCGTCGCGCAGGGGTCCAAGTTCTGGGGCTGGTACGAGCCGGCGTGGGTGCACCGGCCTCTGGGCGCAATCCTCGTGACGGTCGTCGCCGCGGTGCTCGTGACCGCGCTGTGCACCCCGCCGGTGCGGCGGGTGTTCCGCTGGGTGATCGAACCCGACATGGCGTGGGCGTTCCGCCGGGACGCGCGCGATCAGGCGCGGGAGCGGAACGCGGTACGCGCGTGAAGGGCCCCTCTCACGACTCCGGCCCGAGCCGGATCAGCACCATCCCGGGCGTGCGCGGCACGGACACGGTCAGCTCCTCCCCTCCCCAGACGGCCCGGCCCGCCTCCGCCGACGACGGGTGCAGGACCTCCGCCCGGACGGCCCGGCCCGCCAGGTGCGGGACGGGGATGCGGAGTTCGTCCGGCCCGCCGCGCCGCCAGAGGGAGAGGTACGTCGTGCCGTCGCCGGGGGTCCGCAGCCCCAGGGCCAGCCACTCGTCCGTCCAGCCGGGCAGGCCGAGCGGCCAGAACGGCAGGGCCCGGGCGAGGTCCCCGCGGATCGACTTGTAGACGTCGACGGCAGCGCGGACGAGTGCGCGCTGGTGGTCCGACATGTGGTTCAGGTGGCCGGAGAGGTGGATGCGGCCGAGGAGTGCCCCGCCGAGGGTCCAGGCGATCAGGTCGTCGTCGTGCTCGGGCTGCGGGTAGGCCCAGACGGCGCCCTGTTCGGGTGGGACGGCGGTGGGCGCGGCGGCGGCGATGGGCGGGTAGCGCAGCGGGTCCTGCTGGTCGCTGGTCGACTGGAGCTGGGCCACGGCGAGGGTGGCGCCGTCCATCCGCATGCCGCCGGAGGCGCAGTTCTCGACGACCAGCCCCGGGTGGCGGTCCAGGACCCCGGAGAGCCAGTCGAGGTAGGCCTGGGCGTGGCCGAGCAGGCCCGCTCCCGGCGCGAGGTCGCCGGGGGCCTGGGTGCCGGGGTCGACGACGATGTTGTAGTCCAGCTTGAGGTAGCCCACTCCCCAGTCGCCGGCGATCCGGTCGACCGTCTTGTCGAGGTGGGCGCGGGCGGCCGGGTGGCGCAGGTCGAGCTGGTGGCGGCCCTGCTCGGTGAGGCGTACGCCGTCGCGCTGGAAGAACGCCTCGAGCGGCAGCTCGGCCGCGACGGGGCTGCGAACCCCGACGACCTCCGGCTCCAGCCACAGCCCGGGCACCATTCCGCGCTCCCGGATCCGGTCCAGGACGGCCTGGATGCCGCCGTCGGGGAAGCGGCGCGGCGAGGGCTGCCACGCGCCGACGCTGTCCCACCAGCCCCGGGTGTCGTCGTCGTACCAGCCGGAGTCGATGCAGAAGTACTCGGCGCCGGCGTCGGCGGCGGCGTCGATCAGCGGCAGCAGCTTGGCCGTGGTCGGGTCGCCCATGAGGGTGTTCATGTAGTCGTTGAAGACGACGGGGAGGGCGGTGTGGTCCGGGTGCGGGCGGCGGATCGCCCGGCGGTAGGAGGTGAGGGCGCCCATCGCGGTGTCGAGGTCCGGGCCGAGGGCCAGTGCGCCGGGAACCGTGGTGAACTCCTCGCCCGGTTCGAGGCGGATCCGCCACTGGTGCTCCGCGTCCGTGGGGCCGTTCAGCGCCAGGTAGCTGCCGTGGGCGCGTTCGCCGAGGTCCCAGCGCCAGCCGGCCGGGGACTCGACCTGCCACACCCAGGCCCGGCCGCCGTCCCGCTCGGTCAGCGCGCCCATGGCGAGATGGCCGTCGGTGGGCCAGCTGCCGCGTCCGGTGAGGACGAGGGCCGCCCGGCTGTCGTGTTCGTGGACGTCCGTGTTGATGTCGGCGACGGAGGCGCGCAGCGGCTCGGTGTACCAGCGGCACTCGGCGAGCCAGTCGTTGCGGGCCCGGTGGACGTCGAGGGCGTCCGGGGCGGGCAGACCGCCGAGCAGCAGGCTGCTGACGGACTGGACGACCAGGGGTTCACGGCCGTCGTTACGGAGCCGGACGCGGGAGCGCAGGACGGGCAGGCCGGTCGGTGAGGTGAGTTCGGCGAACGCCGTCAACCCGGTCGCAGGGTCGTGGAGTTCGACGGTCAGCCACTGCCAGCCGTCGCGGCTGCCGGTGCGCTGGCCGCGGTGGGCGAGCCGGGCGCCGAAGGCCGTGCCGGTGAAGCGGGGGCCGGACCAGCCGCTGCCGTGGCCGAGGGCGGTGAGCTCCACCAGCGGGAGCGCGGCGGGCGGCGGGCCGGTTCGGCGATCGTCGTCCGGGTGCGTCAGCCGGACCAGTCGTGGTGTCCCGTCGGCGTCGACCGCGAACCGGGCGTCGAGCGCCTCGTGCCCCCAAGTGAACTCGTTCTGACGCTGGTTGGAGGCCATGTGCGCCGCATCCGCCGTGCCGGTCAAGGTGCTCCCCCTCCTGGCCCCGCCCCGTTGCCGACGAGCGGAGGTCCGCGTGAATCCCTCGTTACGGTCTCTTGACGACCCAAGTGTGACCGGTCACAATCCTCGCATGAATGTGACCGGTCACACAAGGCGCCCGGCGAGCATCAGGGACGTCGCCACGGCCGCCGGGGTCTCGTACCAGACGGTCTCGCGGGTGATCAACGGCCATCCCAGCGTCCGGCCGTCCACCCGGGAGCGGGTGCTGGGCGCCATCGAGGAGCTGGGCTTCCGGCGCAACGCCACAGCCCTCGCCCTGGCCAGCGGGCGCACCCGTACCGTGACCGTGCTCACCGCGAACACGACCCACTACGGCTACGCCTCGATCCTTCAGGGCATCGAGGAGTCCGCCCGAGCCGCGTCCTACGCCGTGGGGATCGGCGTGCTGGAATCCGCCGAGGACGCGGCCGTCGCCGCCGAGGTGCAGCGCGCGACGGACGCGGGCGGCGGGATCGTCGTGATCGCCTACGATCCGGCCGGTGTCCGGGCCCTGGAGGCCGTGCCCACCGGGCTGCCGGTGGTGGGCGTGGTCGAGACCCCGGCGAGCCCGCCCGGCGGCGAGAGCCCGTGGGTGTGGACCGACGACCGCGAGGCCGCCTACCAGGCGACCCGCCATCTGCTGTCCCTGGGCCACGAGACCGTCCACTATGTCGCCATCCCGTCCAGCACCCGTCGCACCAGCGCCCGCACCAGCGGCTGGCGGCAGGCGCTGAAGGAGGCGGGCGCCCCGGAACCCCGGCCGGCACAGAGCACCTGGGGACCGGCAGGCGGCCACGCGGCCGGGCTGGAGCTGGCGCGCGACCCGTCGGTCACCGCGATCCTGTGCGGCAACGACGACCTCGCGCTCGGCGTGCTCCGCGCCCTGCACGAGTCCGGCCGGTCCGTGCCGGGCGAGGTCAGCGTGGCCGGGTTCGACGACGCCCCGCACTCCGCCTTCCTCACCCCGGCCCTGACGACCGTGCGCCTGGACTTCACCGGCCTCGGCCGGGCCGCGTTCGCCCTGCTCCACGGCGCCCTGGAGGAGTCCGCACCGGTCGCCCCGCATCCCGTGTCCGTGCCGGAACTGGTGGTGCGGGAGAGCTCGGGGCCACCTCCCGACGATGACTGAACATCCCTTGAGCGCACCGCAGTCGAGTCCCGCCTCCTGAACCGAACCGCTGCTCGGAAAGGCACGAGATGAACAGAAGAGTTCTCCCCGCCCTGGCGCTGATATGCGCCACCGGCCTGGCCGCCACCGCGTGCAGTGATCCCACCGCCGGGGACGCCGGTTCGGACGGCGCCAGGCAGACGGCGGTCGATCCGACCGCACGGCTGGACGGCGTGAAGCTGACCATGTGGACCGCGCAGAACACGGTCACCGCGCCCCAGCAGGTCATCGACGCCTTCGAGAAGGCGACCGGCGCCGAGGTGGACACCCAGGCGATCCCGGACCTCTACGAGCAGAACGTGCCGACGAAGCTGGCCTCCGGCGACCGCCCGGACCTGATGTTCTGGCAGCCGTCCATCTCCACCCTGCCGTTCGTCCAGCCGCAGAAGAACCTGCTCACCCTCGACGGCGAGCCCTGGGTCTCCAGGCTCGGTGACACGGAGAAGTCTCTCGGCGTCATCGACGGCAAGCGCTACGCGGCGATCGTCACCAGCCCGGCCATGCTCGGCGTCTACTACAACAAGGACGTCTTCGAGCAGGCCGGGCTGAGCGAGAAGGACTTCCCGAAGTCCTACGACGAGCTGCTCGCCCTCGGCCACAAGGTCGTCGACAAGACCGACTCCGCCGCCTTCTACGAGGCCGGCGGCGACAAGTGGCCGCTCCAGTGGCAGATGCAGATCCAGCTCACCGACCTCGACCGGCAGTGGTGGGCCGATCTGAACACGGGCAAGAAGAAGTGGACCGACCCGGTCGTCGTCGGCGCGATCAAGAAGTACAAGGAGAAGCTGCTCGACGCCGGGCTCGCCCAGAAGAACTACCGGACGGGCACGTTCACCGGGCAGGCCGACGCGCTGTGGAAGGGCGAGGCCGGCATGGTCCTCAACGTCACCTCCTTCCAGAGCCAGTTGCAGGCCAAGCACTCCACCGCCGAGATCGACGACAAGATCGGCTGGTTCCCGGTCGCCAACTCCTCGGCCACCGGCCTGTACTCCCCCGACCAGACCAACGGGGTCGTCGCCTTCAGGACCGGTGACGACAAGCGGCAGAACGCGGCCCGGCAGTTCCTCGCCTTCTGGCTCGGCCCGGACTACCCGGACTACATCAAGGCGATGAAGATCCCGTCGGTGCAGCCCTCCGTGCCCACCCCCGACGGACTGCCCGAGACGTCCAAGGCGCAGGTGGCGGCCTTGCCGAAGGCCATCGGCGTGTTCCAGGCCAAGGCCATCGTCGCACCCGACACGCATCTCTACCTGGCCGACATGATCTTCGGCAAGAAGAGCCCGCAGCAGGTCGCGCAGGCGATCCAGGACCAGTTCGCGCAGGTGGCCAAGGCCCAGGGCGCCCCCGGGTTCTGACGATGGCGGACACGGTCGTACGTACGCGCAAGCAGCCGGCTGCACAAGGCGCACCGAAGAGCGTGGGACGACTCCCGCGCGCCGCCGTGCACCACCCCTGGTGGTTCGCGCTCCCCGCGATCGTCGTCTTCGCGGGCTTCTTCCTGGTGCCCAACCTGCTGAACTTCTATTACCCGTTCACCAACTGGTCCTCGTACCACGCGGACATCGCCTTCACGGGCCTGGACAACTTCCGGACCATCGCCGACGACGGTTCGCTGCTGCGCGCGATCCGCACGACACTGGTGTACGCGCTGCTGGCGGCGGTGTTCCAGAACGGTTTCGGGCTCGTGCTGGCGCTGCTGCTGGAGGACGACAGCCGCTTCAACCGGTTCTTCCGTGCCGTCTTCTTCCTGCCGGTGCTGATCTCGGCACTGGCGACCGGGTACGTCTTCCAGGCGCTCCTCGACCAGGACGGAGCCGTCAACTCCGTCCTGGGAACGGACGTCCCGTGGCTGGGCTCGACGACCTGGACGCTGGTGATCGTCACGCTCATCCACGGGTGGAAGTGGATGGGCCTGTCCATGCTGATCTATCTGGCGGGCCTGAAGGGCATCCCCGGCGACATGCTGGAAGCCGCCCGGATCGACGGCGCCGGGCCCTGGCGGACGTTCTGGTCGGTGCGCTGGCCGATGCTCGCGCCGGCCGTCACCTTCAACGTCACCACGGCGCTGATCGGCTCGATGAACACCTTCGACATCGTGCAGGCCACGACCGGCGGCGGACCCGCGGCCTCCACCGAGGTCTTCAACATCTACATGTTCCGGATCTTCGGACAGGGTCTGTACGCCCAGGCCTCCGCCATGAGCCTCGTCCTCTTCCTGGTCGTGGTCGCCGTGGCGATTCCGCTGGTCGTGGGGCTCCGGCGAAGGGAGCAGATGCTATGACCCCGGTGTGGCGCTACGGCCGGCCCGCCCTGGTCCTGCTGCTGGCGGGGCTGGCCGTGGGCGTGCCGCTGTGGCTGGTCGCCGTCACCTCGGCCAAGCCGCAGGCGGAGGCCATCAATCCGAACCTGGACCTGCCCGGGCGGTGGCAGCCCGCGAGCAACTACGCGGACGCCGTCAGCCAGGGCGAGATGCTGCGCGGCTTCCTCAACTCGCTGCTCGTCGTGGTGCCTTCGGTGGTCCTGGTACTGATCCTGGGTGCGGGCGCCGCCTGGGTCTTCGCGCGCCGCAAGTCGAAGCTGGTGTCGGCGGCGTACGCCCTGTGCATCAGCGGGCTGCTGCTGCCGCCCGCCGTCATCACCATCGTGATGGAGCTGCGGCAACTGGGGCTGTCCAACACCCGCCCCGGCATGATCGCCGTCTACACCGGCATGTACCTCTCGACGTCCGTCTTCTTCATGACCGGCTTCATCCGCGCCATCCCGCTGGAGCTGGAGGAGGCGGCCCGGATGGACGGAGCGAGCCCGTCACGCATCTTCTGGCGGATCGTCCTGCCCCTGCTCCGGCCGGTCATCGCCACCGCGACGATCATGGTGATGCTCTACGCCTGGAGCGACGTCTTCTACGCGTTCTTCGTCCTCGGCGGCGGAGACCGGGCGACCCTGCCGCTCAACCTCTACCAGGTCGCCAGTGCCCAGCTCTACCTCAACAACTGGCATCTCGTCTTCGCGTACGTCGTGGTGATGAGCCTGCCCATGGTCGCCGTGTTCCTCGTCGGCCAGCGAAAGATCGTCTCCGGAATCACCAGTGGAGCCGTCAAGTGACTGGAGGTCCAGCAGCGTGATCACCCCCACCCGCATGAGATCCCGTACCAGAACCGCTCTGTTCGCAGCACTACTTGGAGCAGCCGCCATGGCAGCCACCCTCCCCGCCGCAGGATCCGCGGCCGCGGCCGCGGATCCGCAGCGCCTGACCGTCGACCTCAACTCCTCCGAGGGCCCGGTGATGCTCGGCGCCAACGGCTCCCTCTACGGGCTCAGCGACGACGGTGTGCCCAGCGACGCCGTGATGGAACCCCTGAAGATCACCAGCATCTCGCAGAAGCCGGAGGGCGGCGCCCAGCACCCCAACGGCGACGCGCTCACGGTCTCCAAGTCGTTCTTCCGCACCGGCGGCGGCGAGATCAACGTGATGATGCAGGACATCTACGCCAAGTGGCCCTACGAGGACCTGGGCATCGACGACTACCTCCCCAAGGTCGACAAGATCGTCAAGGAGGTGTCGGCCGACCCGAACAGCGACCGCTTCGTCTACATCCCGTTCAACGAGCCCGACCAGATCTGGTACAAGCTCGACGTCGCCGACCAGGCCCAGTACGAGAAGAACCGCGACCGGTTCTTCGAGGACTGGAAGACGGTGTACCAGCGGATCCGCGCGATCGACCCGGACGCGAGGATCGCCGGACCCAACGAAGCCGCCTACCACACCCGTCTGCTGAAGGACTTCCTCGCCTTCGCCAAGCGGGAGAACGTACTTCCCCAGGTGATGACCTGGCACGAGCTCGGCTCCGGCTCCCTGCGCGACTTCCAGGCGCACTACGACGACTACCGCCGGCTGGAGCGCACGGCGGGCGTCGCCCCGCTGAAGATCAACATCGACGAGTACGCCAACCGCCGCGACCTGTCCGTGCCCGGGCAGCTCGTGCAGTGGGTGTCGATGTTCGAGCGCAACAAGGTGTACGCCAACATGGCCTACTGGGACGCCGCCGGCAATCTCAGCGGCCATGTGGTGCGCTCCAACATCCCCAACGGCGGCTGGTGGCTGTTCCGCTGGTACGCGGGCCTGACCGGGAACACCGTGAAGGTGACGCCGCCGCAGCCGAACACTGTCGACACCCTCCAGGGGCTCGCCTCCCTGGACCCCTCCCGCCGCCAGGCGCAGGTGGTGCTCGGAGGCTCGGACGGCGACTCGGACGTGGTCGTGAAGAACGTCCCCCGCTCCGTGTTCGGCCGCACGGTCACCGCGACGGTCGCCGAGGCCGCCTGGTCCGGATACGAGGGGCAGCACGCGGCTCCGCGGGTCCTCGCGCGCACCAAGGTGAAGGTCGCGGAGGACGGTTCGGTGACCGTCCCGCTGCGCGGCCTGCACAGGATGTCGGCGTACCGGATCGTCCTCACCCCCGGCGGCTCCGGCACCCCGTCCGCCGCCGCCGTCCCGTGGTCGGCGTCGTACGAGGCCGAGGACGCGGCCCTCACCGACGGCAAGGTCTACACGCAGGGCACGGTCCAGAACGCGAACGGCTACGCGGCTTCCGGCACCAAGGACGTCGGTTCCCTCAACCAGCCCGGCAGCAAGGTCGCGTTCACGGTGAACGTGCCGAAGGACGGCACGTACGACCTGTCGATCCTCTACGGCAACCAGTCCGGCGGCCCTGCCACGCAGAAGCTGATCGTCGACGGCGCCGACCCGGTGACGGTCACCTACCCCTCCACCGAGAACTGGACCTACCGCGCCAAGAAGGACGTCGGTGTCCGGCTGAAGGCAGGGACACACCAGTTGGTCCTGTCCAAGGGTGACGCCGAGGTCACGCTCGACCGGATCGACCTGACGCCCCGCACCGGCGCGGCCTCCGCGTCGTACGAGGCCACCCTGGCGGACATCAGCGGCAAGCCGTCGTACGACTACTCGTCCTCGGCCGGCGTGGGCACGGGCGCCCTGGTGCTGCGCTCGGGCGACAAGGCCGTCTTCGACGTCTACGCCCCGCGTGACGGCTACTACACGGTGACCCCGCGGACTTCGGCGGCGGTGAAGCTCGCGCTGCACGGCGAGACGGTCACGGCGGCGCCCGGCCGCCCGCTGCGGCTGTACCTCGTCGCGGGCAACAACCGGGTCGCGATGACGTCGGGCCACGCCGCCGTCCGCTCCCTCGACGTCTCCGGCGACGGCTCGGCTTCGGGCGCCCTCTCCTACGAGGGGGCCTCGGCCACGCTCGCGGGTGGCGCGAAGCTCGTCGACTCCCCGCACGCGTCCGCCGGCTCGTACATCGGTCAGTTGGGCAACAGCCCCTCCAGCACCGCCGAGTTCACGGTGACCGCACCGAGGTCCGGCCGCTACGTCCTGGTCGTCCACTACGCCCACAACGACCGCCGGGACAACGGCCACGCCTACAACACGGACATCATGTCCCGTACGGCGGACATCAAGGTCGGAGGCGCCGCAGCGCAGAAGGTCACCTTCAAGAACACCTGGAGCTGGGACGACTACTGGACGGTCGGCGTCCCGGTCGAGCTGGCGAAGGGCACGAACCAGGTGACGTTCGGCAATGCCGGCGCCTGGGCCCCGAACATCGACCGGATCGAGCTGGGCCGGGTCGTGGGCTGAGCCGTGCGGTGACGGGTGCGGTCGCGCATGAGTGAGGCGTCTCCCTCCGCGCGCAGCCCGGTGACATGAGGTCAGCGCGCCCTGGTGCCGCAGCCCGCCGTCCAGGCGGGCTGCGGCACTGTCGCGTCGGGGTCGCCGACGGCATGGTCGTGAACGACATCGCCGAGACGGCCGCCCCACGGCGGCGCCCCACGCCGCCGGTCCGGCCGCGGTGAACGCCGGCGGCCGGGGGCGCACGGCGGGGGGCCGGGGGCGCGCGGCGGGAGCCGGGCCGAGCAGCGCCGCGGCGCTGAGGCTTCAGTCCTCCCCTTCGCTCCGGGCCTGATCCAGCAGGTCGCGCAGCAGCCGCTCCTCGTCCGGACCGAGGCCGGTGACGAAGCTGGCCAGCACGGCCCCGCGGTCGCTCTCGGCGTCCAGTACCTTGCGCATCTTGCGCGCGGCCAGGCCCGCCTGGTCCGAGGCCGGTGTCCAGGCGAAGGACCGGCCGGCCCGCTCCCGGGTGACCGCGCCCTTGTCCAGCAGCCGGGTCAGGATCGTGATCACCGTCGTGTACGCCAGGTCAGCGCCGAGGCGCTCCTGCACCCAGCCGGCCGTGACCGGGCCGTCCGCCTCCCGCAGCACCGACAGCACCAGCGCCTCCAGCTCACCCTGTCCCCGCCGGGGACGCTGCCCGGGATCCGTCACCGCCCTGCCTCACTCTCGCCGTGCGCTGCCTCGCGGACATCGTATAGATCCACAGGCCCGACCCTGTCGGCTTCTACATTGCTGTAGATTTCAGGGTGGCATCCGCACCGCACCCGTCAAGCGCTCAAGAAGGAGCACCCCGTGGGAGTTTCCCTGTCCAAGGGCGGCAACGTCTCGCTCAGCAAGGAGGCGCCCGGTCTCACCGCCGTCCTCGTCGGCCTGGGCTGGGACGTGCGCACGACCACCGGCACCGACTACGACCTCGACGCCTCCGCCCTGCTCCTCGAGGCCTCCGGCAAGGTCCCCTCGGACCAGCACTTCGTCTTCTACAACAACCTCACGAGTCCCGACGGTTCGGTCGAGCACACCGGCGACAACCTTACCGGTGAGGGAGAGGGCGACGACGAGTCCGTCAAGGTGAACCTCGCTGCCGTGCCCGCCGGCATCGACAAGATCGTGTTCCCGGTGTCCATCCACGACGCGGAGAACCGTGGCCAGAGCTTCGGGCAGGTCCGCAACGCCTTCATCCGGGTCGTGAACCAAGCGGGCGGCCAGGAGATCGCCCGCTACGACCTGTCCGAGGACGCCTCGAGCGAGACCGCGACGGTCTTCGGTGAGCTCTACCGGCACGGCGCCGAATGGAAGTTCCGTGCCGTCGGCCAGGGCTACGCCTCGGGTCTGGCCGGTATCGCCTCCGACTTCGGCGTCAACGTCTGACACGTACCGACCTCGCCGCCGGCCCGCACGCGTGCGGGCCGGCGGCCGTACCAGCAACCGACCGGGAGACCCTGTGGCCGACCTGTCCCGACTCCGCCCGGACGACCGCGCGGACTTCGAAGCCGTACTGCACCACGCGCTGGGCACCGCGGACATCCGGGGCGCCCTGGGCGCCGACCCGACCGGCCGGGCGGCAGCGCACCTGCGCGCTCACGCGCTCGCCCGCGCCGACGACATCGCGGCGGCGGCCGACGAGCCGTACCGCTCCTACCTCGCCGTGCGCAGGGCCGCCCGGCACGAGGCGCGGGGTCCGCTCGGCGCGGGCAGTCTGCTGCCGGCCCTCGCGGTGCTCACACCGCTCGTGGCGGGCACCTCCGCCGCGGCGCTGCTCCTGACCGGCGGTCTGCTGCACGTCGCCGGCACTCTCGGCCCGCTGCCCGGATCGCTCGTCGCGGCCGGCTGGACCCTGGCGCTCGTGGCGGCCGTGACCGGCCTCGTCACCCTGGCCGCCCTGCTGCACACGGCCCTGCGCCGGCGCGGCGCGCCCCCGGCCGCCGACCAGGTGGAGCACGCCCGGCTGGTCTGGCGGCAGGAGCTGCTCGACCGCGGGATGCTGCCGCACCTGCGCCGGCACCTGATGCCGCATCCCGAGACGGCGATCACGCCGTGCTCCCCGCCCGATACGCTCGCGCCGTGCCCGGCCCGGGCGAGAGAGGACAGGACACCATGTTCGGACTGAGCGAGCTCGCGATCATTCTCATCGTCGTCATAGCCGTCATCGGGGTGAAGAAACTCCCCGAGCTGACCCGCTCGGCCGGCAAGGCGGCCCGCATCCTCAAGGCCGAGGCCCGCGCGGCGCAGGACGAGGAGGCCGGGACGGCCCCCGCGCCGCGGGTGGTCCAGGGCGAGATCGTCCCGCCGGGCACCGGCACGATCCCGCCCGGCGCCCGCGCGGCGGGCGCCCCGGACCACCGCTGATCCGTCCCCGTGACTACAGCGTGCGCTCCAGACGGTCGGCCACGAGCCTGACGAAGCGCGCCGGGTCCTTGGGCTGGCCGCCCTCGGCGAGCACCGCCAGGGTGTGGAGCAGGTCGGCGGACTCGGCGAGCTCGGTACGGTCCTCGCTCGCCTGGTACGCCTGGTGCAGGCCCTTCACCAGCGGGTGGCCGGGGTTGAGCTCCAGGATCCGCTTGGTGCGGGGCACCTCCTGGCCCATGGCCCGGTACATGTTCTCCAGGGCCGGGGTCAGGTCGTGCGCGTCCGAGACGATGCAGGCCGGGGAGACCGTGAGCCGCGTGGAGAGACGGACCTCCTTGATGTCCTCGTCGAGCTGCTCCCGCATCCAGCCGAGCAGCCCGGCGTACTCCTCGGCCTGCTTCTCCCGCTCCTCGCCGGCCTTCTCCTCGCCCTCGCCGTCGAGGTCGATCTCGCCCTTGGCGACGGACCGCAGCTTCTTGCCCTCGTACTCGCCGACGGCGTCGACCCAGACCTCGTCGACGGCGTCGGTGAGCAGCAGGACCTCGATGCCCTTGTCCCGGAACGCCTCCATGTGCGGGGAGTTCTCGATGCTCTGCCGGGACTCGCCGGTGATGAACCAGATGTCGTCCTGGCCGTCCTTCATCCGCTCCACGTACTGGGCGAGGGTGGTCGGCTCGTCGTCGGAGTGCGTGGTCGCGAACGAGGAGACGGCGAGGATGGCGTCGCGGTTCTCTGAGTCGGTGACCAGGCCCTCCTTGAGGGCGGTGCCGAACTCACGCCAGAACGTGGCGTAGCGGTCGGCGTCCTTGGTCATGAACTCCTTGACGGTGGACAGCACCTTCTTGGTCAGCCGGCGCTGCATCATCCGGATGTGGCGGTCCTGCTGCAGGATCTCGCGGGAGACGTTGAGCGAGAGGTCCTGCGCGTCGACGACGCCCTTGACGAAGCGGAGGTAGGGCGGCAGCAGCGCCTCGCAGTCGTCCATGATGAAGACGCGCTTCACATACAGCTGGACGCCGCGCTTGAAGTCCCGCGTGAACAGGTCGTGCGGGGCGTGCGAGGGGACGAAGAGCAGGGCCTGGTACTCGAAGGTGCCCTCGGCCTGGAGCCGGATCGTCTCCAGGGGCTCGCGCCAGTCGTGGCTGATGTGCTTGTACAGCTCGTGGTACTCGTCGTCGGACACCTCGTCGCGCGAGCGTGCCCACAGGGCCTTCATGGAGTTCAGTGTCTCGGGCTCGGGCGTGCCCTCCCCGTCACCCGCCTCCGGGACCAGCCGGATCGGCCAGGTGATGAAGTCCGAGTAGCGCTTGACGATCTCCCGGATCGTCCACTCGGAGGTGTAGTCGTGCAGCTGGTTCTCGGGGTCGGCGGGCTTGAGGTGGAGCGTGACGGACGTGCCCTGCGGCGCGTCGTCGACCCTCTCCAGGGTGTATGTGGCCTCACCGCGCGACGTCCAGCGCGTCCCCTGGCTCTCCCCGGCGCGCCGGGTCACCAGCGTCACCTCGTCCGCCGCCATGAAGCCGGAGTAGAAGCCGACACCGAACTGCCCGATGAGTCCGTCCGCCCCGGCCGCGTCCTTGGCCTCCCGCAGTTCCTCCAGGAACGCGGCCGTACCCGAGTTGGCGATGGTGCCGATGAGCTGCCCGACCTCGTCGTACGACATCCCGATGCCGTTGTCCCGCACCGTGAGGGTGCGGGCCTCCTTGTCGATGTCGAGCTCGATGTGCAGGTCCGACACGTCGGCGTCGAGCGAGTCGTCCCGCAGCTTCTCCAGACGCAGCTTGTCGAGCGCGTCGGAAGCGTTGGAGACGAGTTCCCGCAGGAAGACATCCTTGTTCGAGTAGACCGAGTGGATCATCAGCTGGAGCAGCTGACGTGCCTCTACCTGGAACTCAAACGTTTCGGTCGTCATGGTTCGCGAATCCCTCACAGGTCCCACAGTCGCCTGAACTGGTGGCTGTCACTGTAAAACACCAAGTCAGGCCGGGGCACCGGAAGTCAGACGAGGTGGGCGAAGACGACCAGGTTCTCGGTGTAGTCGCGGGCCTGCCGGTCGTAGGAACCCGCGCAGGTGATGAGCCGGACCTGGGCGTCCGGTGTGTCGCCGTACACGCGGTCGCTGGGGAAGGCGTCCTTCGCGAAGGACTCCGTGGCGTCGACGACGAAGGTCGCCTTGCTGCCGTCGGCCCGCGCCACCTGGAACCGGTCACCCTTCGTCAGCTCGCCGAGCCCGGCGAAGACGGCCGGGGAGGTCACGGTGTCCACGTGCCCGGCGATGATCGCGGTACCTGCCTCTCCCGGTGTGTGGCCCTTGGCGTACCAGCCGACGAGGTTGGTGTCGTTCGGCGGCGGGGGCTCCAGTTGCCCCGAACGGCCGATGGCGAGGTCGGTGAAGGGCGCGTCGACCGAGATCTTGGGGATGAGCAGGCGGACCGGCCGGGACCGCGGCAGGTGCGGGCCCACCCCGGACGCAGCGGACCGGTGCGGCGCGGCGGAGGTGGGCGGCGTGTCGGGCAGGCCGGGGGCGGCCGAGGAGGCGGCCACGGCCGGCGGCGCGTGCGGTGGGCCGGCGGCGTCGGACGACCCGTCGCGGCCTCCGGCCAGGTTCACGGTCAGGACGAGGACGGCCACCGCCCAGAGCACCGTCACGACGGTGCGCAGCCGCCGCTTCGACGGTTCGGGGCGGGGATCGGGAAGAGCGGGGGGAACGGCTGCCATCAAGGACCACCTCATTCGGGCACGGCAGCGGGGCACGGCAGTGGGACGACGAGCCGGGCCGCCGCGACGCGAGGGGCACGTGCGGCGGCCACGGCGGCTGTGCGGTCAGGAATCGGTCACGCGGCGCCCCGCGAGGCCTTCTGGCGTCGCAGCGCGTACAGGCCGGTGCCGGCCACGGCCAGCGCCGCCAGCCCGCCGGCGGTCACGCCCGGCGCGGAGGCGAGCCCGCCGCCACCGGTGTGCATGCCGCCGCGCGGCTTGTCGTGCTTGTCGTGCCTGCCCTCCCAGGAGCCCTTCTCGTGCCCGTCGTGCTCATCGTGCTTGCCGTGCTCCTCGTACTTGCCGTGCTCCTCGTACTTGCCCTCTTCGTCGCGCTTGTCGCCGTAGCCGTCCTCTTCCTGCTTGCCGCCCCAGTCGTCCTCGCCGCGCTCGCCGTCCTTGTACGTGTCCGGGTCGTGCTTGGGGTTGTCCCAGTCGTCGTCCGCGGTCACCGCGGCCAGCGCTCCGCCACCCGTGTGTACGCCGCCGCGCGGCTTGTCGTGCTTGCCGTCCTTGTGGTGCTTGTCGTGCTTGCCCTCCCAGGAATCCTTCTCGTGCCCGTCGTCCTTGCCGTGCTCCTCGTGCTTGCCCTCTTCGTGGCGCTTGTCGCCGTGCGCGTCCTTGTCGTGCTCGGAGCTGTCCCAGTCGTCCGCGGTCACCGCGGCCAGCGCTCCGCCACCCGTGTGTACGCCGCCGCGCGGCTTGTCGTGCTTGCCGTCCTTGTGGTGCTCCTTGCTGTAGGAAGTGGTGTCGTGGTCCTGGTCGCCCATCGCCTCGGCGTATGCGGGCGCGGCGATCGCGAGGGCCGCCGTGGCAGTGGCCGTCGCGAGCAGCATGCGGGCAGAGCGCATCGGTGAGTCCTTCCGTCGCGAGCCGGGCAGCTGACGCCTTGCCAGCTCACGAGACCCGGCCTCGACGTCAACCACCGTCGGTCACGCCGGGCCGTCCCACCATCCAGGGCGTTCACACGGGTTACGACGGCACTCTGACGGCGGCACACCCCGGAGGCCCGGCCGTCGCCGCGGGAATCGCGAGGTCCGTCCCCCTCAGCGCCGCCCGAACCCCCGGTGCGTCATGCGGGCCGGGTCCGGATCGGCCAGCTGGGCGGCCATGCCGCCGAGGACCAGCCCGCCCGCGATGAGCAGCCCCTGGGACAGGGCGATGCCGCAGCCCAGCACGGCGACGCCGAGTGCCAGCCCCCACCAGGCACCGGTACGCCGGTACTCCCGGGGCCGGACGGGGCGGCCGGACCTCATGGCCCGGGTGAAGCGGGGGTCCTCCCGCTCGAGTCGTGCTTCGAGATCGACCAGACGGTGGTCTTCGGACTGGGGCACGGCTTCTCCTTCCCGGAACCCGAGCGCTTCGCGGCAGGGCACGGCCGAGGCCATGACAAGTCCTGGGGTGTCGGGTCCTGTGACGCTGCGGAGGGAGACGGGCCGCCGATGCGGCGGTGCGGCCGGACGCGGCTGTCTCACCAGGGCTTCAGCTTCTCCCTCCTCCAGCGGCTTCCGCCATCAGGTCCCACCCCCATCCTTCCCGGTGGCCGCCCCCCATGAACGCCCAGCCGACAGACCGGTGTTCGGTCCGGGGATGGGTGCTGTCACGGATGGCGGCGCGGCCGGGCAGCGCACACGCCGGGTGAGGAAGGTACCGGTCGGCCCCTCTCGAAAAGGGCGGGACACGAGCAGCAAGCCCGTGTGCTGGCCGACTCCGCCACCCGCATCCTGCTCGCCGACGACCACGCCCCGGTGCGGCGCGGCGTCCGGCCCCGACCTGGCCGTAGCGGCACCGCGCCGACCTGATCCGGAAGCTCGGCCTGAAGGACCGTCTCGGGCTGAAGGACCGTCTCGGGCTGATCGAGCCCCGAGCGCGTCCGCCATGGGCCTCGGGACTGCGGCCCCCTAGCGCTCGGCCTCGGCTAGCGCTCGGCCTCGGCGTGCTGAGAGGCGGAGGGCGTGCCGGCGCTCCCGGGCTCGTCGTCGTACGCCGGGGCCGGGGGGCGGGGCAGGAGGCCCTGTCCCGTCCGGAGCGCGCGGGCGAGCAGGGGGGCGTGTCCGGCGGCGATGGGGCCGGCGACCGCGAGGACGAGGACGTACCCGGCGATGAACGGGGCGAGCCGGGCGTCGAGTCCGGCGCTGGCGGCCATGGCGGCCAGGATCAGCGCGAACTCCCCGCGGGCCACGAGGGTCGCGGCGATCTCGGCGGCTGGCTCGATGCCGTAGCGGTACACACGGGCGACGAGGAGACCCGCGAGGACGTTCATGACGAGGGTCAGTGCGGCCGCCGCGGCGACCGGTCCGACGACGGAGACGATGTCGCCGGGGTCGATGGACAGTCCGAAGGCGAAGAAGAAGATGGCCGCGAAGGCGTCGCGCAGCGGGTGCACCAGGTCCCGTATGCGCGGGCCGGAGGGGGTGCCGGCCAGGATCAGGCCGACCATGAACGCGCCGATGGCGTCGGCGACTCCGAGGACCTCGGCGACTCCCGCCACCAGGACGGCCGCGCCGAGGAAGCTGATGACGAGCAGTTCGTTGTCGCGGGTCGCGATGAGCCGCCCGACGAGTTTCGTGCCGTAGCGGGCCGCGGCGGCCAGCAGCAGCAGGAAGCCGAAGGCCTTGGCGCCCTGCAGGACCATGTCGCCGGAGCCCTGGGCGCCGCTGATGACCGGCTGGAGGGCGGCCAGGTACAGGGCGAGGAAGATGTCCTCGACCACGATGACGCCCAGGATGAGGCGCGTCTCCGGGCGGCCGATGCGACCCAGGTCGATGAGGATCTTGGTGACGATCGCGGACGAGGAAATCCCGAGGACACCGGCGAGGACCAGCGCCTCCCGGACGCCCCAGCCCAGGGCGAAGCCGAATCCCAGCCCCGCGCCGACGTTGAGCAGCAGATAGATCCCGCCCGCCGTCAGCAGGCGCCGGCCACCGCTCTTGAGATCGTCGAGATGGAACTCCAGGCCCAGGTAGAACAGCAGCAGCACCAGTCCGAGCGCGGAGAGCATCTCGAAGTCGTGCGCGTCCTCGACGATGACGAGGCCGGGGGTGTGGGGGCCGAGCAGGATGCCCGCGAGCATGAACAGCGGGATCATCGGGAGTCCGATTCTGCCGCCGAGGCGGGCGAGGAAGGCGGCGGCCAGGAAGGCTCCGCCCATGGCGAGAAGGCTGTCAGCGTGTCCCACGGATCACCACCTTCGTGGACGCGCAGGCGGATCGCTTCACCGATCGTGGATGGATAGGGGCTCCTCCTTCAAGGGGCTTTTGACGGCAGCGTCGTGCGCCTCTCGGCGGCACGGCCGGGGCCGTGCGGTCGGTGCGCATCCCGAGGCCGCGGCCGTGACGGACAGCGCGGCGGCCTGGGCGGTGCTGCCAGCGTCACACGGTCCCCGGGCCCGTGGCCATCGGTGCCGGGACCCACATCCGGGCGGTGGCGACACCCATCCTCGACGAGACGCCGCCCGTCAGACCTGCCGGTGGTCGATGCCCAGGAGGCTCGCGGCCGCCCGGAAACCGGCTCCGTGGTGGCCGACCGCGAGGGACCAGTGGTGGCCGACGCCCGTGGCGCTCCAGGCGTCGACCCACTCGCCGGGGTCGCGGCCGAAGTCGACGCGGCTGGTGGTGTTGCCGATCTCCAGCAGCGGTCCGGGTACGACGGTGCCCTCGGAAGTGACGAAGGACAGGCTGCCATCGGCGTCCTGGCCGAGGCCGAGCAGGGTGACGGGCCCGTGCCGGACGTCGAACTCCACGCTCACGCCCCAGCCGCGTTTGCCGTGGTAGACGCCGAGGCCGCGCAGCAGCGGATCGCGGGCGCCGACGGCGAGGTGGGCGGGTCCGTCGTGGCCCATCTCCACCACGCCGTCCTCGAAGTTGAGCGCCTGGATCTCGGTGAAGGAGCCTCCGGCGCCGACGCTCTGGGTGGCAAGCTGGGCGACGGACGTGCGCAGTTCGTACTCGCCGGCCGCGGGCACGCCCCGGGCGGTCAGCAGGGAGGCGCCGAGGATCATGCCGGCACCCAGCCGCTCGTGCAGTTCCCCGTCGAGGCCGCGGTGGTAGTAGGCGAGGCTGTCGAGTTCGAAGTCGGCGACCAGCCGGTCCAGGGCGACGGACACGGTCGCGCCCCAGGCGAAGTCCTCCTCCACCACGCTCTCGTCGAGGGTGAAGATCTGCCGGGCGAGGGCCATCCGCTCCCGGGTCTCCGCCTCGGTCACCCGCTCCACGCGGTGTCGCAGGTCGTCGAACTCCAGGACCTCCACATGCGAGCCGAACGTCGTGGCCAGCAGCGTCGGATCGGTCTGCACGTCGAGCATGCCGGGATACACGTGCCCCATGAGTCCGTGCCGGGCGTGCCGGAGCGCGGCACGGACGTGTGCGGCCCTGATCCACTGCTCGATGCGCCGCCAGGCGGACTCCTGGCGCAGCCAGCCCGACACCGACCGGAAGGGGATGCCGGCGCGCCGGAAGACGTTGCCCACCTCGGGGACGGGGCACTGTCCGCAGTAGGCCAGCCAGGCCCCGGTGTCGAAGGAGGCGTGGTCCATCTTCTCGGACGGCTGGAGGTCGATCACCAGGACCGGCGTGTGCGAGCGCTGCGCGATCGGCAGCACCATCGACGAGGTGAGGTACGTCGTCAGGAACAGCACGATCAGATCGCAGTCGGCCCGTCGCAGCTCCTCCGCGGCGCGGGCGCCTTCCCGGGCGTCGGACACGAACCCGGCGTCGGTCACCTCGGCGTCCATCTCCCGCAGACGAGCGGCGACATGGGCGGCCGACTCCTTCAGCTGCGGGAGGAGGCCGGGGAACTGCGGCCAGTAGGTGCCGAGTCCGCCGGCGACCAGTCCGATCCGGGTGCGGCGCCGGGTCACCGGCGGGAGCAGGTCGTGCAGGGCGGCGGCCCGAACGGCCGTGTGGTTCGCGGTCGTTGCCATGGTCAGTGCTCCTTGTCGGAGAGGCCGGCGGGCCAGGTGCTGGGGACGCGCGGGTCCGCTCCGTCCCGTACGGCGCTCGCGGAACGCGGGACCAGGACGCGGATGATGAACACGCCCGCGAACGCCGCCGCCGTCATGCAGGCGGTGATCGTCCAGAGCAGTACGGACGGGCTGTGGTCGGCGAGGGCCGGGGTGAAGAACGCGGCGACCGCGAAGACGCCCCGGGAGAGGGCGTAGGTGAGTCCCTGGGTGGTGCCGCGGGTGTCCGCGGGCAGCGTGAGCTGCGACCACACCTTGTAGTTGGCCTCTCCGGCGAAGGGGTTGGAGAGCTGGTAGAGCACGAAGAAGACGAGCATGCCGGCGAGTGCGCCTGCGGTCAGGGACGCGATGACGAAGGCGAGGATCTGCACCACCGCGGCCACGTGGAACAGCCGGTCCCGCCAGGGGCTGTCGGCGACCCGTACGAAGGCGAACGTGAGCAGTACCCCGATGGGGATGAAAGCCAGGTTGATGCCGGTGGCCAGACTCTGCGAGGCGTCGCTGACGGTGACGAGCAGATAGGTGCCGAACTGGCCGAAGGTGTTGGCCCCGAGGCCCCAGGTCACGTAGAAGACGAACGTCGCGGCCATCGGCAGCAGGGCCGCTCGCGTCCATACACCCTTCAGGGAGATCGCTTCCGGGGCGGCCTCGGTATCCGCCTCCGGCGGCTCGTCGGACAGTTTCAGCCGGGACCGGAGAGCCCAGGTGACGAGTGCCGCGACGGCCAGTTGCCCGGTGATCAGCCGGGCCCCGGTCATGCCCGTGGTGGACAGGACGAAGCCGAGGAAGATGGCGACGGCGATGCCCAGCATCCACATGACCTGTGTGAACGCCACCAGTCTGCCCCGGGCCCAGGGAGGCGCCGCGTCCGAGACCACGGCCAGGGACGTCGGCAGGTCGGCGCCGGCCGCGAGCCCGGCGATCAGGACGCCGATCAGCAGGGTGACGTCGTCCGGCGCGAGCGTGATGACGAGTGCGCCGATCGCGAAGCAGAAGATGTCCCAGTTGTAGACGCGGCGGCGGCCGAAGAGGTCGGCGAGCCGTCCGCCGACGAGGGATCCCACGGCGATGCAGCCGGTGACGATCGCGCTGATCGCCCCGGCCATCCACACGCCCATGTCGTAACTGTCGCGGTAGATGGCCAGGTTGACGGAGATGCTCACGATCAGCCCGGCGTCGAGATAGGAGGCCATGCCCGACAGGGCGGCGGCCTTCCAGAGCGGTGGGGGGATGGGGCGGGTACCGGCCATGATGCGACTCCGTCGTCCGGTGACAGCGCGGTTCCGGGGGCCTGGTCGCAGTGAATATAGGGCGAGAAAAACGTTGCAACAAGGCATCGTGCACGTATGGGTGACATGACGTCGGCCTCTTCGGCTCCGGGTGGAGGCATGGCGTGGCCGCTCCAGCTCGCCTACGGTGAGGAAGGCCTAAAAACGTTTTAGGGGAAGGACCGTGCCCGTGATCTCCCCCGAGCTCCGGCGACTGTTCGACGACCCGCCCCGCGACTTCGGCCCCACCCCCCTGTGGTGGTGGTCGGGTGCGAAGGTCACGCGTGAGCGACTCGCCTGGCAGCTGCGGGCGTTCGCGGAGGGCGGGGTCCACAATCTCGTCGTCATCAATCTGGCCCCGGCCGGCCCGACGTTCGGGGCCCGGGCCGACGATCCGGCGTGGTTCGGCGAGGAGTGGTGGGCACGCTTCACCGACGCCTGCGAGATCGCAGCGGAGCTGGGCACACGACTGTGGTTCTACGACCAGATCGGGTTCTCCGGGGCCAATGTGCAGGGCGGTGTGACACGGCGTCACCCGGAGGCGGCCGGACTCGCGCTGCGCTGCCGTGACGTGTGCGTCCGGCGGGGCGCCGTCGCCCTGACGGAGGCCGGGACGCCGCTGGCCGCGTACTCCCGGCGGGGCCGGCGGCTCGAGCTCGCCCCGAGCGGGGACATCGCCGCCCCTGACGGAACCGAGGTGCGGCTCGTCACCACCGTCCCCACCGCGTTCGACTACCTGGACCCGCATGCCGTGGGCCTGCTGATGGACGCGGTCCACCACGAGTACGACCGCCGCGTACCGGAGTACCTGGGTACCGTCATCGCGGGCAGCTTCCAGGACGAACTGCCCGGCACCAACGCCTGGAGCCGCCGGTTCGCCGACGAGTTCCGCACCCGGCGCGGCTATGACCTGCTCGACCACCTGCCGGCCCTGTTCGGCACGGACGCGGGCGTGCCGGAGGGGAAGATCCGCGCCGACTACTACGGGGTCCGCGCGGAGCTGACCGAGGAGGCCCTGTTCCGGCCGCTCGCCGCCTGGCACCGTGAGCGCGGTCTGCTGCTGGGCAGCGACCAGAGCCACCCCGCCCGCGCCGGCTACCCGGCCCAGTCCACGCAGATCTACACCGACTACTTCCGCACCCACCGGTGGTACGGCGCGGCCGGCAGCGACCATCACGGCGACGCCAAGGTGCACTCCTCCATGGCCCACCTCTACGGCCACGAGCGCGTCTGGATCGAGGCGTTCCACTCCTCCGGCTGGGGTGGCACGCTGGAGGACACCTACGACTGGCTGCTGCCGTTCCTGCGCAGCGGCGCCAACCTCTACAATCCGCACGCCAGTTACTTCGGCACGGCGGGCGGCTGGTTCGAGTGGGCGCCACCGTCCACCGACTGGCGCCAGCCCTACTGGAAGCAGTACCCGGCGTTCTCCCGGGCCGTGGCCCGGATCTGCTCGATCATGTCGTGGGGCGGTTACGCGGCCGAGGTGGCGGTGCTGCACCCCACCGCGACCATGCAGGCGCTCGTCCCGCTGGACGCGCCGGTCCGGCACTTCGGCGACGGCCGGCTGGGCGACGGCCACGCCCGCGCCGACGAGACACAGCGGCACTACCTGGACCTGTGCGGCACGAACAACTGGCTCGGGCCGCACGCCGGTGCCCTGGACCGGCGCGGGATCTCCTTCGACGTCGTCGACGACGACTCGGTACAGCGCGCCGAGGCCACCGACGGCACCCTGCGGATCAGGGACCTGGCGTACAGCACGGTCCTGCTGCCTTCGACGAGCGTGCTGGAGGAGGAGACGGCACGCCGGCTGTCCGAACTGCTCGACACGGGCGGGCGGGTGGTGGTCGTGGGCCGCCCGCCCGGGTCGGCCGCTGGCCGGTCCGGTGACGACGCCGTCGTGGCGGCCCTGCTCGCCCACCCCCGGCTGGAGCGCGTGCGCGACCCCGAGGCCGCCGCCGAGGCGGCGGTCGATGCGGCCGGGCACGCGACGGGCGAAGTGCCGCTGCTCGTCCGGCGGAGGGGGAACGAGGCGGTGGCACTGGTCACGGCCGCCTTCCCGGAGATCGGCGCGCATCCGCTGCGACCGCCCGGCTCCGCACCCGGGCCCGCCCGCGCCTCGTCCGTCACCGTCCGGGCGGGCGTCGCGGAGGCCGAGGTCTGGAACCCGGCGACCGGCTCCCGCAGCCCGGCCCGCGTCACGGTCTGCGACGACGGTGCCTCCTCGACCATCCAGGTGCCGCTGGACGGTGCCCCGGCGGCCCTGGTGGTCTGGCGTGAGGGCCGTCCCGCGCCGACGCCCTCCGCGGGCTGCACGGCTGTCCGGATGCTCGACGTCTCGGCCGGCTGGCACGGCCGGCTGGTCCCCACGATGGACAACACCTGGGGTGATCTGGCGCTGCCCCCGGGAGCGTCCGTGACGGAGCCGCAGATCTGGACCATGGAGTGGACCGAGGGGGCGGTCTGGGAGCGGACCCGGGTCACCTACGGCAACCGGGTCCGGATCCTGCCCCCGGTGCCGCTCGATCGGGCTCCCGAGCCGCTGGACACGGCGTGCGCGGAGCGAGTCCTGGCCGGTGAACTGCCCCTCGTGCCGCAGGACTCGGACTGGGAGAGCGGGGTCTACTCGGCGAGCCGTGGCATCCCCGGCCAGGGCGGGTTGCTGGGCACCAAGGGGCTGGTGAACGAGGAGTTCGTACGCGTCCCCGTGCCGGTCGGGGGAACGGCCGCCCGGGTCCGGGCGATCGTGGAGACCGGCCGTCGGGGGCCCGCCGAGCTGCACGTCGGCGCGGAGTCGGTCAAGCGGGTGTGGTGGAACGGGGAACCGCTGGGCTTGTGCCGCGGCTACCTGGCCTCCGCCCCGGTCACCGTGGCAGACCGCAACGTGCTCGAGTACGAGCTGTCGGACGCCCAGGACCGGTCCTCGACGATCTCGGCCGCCGCCGGCTCGCCCCTCGGGAGCTTCTTCTGTCTCTCCGAGCCGGGCGGACTCGGGCCGCGCCCGCGGTTCATGCGCCCGCCCGACGGGGTCCGTCCCGACGGCCGGGTCGCCTACCGAGCACGGCTCCGGGCGCCGGTCGGCGGTGCGCGGGCGGTGCTCGTCGTGGGAGCCGTCTCGGCGGTGACGGTGCTGCTCGACGGGGAGGTGGTGGCGCGGCAGGAGAAGGTGGAGTACTACGAGGCCGACTGGGGCGCGGTGCCGATGTTCTTCCGTCACGAGCCGGAGCTCGGGGCGGGTGAGCACACACTGGAGGTCGTGGCCGACACCGCCGATGTCCGGGACGCGGTGTTCGTCGACCTGGTGGCGGGTGCGGGGTCCGAGGTGACGGCCCTGGTCAGCGGCGCCGGCTGGGAAGCCGAGACGGGCGCGTGGCGGGGCCTGACCGTGGAGGACGCGCGCAGGCGGGGCGAGTTGCAGCACTGCCACGCCGCCGTACGGCCGCACCCGCTGCCGGACACCGCGTGGCTGGGCGGCCCTCCGGTGCTCGGCGGTGGCGTATGGCCGTCGCGCTCCACCGATGACGTCCGGGCGTCGCCGCAGCGCTTCCGGTTCGTCGTTCCGCCGGGAACGGCGTCGCTGGAGCTGCCGTTGGCGCTGCGGGCACGGGTGCGGGTCGGGGACGGGGAAGAACGGGACGTGGCGGGTGACCGGCTGACGCTCCGTGAGCCGCTCTCGGCGCCTGCCCCGGTCGAGGTGGTCACCGAGCCCACGGCCGTCCTGCGGGGCGGCTCGGCCTGGCACGGGCCGGTTCGGGTACGGACCGTGCCGGCACCGCTGGCCCTGGGCGACTGGCGCGAGCAGGGGCTGGGCGGTTGGAGCGGGGGCGTGGCGTATGCGCGGACGGTGGAGGTGCCGCCCGGGCGCGATCCCGAGCTGGATCTGGGGCGGGTCCGGGGCAGTGTGGAGGTGTCGGTCGACGGTGAGTTCGCCGGTGAGGCGTTCTGTGCGCCGTACCGCTTCCCGCTGCGCGGTACCGCGGGGCGGACCGTCCGGCTGGAGGTGACGGTGCGGGGGACTCTGGCGCCGTACCTCGCGGAGGCCACACCCACCGCCTGGGCGTTCCCCTCCCAGCTGCCGTCGGGGCTGTGGGGGCCGGTGACGCTGCGGATCCCGAAGGTGGGCCAGCCCTAGGAGGGCGGTCGGGTGGAGTCGCGCAGGACCAGGCCGGGGGCGAAGACGCGGGTCTCGTGGAGGTGGTCCGCCCGGGCCTCGATCTCGTCGAGCAGCATCTCCACGGCGGCCCGGCCGAGGTCCTCCACGGGCTGCCGCACCGTCGTCAGGGTCGTCGCCCCGAAGGTCGCGACGTCGAGGTCGCCGTAGCCGACGACCTGCACGTCCTCGGGGATGCGCACGCCGCGTTCGGTCAGGCCCCGGCAGAGGCCGGCGGCGAGGAAGTCGTTGGTGCAGAACACCCCGTCGGGCAGGTCCTTCAGCCCGCGGGCGGTCTCCGTGCCGTACGCGACGGTCATCCGCTCGGTGACGACCTGGTCGAGCCGGGCCTCCCGGCGGCTGCGCACGGCCTGCCGGGCGCCCTGGTAGCGGTCGGCGCACTGGCGTATGCCGCGCTCGCCGTTGACGACGAGGATGTCGCGGGCCCCGCGGTCGAGGAGGTGCTGTACGGCGATGCGGCCGCCGGCGATGTCGTCGACGGAGGCCGAGCAGCCCTCCCGGCCGGGCATCGCGCGGTCGGCCAGGACGAGGGGGATGCCCCGCTCGCGCAGCCGGGCCAGCCGGCCCGGGTCGGCACCGAGCGGCACGACGACGACTCCGACGGCCCGCTGCTCGACGAGCATGCTGAAGTAGCCCTGCTCCCGTTCGGGGGCGTCCCCGCTGTGGCAGAGGACGAGGGAGTAGCCGTGGTCGTAGGCCGCGTCGGCGGCGCCTCGCGCGATGCGGGCGTAGAAGGAGTTGGTGACGTCGGGCAGGACCAGCCCGATCGCGGAGGAGTGACCGGTGCGCAGACCCGCGGCTCCCGGGTGGGGAACATAGTCGAGCGCGGCGACGGCGATGCGGACGCGCTCGGCGGTCTGGGCGGTGACCCGTTCGGGCCGGTTGAGCACGTTCGAGACCGTGGACACCGAGACACCGGCGGCTGCGGCGACGTCCTGGATGCGGGCCGGGCGTGAGGGAACGGCGTCCACCCCCTCGCAGTTGCAGCCGCGCGACCAGGCACGACGATGGCCTTCATGGGCGCCCCAAAGTATAACGTGACCGGGTGTGGAACGTTTTTCCCCACCCGGTCGCCGTCGGCCGCCGGTCAGGCGGAGGGCGCGCCGCTGAGGACCTCCACACGGCCGGTGTCGAGCGAGTAGTAGGCACTGATGACGGCCAGGTCGCCCTTCTTCACCAGTGGCGCGAGGTCCTTGTTGGTCCGCAGGTCGGCGGCGGTCCGCTTGGTATGGATCCGGACCATCGCGTCGACGGGGTCGGTGTGCCGCCGCTCGACGGTCTCCCGGTAGGCCGGCCGCAGGGCTTCGGCGATCGACTGGAGGTTGCCGGGCAGTGGTTCGTCGTCCTTCAGCGCCGTGTACGCCGCCTTGACGGCGCCGCATCGCTGGTGGCCGAGGACCACGATGAGCGGGGTGCCGGACGTCATCGGCCCGTACTCCACGGAGCCGACCACGACCGGTCCGACGACCTGCCCGCCGGTGCGCATCACGAACAGGTCGCCGAGGCCCGTGTCGAAGACGAGCTCCGGAGGCACGCGCGAGTCGATGCAGGAGAGGATCACGCCGTAAGGGTCCTGCGCCTCGGCGACGAACTCGCGCCGCTTCGGATCGCGGTCGGGGTGCTGCAACGTGCCGTCCACCCAGCGCTTGTTGCCGTCCATCAGCCGCGCGAACGCCGACCGGGGCGAGTCCGGTCGCGCGGCCGCCGCGGGAGAGGGCGAGGGCGAGGGCGGGCCCGCTGTTGCCGCGGCCTTGCCCGTGCCGGCGGTGTCCTTCGACGAGCAGGCGGTGAGCAGCGCTGCGCCGGCAGCCAGCCCACCGGTCAGTATGGCCCTGCGCTGCGGTCGTTCGGCGGTACCCATGTGGCCGTCCCCTTTCGGTCGCCGCCGTCCCTGGCGGGAGGCGGTGATGCCACTCTTGCGGGAGGCCGGCCAGCGCCCGTACAGCGCTCGTGCAGCGCAGGAGAAGCACTGATCCAAAACGCGGCCGCGTCCGGACTCTTGGTGACCGGGCCCAGGTGGGACGTCTTCGTCGGCAGGTCGCCGTCCGGGCGGCGGTTTCCGGCGGGCGCGAGGGCGGGGTGACGGGGGCGCGGGCGGGGACGCGGTCGACGCGAGCGTGCCGGGAAGGCGAGGGCGCGGGGTGACGACCGCGGTGACGACACCGCGACCGGCGACGCCGTGCCGCAGTGGCCGCACGGCTTCCCGTCTTCAGCCGGCGTGCCACCTGCCTTGCGGCCGGTGACGGCGGCCGGTATCCGCCGTTAGGTCAGGACGGCACCGTGCCGGTCGCGGCACCGCTCGGTGCCGCCGCTCCGTCGCCGCCGAAGCGGACCCCCTTGGCCTCCTTGCCGACTGCGCTGAGCACGATGACCACGGCCAGGGTGGGCACGATGGTCCATGCCATCGCCGACGGGTAGCCGTGGCGCTCCGCCAGGGCCTCCTGGATCGGCAGGTTGAGCGCGGCGATCAGGTTGCCGAGCTGGTAGGTGACCCCGGGGTAGAAGCCCCGGACGGCGTCCGGGCTCATCTCGGTCAGATGTGCCGGGATGACGCCCCACGCGCCCTGCACGCACACCTGCATCAGGAAGGACGACAGCATCAGCCAGCCGACGGTGGTGGACAGCACGAAGAACGGCACCACGACCAGCCCCGCGGCCGCCGCGATCATGATGGTCCGGCGGCGTCCCAGCCGCTCGGAGTACGCTCCGAGCAGCACCCCGCCGATCATGGCGCCGATGTTGTAGACCACGGCGATCGCGATCGCCGTGTTCGCCGACAGGTCGAGGCCCTTCTTCACGAAGGTCGGGTAGATGTCCTGGGTGCCGTGCGACATCCAGTTGAAGGCGGTCATCAGCGCGACCAGGTAGACAAAGCGCCGCAGCACCGCCGGGTTCCTGAACACCTGGTGTGCGGGGGTGCGGTTGAGCCGGACGCTCTTCTCCCACACCTCGCTCTCCTCCACCTTGCTGCGCACCCACAGCGCGACCAGGGCGGGCAGCAGGCTGAAGGCGAACAGGCCGCGCCAGCCGAAGACGGGCTCGATGAGGAAGAACGCCACGGCGGCCAGGAGATACCCCAGCGAGTAGCCGCTCTGCAGCAGGCCCGACCAGAATCCGCGCCGTTCGGCGGGGATCTTCTCCATGGCCAGGGCCGCGCCCAGACCCCATTCGCCGCCCATGCCGATGCCGTAGAGCAGGCGCAGCACCAGCAGCACGGTGTAGTCGGGTGCGAAGGCGCAGGCGAAGCCGACGATCGAGTAGAAGACGACGTCGACCATGAGGGGGAGGCGGCGGCCCCGGCGGTCCGCCCACATGCCGAAGAGCAGCGCGCCGACCGGCCGCATCACCAGGGTCGCGGTGGTGAGGAAGGCCATGTCGGTGAGGGAGACATGGAAGTCGTCGGCTATCTCGCTGTAGACGAGCACGACCAGGAAGTAGTCGAACGCGTCCATCGCCCAGCCGAGATAGGCGGCCACGAAGGCGTTGCGCTGGTCTTTGGTCAGACCCGCTGCCTGCCCTGTCACGGTTTTCAGCACTGCGGCCTCCCGGAGTTCGCAGCCGAGGCTAGGCACGCGGCGGCGGGAATCGGGCAAAGCGGGGGCAAGTTCTGGACCAAGAGCGCCGATGGTCCGTCAACGGCGTTCGGGGAGCCGCCGTCCCGGTACCGCGACACCGCCGGATGCCGCCGCCTCGATCAGGCGGCGGAAGGTGGGGCACTGAAGATGGCTGGGTGCTGGGCAGGCGGCGGCATGCCGCAGGGAGTCCCGCAGGGCGCCCAGTTCGCGGATCCTGTGGTCCAGTTCGTCCGCCTTGTCCGACAGCATTCGCCGGTCGATCCGCGGCTGCCCGTCGGGCGCGAACATGTGCGCGATCTGGTCGAGCGAGAACCCGGCCGTCCGCCCGAGCGCGATCAGCGCCAGCCGCTCCAGCACGCCGGGGTCGTACTGCCGCCGCAGCCCGCGCCGGCCGGTCGAGGCGATCAGCCCCTTCTCCTCGTAGAACCGCAGCGTCGAGGCGGGCACGCCGGCGCGGTGCGCCACTTCGGCGATGTCCAGGTCTGTCATTGTCTTGACCTCAAGTCGACTTGAAGTAGAACGCTGTCATCCCGTCCCGACGAAGGCAAGCAGAGGGAGAGACCACGATGGACGCCTCACGCAGGTCAGAAGACGAGCAGGCCGCCCGCTGGAACGGGCCCTCCGGCCATGCCTGGGTGGATCTCCAGGATGTGCTGAACGGGATGTTCAGGCCTTTCGAGGAGCTGCTCGTCGACGCGGTGGCCGCCGAGCACGCGGGGAGTGTGCTCGATGTCGGCTGCGGTACGGGCGGCGTCACTCGGGCCGTCGCCCGCAGGGTCGGTCACTGCGTCGGTGTCGACATCTCCGGGCCGATGATCGAGACCGCCCGGGCGCGCGCCGAGCGGGAGGGCGTGCCGGCGTCCTTCATCCAGGCCGACGCGCAGGAGTACGCGTTCGGACCGGCCGCGTTCGACGCCGTCGTCTCGCGCTTCGGCGTCATGTTCTTCAACGACCCCGTGCGGGCCTTCGCCAATCTCCGCGGCACGGTGAGGGACGGGGCGGGGCTGCGGTGCGTCGTGTGGCGGGGTCCCGAGGAGAACCCGTTCATGACGACGGCCGAGCGCGCCGCGGCCCCGTTCGTGCCGGAGCTGCCGGCCCGCCGGGCGGACCAGCCCGGTCAGTTCGCCTTCGCGGATCCGGAGCGGGTCCACCGCATCCTGGCGGAGAGCGGCTGGGCCGGGATCGACATCCAGCCGGTCGACGCGGTCTGCGCACTGCCCGAGAAGGAACTCGTCACTTATTTCACCCGGCTCGGCCCGCTCGGCACGGTCCTGCCGGGGGCGGACGAGCGGACCCGGGCGGAGATCGTCGAGGCGGTCCGGCCCGCTTTCGACCCGTTCGTGCAGGGCACGGAGGTCCGCTACACCGCGGCCTGCTGGACGGTCTCGGCGCGGGCCGCCGGTGCGAAACTTTCGTGAGGTCCGGCCCTCTTCTCCGGGCGCGGGCGACCGGCGCATAGTGAGATCACGATGACGCAGAAAAGAGCCCTGGTGGTCCGAGGCGGCTGGGAGGGGCATCAGCCGGTCGAGGCCACGGAACTGTTCCTGCCCTTCCTCCGGAGCAACGGATACGCCGTCCGGGTCGAGGAGTCGACGGAGATCTACGCGGATGCCGCCGAGATGGCCGGCACGGACCTGGTCGTGCAGTGCGTGACGATGTCGGAGATCACGCGCGAGCAGCTGGCCGGGCTGATCTCCGCGGTCGCGGCCGGCACCGGCTTCACCGGCTGGCACGGCGGCATCGCCGACTCGTTCCGCGCCTCCTCGGACTATCTCCACCTGGTGGGCGGCCAGTTCGCCACGCACCCCGGCAAGAAACCGTGCGAGCGCCGGGGTGCGGCGGACGACAACTTCCTGCCGCACACCATCACGCTCACCGAAGCCGGCCGCGCGCACCCGATCACCGCGGGCATCGAGGACTTCGCGCTGGACACCGAGCAGTACTGGGTGCTCCACGACGACCTCATCGACGTCCTGGCCACCACCACGCATCCCGTCCGGCCGTGGGAGCCCTGGCACCGGCCGGTCACCTCACCGGCGGTCTGGACCCGCCGGTGGGGTGCCGGGCGGATCGTGGTGACGACGCCGGGGCACAGCGTCGACGTGCTGGAGAACCCCCACGTCCGCACCATCATCGAGAGGGGCATGCTGTGGGCGACGCGCACCGCGTCGGGGTCGTAGGGCTCGGCGTCATCTCCCGCGCGTACCTGGACACGCTCGTCGGCCATCCCGGTGTGCGCGTCACCGCGGTCGCCGACCTCGACGCCTCCCGGTCGGCCGCGGCCGCCGCCGAACTGCCCGGTGCCCGGGCGCTGACGGTCCAGGAGCTGCTGAGCAGCCCGGACGTGGACACGGTGCTGAACCTGACGACGCCGGCAGCCCACGCCGAGATAGCGCTCGGGGCGATCGGCCACGGCAAGAACGTCTACGGGGAGAAGCCTCTGGCGGCGACCCTGGAGGACGCCCGGGCCGTCCTGGAGGCCGCCGGGAGGGCGGGCACCGGTGTGGGCTGCGCCCCGGACACCGTCCTGGGCACGGGAGTTCAGACCGCGCGGGCCGCCGTGGCGGCGGGGAGCATCGGACGTCCCCAGTTCGCCTCGGCCGTGATGGTCACCCCGGGTCACGAACGCTGGCACCCTCACCCGGACTTCTACTACACGGCCGGCGGCGGCCCGCTGCTGGACATGGGGCCGTACTACCTTTCGTCCCTGGTCCATCTGCTGGGGCCGGTGCGTGCCGTGACCGGAGCGGCCGGGCGGCTGCGCGCCGAGCGCGTCATCGGATCCGGTCCGCGCGTGGGCGAGCGCATACCGGTCGAGGTGGACAGCCATGTCTCCGGAGTGCTGGAGCACGTGAACGGGACGCTGACGACGCTCACGACGAGCTTCGACGGCGTGGCCACCACGGCCGCGCCGATCGAGGTGCACGGCGACAGCGGCAGCCTCGCGGTCCCCGACCCGAACCGCTTCGACGGCGAGGTGCGCCTCCACGCCCTCGGCGACACCCGGTGGCGCGCCCTTCCGGTGTCGGCGGGTTACGCGGACGGCGCACGCGGCGTCGGACTGCTCGACTTCGTCACCGCCGACGGTGAGCGGGTGCCGCGGGCGAGCGGTGAACTCGCCCTGCACGTGCTGGAGACGATGACCGCTCTGCTGCGTTCGGCTGCCGAGGGGCGGCGGATCGAGCTGACGACGTCGGCACCGGTGCCCGCGCCCGTGCCCCTGACGGCCGCCGCGCAGTGGCACGGCCGGCCCGCCTGAGGTCAGTCCACGGGCCAGGTGTGCACGGGTGCGTTCATGTGCATGTAGTCCATGTACGTCCGGGTCATCTGCCGCAGTGCCTCCCGCCGGTCGGAGATGCCCGCCTTCTCCAGGTGGTGCACCATCTCGGCCTGCCACAGGGCCCCGTTGCGGGCGGTGACGCAGCGCTGCTCGATGATGCCCAGCAGGGGTTCGCGCCACGCGGCGTCCATGCCGGTCAGCTCCAGGCCCTTGTGGGCCAGGGGCAGCAGACGCCGCAACACCAGTTCCGTGACGGGCACTTCGCCCACGCCGGGCCAGTACAGGCGGGCGTCGATGCCGTCGCGGGCCGCGGTGTGCAGGTTCTCCTCGGCGACCGAGAAGGACATCCGCGACCACACCGGCCGGTCCTCGTCGACCAGGGCGCGGGTCAGGCCGTAGTAGAAGGCGCCGTTGGCGATGATGTCGGCCACGGTGGGCCCGGCGGGCAGCACCCGGTTCTCGATGCGCAGATGCGGGCCGCTGTCGGTGACCGCGTAGATGGGGCGGTTCCAGCGGTAGATCGTGCCGTTGTGCAGGGTCAGTTCGCCCAGCTGGGGGACGCCGCCGCTGTCGAGTTCCCGCTGGGGGTCCTCGTCCTCGCACAGCGGCAGCAGGGCCGGGAAGTAGCGCACGTTCTCCTCGAAGAGGTCGAAGACGCTGGTGATCCAGCGCTCCCCGAACCACACCCGGGGCCGTACGCCCTGGGCCTTGATCTCCTCGGGGCGGGTGTCGGTGGCCTGCTCGAACAGGGGGATGCGGGTCTCGCGCCAGAGCTCCTTGCCGAACAGGAACGGCGAGTTGGCCGCGAGGGCGATCTGCACGCCCGCGATGGCCTGGGCCGCGTTCCAGTAGTGCGGGAACTCCTTCGGGTCGACCTGGAGATGGAACTGTGTGCTGGTGCAGGCGGCCTCGGGAGTGATCGTGTCGGCGTACGTCGACAGGCGCTCCACTCCGTCCACCTTGATCCGCAGGTCCTCGCCGCGGGCCGCGAAGATCTGCTCGTTGAGCAGCCGGTACCGCGGGTCGCCGGACAGCGCGGACTCGCTGACGTCCGACTCGCCCAGGGTGGGCAGGATGCCGACCATGATCAGGTGCGCGCCCACCGCCGCGGCGCCGTCCTCGGCGTGGTTGAGGGCGTCCCGGATCGCCTGCTCCCAGGAGCCCGGCCCGCCGGCCGTGAGCTGCCGGGGCGGAATGTTGATCTCCAGGTTGAAACGGCCGAGCTCGCTCGACCAGGCGGGGTCGGCGATCGCCTGGAGCACGTCGGTGTTGCGCATCGCGGGCAGTCCGGCGTCGTCCACCAGGTTGAGCTCGATCTCCAGTCCGACCTGAGGGCGCTCGCTCTCGAACCCCGACTCGTGGAGCATCCGGGCCAGCACCTCGAGGTCAGTGTGCATCTTCTCCCGGTACCGACGGCGGTCCTCCCGTGTGAACACCAGGGCCGGCACGTCACGTCCCATGTGCCCTCCTGCGCTCCTTCGGCGGATACGTCCGCTCCCAGCGGATGGGTCTCGTCCCAGAGTCGCACCTTGTCCTCGCCCCCGCACCCACCTAGCCTGAGTTTGTGCCGCAAATAAACAAATGCCGTACGCACAGTGACGTGCCCGGCAACAGCAGCTCCCTGACCCGGCTACGGATCGCCCTCACCGTCTTCTTCGCCCTCGACGGCTTCATTTTCGCCGGCTGGGTCGTGCGCATCCCCGCCATCAAGGCGCAGACCGGCGCCTCCGCCAGTGCCCTCGGCCTCGCCCTCCTGGGCGTCTCCGCCGGGGCCGTCATCACCATGACCCTCACGGGACGCCTGTGCCGCCGCTACGGGAACCACCAGGTCACCGTCGTCTGCGCCGTCCTGCTCTCCCTCAGCGTCGCCCTGCCCCCACTGACCCACTCGGCGCTCACGCTGGGCCTTGTCCTGCTGCTCTTCGGAGCCGCGTACGGCGGGATCAACGTCGCCTTCAACAGCGCGGCCGTCGAACTGGTGGCCGCGCTGCGGCGGCCGGTCATGCCGAGCTTCCACGCCGCGTTCAGCCTGGGCGGCATGGTCGGAGCAGGGCTGGGCGGGCTGGTCGCCGGGGTCCTCTCCCCCACGCGGCACCTGCTCCTGCTCACGCTCGTCGGCCTGCTCGTCACCGCCGCGGCGGGCCCCGCCCTCCTGCGGCACGAGCCGCCGGCGCCCCCGGAGCGGGAGGTCCCCGCCGAGGGCGCCCCGCGCCGCCTGGACGGCCGCACCCGGGCGCTGGTGATCGTCTTCGGGCTCATCGCGGGGTGCACCGCGTACGGCGAGGGGGCGCTGGCCGACTGGGGCGCCCTGCACCTCGAACAGGATCTGCACGCCTCCGCGGGCGCCGCGGCAGCGGGCTACTCCTGCTTCGCGCTGGCCATGACGGTGGGGCGGCTGTCCGGCACGGCGCTCCTGGAACGCCTGGGGCGGACCCGGACCGTCGTCGCCGGCGGCACCACCGCGGCGGCCGGGATGCTGCTCGGCTCCCTCGCCCCCTCCTTCTGGGCGGCCCTCCTCGGATACGCGATCACGGGTATCGGCCTCGCGAACCTCTTCCCCGTGGCGGTGGAACGCGCGGGCGCCCTCGCCGGCCCGAGCGGCGTCGCCACGGCCTCCACGCTGGGCTACGGGGGGATGCTCCTCGGCCCACCCGCGATCGGCTTCATGGCGGACTGGTTCACCCTGCCCGCCGCACTGACCAGCGTGGCGGTGCTGGCGGCGGTGGCGGCGGTCGTGGGGGCGCTGGTGGGGACGGCTGCGCGACGGGCGGCCGGGGGCTGAACGGAGCACGCTGCCAGGAGGGATGCCGGTGATCCTGGGTACTCGTGGCCGGGCCCGTGGTGATCACCGGGCCTTACGCCGTGCACAAGGAGGCAGACCCGTGACCGAACAGCAGCACCCAGGAGAGCAGCACCCGACCCCGGAGTTTCCCTCCCAGGACCAGCCGCACCCGGGCTGGACGGGGCCGATGGACCCGCCGCCGGACCACGGCGAGGAGTCCTACCGGGGCAGTGGCCGTCTGGCCGACCGCAAGGCCGTGATCACCGGCGGCGACTCCGGGATCGGCCGCGCGGTCGCCCTGGCGTTCGCCCGTGAGGGTGCCGACGTGCTCTTCACCCATCTGGAGGACGAGAAGGACGACGCCGCCGAGACGGCCCGGCTGATCGAGGAGGCCGGCCGGCGTGCCGTGCCCGTCTCGTGCGACGTGCGCGAGGAGGAGAACTGCCGGGCGCTGATCGACCGTGCCGTCGACGAGTTCGGCCGGATCGACGTCCTCGTGAACAACGCGGCGTACCAGATGTCCCAGCCCGACGGCATCGAGGCGATCACCACCGAGCAGTTCGACCGGGTGCTGCGCACCAACCTGTACGGCATGTTCTGGCTGTGCAAGCTGGCCCTGCCGCACATCCCGGAGGGCGGCAGCATCATCAACTCCACGTCGGTGCAGGCGTACAAGCCCAGTCCGCATCTGCTGGACTACGCCACCACGAAGGGCGCGATCGTCACGTTCACGCAGGGGCTGGCGCAGATGCTGATCGAGAAGGGCATCCGCGTCAACGCGGTGGCACCGGGCCCGGTGTGGACGCCGCTGATCCCGGCGACCCTGCCGGACACCCAGACGTTCGGCAAGCAGGCCCCCATCGGGCGGCCCGCCCAGCCTGCCGAAATGGCTCCGGCGTACGTCTTCCTCGCCTCGCAGGAGGCGTCGTACATCACCGCCGAGATCGTCAACGCGACGGGCGGGACGCCGCTGCCGTGACCTCCCTGTGAAAATGCGGAGCCCGCGGCCCGCCGCATACGGCAGACTCGGCGCCATGGACACTGCCGAGTTCCTTCAAGCACTTCAGACGGAAGGCCGGCTGCTGGCCGCGGCCGCCGAAGAGGCCGGGACCGGCGCGAAGGTGCCGACCTGCCCCGAGTGGCAGGTGCGCGACCTGTTGCGGCACACGGGCGCCGTGCACCGCTGGGCCGCCGCCTTCGTCGCCGAGCGGCTCACCGAACGCCGCCCGCTGGTCGAACCCACCGACCTCGACGGCGCGGAGCTCGTGGCCTGGTACCGCGACAGCCACCGGCATCTCGTCGGCACGCTGGCCGGCGCCTCGCCCGAGGTGGAGTGCTTCGCCTTCCTGCCCGCGCCGTCCCCGCTGGCCTTCTGGGCCCGGCGGCAGGCGCACGAGACGGCCGTGCACCGGGTCGACGCGGAGTCCGCACGCGGCGGCGACCCGACCGGCGTCGCTCCCGAGTTCGCGACCGACGGCATCGACGAACTGCTCCGCGGCTTCCACGCCCGCTCCAGGAGCCGCGTACGCACCCCCGAGCCGCGCGTCCTGCGGATCCGCACGGAGGACACCGGCGCGGTGTGGACGGTACGGCTGTCGCCGGAGCCGCCCGTGACCACGCGGGACGCGGCCGGGGAGGCCGAGTGTGAACTGTCCGGCCCGGCCGGGCAGTTGTACCTGGCGCTGTGGAACCGGGCGCCCCTGCCGAGCGCCACGGGCGACCAGGCGCTCGCCGCGCTGTGGCGGGAGGCGTCGGCGGTCTGAGCAACCGCCGACGGCGTCAGCCGTCGGTGAGCATCCGGGCCAGTACCGCGCGCTGCACGGGAAGCACCTCGCCGTGCAGCGCGCGCCCCTTCGCCGTGAGGCAGACCTGCACGCCACGCCGGTCCTCGGGGCACATGCCGCGCTCGACGAGCCCCTCCTTCTCCAGCCGGGCGATCAGCCGCGACAGCGCGCTCTGGCTCAGATGGACCCGCTCGGAGATCTCCTGGACGCGGTAGGACGGCGTACCGTTGCGCGTCCGGCACCCGGCGAGGACGTCGAGCACCTCGAAGTCGCTGGCGCACAGGCCGTGGCCGTGCAGCGCACGGTCGAGTTCGCACTGCGTACGCGCGTGCAGCGCCAGAATGTCCCGCCACTGTTCCACGAGCGCCTGCTCGGCCTGCTGAGCCGCCATGCGCCGCACCGTAGCAGAGAGCCGATAATGTTGCACGCGAATTAAATGCACTTGCATCTCATGCATGCGCATGTAGCGTCCCGGGTATGACCTCTCCGCTCATCTCCCCCATGTCCGAAGGGCGTTGGACCCCACGGCTCTGGGGCACCCTGCTCGTGCTCTGCGCCGCGATGTTCCTGGACGCCCTGGACGTGTCCATGGTCGGCGTCGCCCTGCCGTCCATCGGCGCCGACCTCGGACTGTCGACCTCGGCACTGCAATGGATCGTCAGCGGCTACATCCTGGGCTACGGCGGTCTGCTGCTCCTCGGCGGACGGGCCGCCGACCTGCTGGGCCGGCGTCAGGTCTTCCTCGTGGCCCTCGGCGTCTTCGCGCTCGCCTCGCTGCTCGGCGGTCTCGTCGACTCCGGGCCGCTGCTCATCGCCAGCCGCTTCATCAAGGGCCTGAGCGCGGCCTTCACGGCGCCCGCCGGCCTGTCGATCATCACCACGACGTTCCCTGAAGGCCCCCTGCGCAACCGCGCCCTGGCCATCTACACCACCTGCGGCGCCACCGGCTACTCGATGGGCCTGGTCTTCTCCGGCCTGCTCACGGAGGCCAGTTGGCGGCTCACCATGCTCCTGCCCGCCCCCATCGCACTGATCGCCCTGTTCGTGGGCCTGAAGCTGCTGCCGCGCACGGAGCGCGAGCGCGGCAAGGGCGGTTACGACATCCCCGGCGCCGTCCTCGGCACCGCCTCCATGCTGCTGCTCGTCTTCACCGTCGTCGAGGCGCCCGAGGCGGGCTGGGGCTCGGCCCGGACCGTCCTGTCCTTCGCCACCGTGGCGGTGCTCCTGGCCGCCTTCGTTGCCGTCGAGCGGCGCAGCCCCAGTCCGCTGGTCCGGCTCGGTGTGCTGCGCTCGGGGCCGCAAGTGCGGGCCCAGCTGGGCGCGCTGACGTTCATCGGCAGCTACATCGGCTTCCAGTTCCTGGTCACCCTGTACATGCAGCAGCTGCTCGGCTGGTCCGCGCTGCACACGGCTCTGGCGTTCCTGCCCGCGGGCGCGCTGGTGGCCCTGTCCGCGACGAAGGTCGGAGCGGTCATCGACCGGTTCGGCACGGCCCGGCTGATGGTGCTGGGCTTCGCGCTGATGGTCACCGGGTACGTGCTGTTCCTGCGCATCGACCTCGACCCGGGCTACGCGGCGGTGATCCTGCCGACGATGCTGCTGGTCGGCTCCGGTTTCGCGCTGACCTTCCCGTCCCTCAACGTCCAGGCCACCAACGGCGTCGACGAGCACGAGCAGGGCATGGTCTCCGGGCTGCTCAACACCTCGGTCCAGGTCGGTGGCGCGATCTTCCTCGCCGTGGTGACGGCGGTGGTGACCGCGAACTCCCCCGAGGGCGGCAACCCCTCCCCGCAGGCCGTCCTCGACAGCTACCGGCCCGGCCTGGTGGTCGTGACGCTCATCGCCCTCGCCGGTCTGCTGATCACCCTCACGGGCCTGCGCCCCCGCCGGGACCGGTCCGCCGGGCCGTCCGTGGTGGTCGCCAAGTCCACTCCCCAGGAGGCGGAGCGCGTCGCCGTACGCGACTAGCGCGACCGGGGGGACGCCTCCACCGTGCGCCCGGCGGGCTGCCTTGCCCGCCGGGCGCACCCCTGTTTCACTCGCCGTATGACCAGTCACGGGGGACGGCGTTCCCAGGCCGAACGCGACGCGATCACCGTCGAGATCGGGTACGCGCTGTGCAGTGCGGCCTTCGCGGCCGCGGTGGTGTTCGGAGCCGTGACCGGGCCCGCGCTGCTCTTCGACCTGCCGGACACGGCGGAGCGCCTGCTGCCGTACGCCGGTATGGTGCTCGCGCTGGTGCTCTTCGCCGCCCGGGTGGTCAGTGTGCTGGTCCGGTTCCGGACAGTGGATCAGCCCAGCCAGCCCGGCCGCACCAGCCCCGACTCGTAGGCGAGCACGACCAGTTGGGCCCGGTCGCGGGCGCCGAGTTTCACCATCGTGCGGCTGACGTGGGTCTTCGCGGTGAGCGGGCTGACGACCAGGCGGCGGGCGATCTCCTCGTTGGACAGGCCGATCCCGACCAGCGCCATGACCTCCCGCTCCCGCTCGGTGAGCCGGCCCAGGGCACCGGCCGCCGCCGGCTCCTTGGAGCGGGACGCGAACTCGGAGATGAGCCGCCGCGTCACGCCAGGCGACAGCAGCGCGTCGCCCGCGACCACCGCCCGTACCGCGCGCAGGAGTTCCTCCGGCTCGGTGTCCTTGACCAGGAAGCCGGAGGCGCCGGAGCGGATCGCCTCGAAGACGTACTCGTCGAGCTCGAAGGTGGTGAGCATGACGACCTTGACGTCCTTCAGGCCGGGGTCGTCGGTGACCTGCCGGGTGGCGGCGAGGCCGTCGAGGGCGGGCATGCGGATGTCCATCAGGACGACGTCGGGCCGCAGTTCCCGGATCCGGCGCACCGCCTCCTCGCCGTCGGCGGCCTCGGCGGCCACCTCGATGTCGGGCTGCGCGTCGAGCAGTGCCCGGAACCCCGCCCTCACCAGTGCCTGGTCGTCGGCGAGCAGTACGCGGATCACCGGTCCTCCTGCATCGGTCGTCGGGACGCGTCGGCGGATGCCGTCAGCGGCAGTACGGCGAGCACCCGGAACCCACCGTCCGGGCGGGGGCCCGCCTCGATGGCGCCCCCCAGGGCGGCGGCCCGCTCCCGCATCCCGGCGAGCCCGTTGCCACTGCCGCCCGCGTCGGAGCCGGTCGCGGGCCCGTCGTCGTCGACACGCAGCCGCAGCACGTCCGCGTCATGCGCGAGGCGCACGCGCGCGTGCCGTGAACCCGAGTGCCGTACGACGTTGGTCAGGGCCTCCTGGACGATCCGGAAGGCCGCGAGGTCCGTTCCCGGGCCGAGGCGCGGCGGCTCTCCCTCGACGTCCACCGTGAGACCGGCGCTCGCGGCCTGTTCCACCAGTTCGGGCAGCCGGTCGAGCCCGGGTGCGGGGGCGCGTGGCGCGTCACCGGGTGCGCGCAGCGTGTCGAGTACCTGGCGTACCTCGCCGAGCGCCTCCTTGCTCTGGTCCTTGATCGTGGTGAGGGCCGTACGGGCCTGCTCGGGGTCGGTGTCGAGGAGCGCGAGGCCGACCCCCGCCTGCACGTTGATGACGGAGATGCTGTGCGCGAGGACGTCGTGCAGCTCCCGCGCGATCCGCAGCCGTTCCTCGTCGGCCCGCCGGCGCGCGGCCTCGGCCCGCTCGGCCCGTTCGCGAACCCACTGCTCGCGCCGGACGCGGAACAGCTCCGACACCGCCGCGATGGCCACGACCCAGGTGGCGACCACGATCTCCGCACCCCAGGAAGCGGCGGAGTCCCCGGACGGCGGCAGCCACCGGAAGAGCCAGTGCGCCACCAGGACGTGTCCTGCCCAGAGCATGCCCATCGCGGTCCACGCCGCCCGGCGGTGTCCGGCGACGATGGCGCTGAAGCAGGCCAGGGCGACGGTGAAGAGCACGGGCCCGTAGGGATATCCGGCCCCCAGGTAGACCATGACGGCGGCCGCCGTGCCGAACACCACGGCCACCGGGTACCGCTTCCGCCACAGCAGCAGCCCTGCGGCCACGAGCAGCAGCGCCCGCGCGAAGAGGTCCAGCTCCGCCCGCTCGCCCTGCTGGCCGTGGGCGGCGAAGTTCGACCCGGCCAGGACGAACACGGTCACGAGGACCGTGGACCGCCAGGGCCATCGCGGCGGCGGCCCCTCCCACCGGTCCCCCCACGCGGGCCCGCGCCGCCACCACGGCGTAGGAGCGCTCCGCGCACGCTGCTCTTCCATACCGGCCACGCTAGACGCCACTCCCCCGCGGCGGCGTCACCCCGGCGTGGTGATCACGCGTACTCCCCGGGAAGTACGCGAGCCCGCCGCGCCGGCGGCTCATGCGGGCCCGGGTACCAGCCCCACCCCCCGGGCGAGCTGCCCCACCGCGTGCCGGAAGAACGCCGCCCGGTCCTCCACCATCCGGTTGAACTGGCCGAACAACTCGAAGCTGACCAGTCCGTACAGCTGGGCCCAGGCCGCGACGAGCGCTGTCACGACCTCCGGGGGGACGTCCGGGGCGAAGTCGGCGACCATCCGTTCTGCCTCCGGTCGCAGGTCGGCCGGGAGCGCGGGCCGAGCGAGACCCGGACCCCGGTGGGCTTCGCGGGCGATGCCGATGAGCAGGAGGCCGACGCGGGCGGCGGCCGGGACGGTGGTGTCGGGGGCCGTGTAGCCGGGGACGGGCGTCCCGTAGATCAGCGCGTACTCGTGCGGGTGTTCCAGCGCCCAGCTCCGCACCGCCTCACAGACCGCGATCCAACGCTCGAAGAGGCCTCCGGCCGCAGCCTCGTGGGCCGCCTCGGCGCTCCCGCCGAGGGAGTCGTAGGCGTCGGTGATGAGGGCGGTCAGCAGGTCGTCACGGCTCGGGAAGTAGCGGTACAGCGCGGAGGAGACCATGCCGAGTTCCCGGGCCACGGCCCGCAGGGAGAGCCGGGCGGCGCCCTCCGCCGCGAGCTGTCTGCGGGCCTCGTCCTTGATGGCCGCGGTGACTTCGGTCCTGGCCCGGGCACGGGCGCCCTGTGCGGTGCTCATGCCGGGCAGTCTCCCACGAGAACAGAGCAGTGCACACAAAAGAGAGCGGCGCACACAAAAGAGAGCAGTGCTCTTGCACGAGTGTGACGACTTCATGCAGACTGATCCAGGAAAGAGCGAGAGCGGTGCTCACAGAAGAGAGCACTGCTTCGCCGTCACCCGAGGGGGCCCCATGTCCACGCACGTCCAGAAGCCCGGCTGGTTCACCGTCAACGTCATGAACCGCATCGTGGCCTGGATGACCCGCCGCGGCATCAGTGTCTGGGGCTCCCGTGTCCTCGCCGTCCGCGGCCGCAAGAGCGGCCAGTGGCGCACCACCCCGGTCAACCTGCTGACCCTGGACGGCAAGCAGTACCTGGTCGCCCCCCGCGGCCATGTGCAGTGGACGCACAACATGCGCGCCGCGGGCGGCGGCGAACTGCACCTCGGCAAGCGCGTGGACGCCTTCACCGCGGCCGAGGTCGGCGACGACGACAAGACCCCGATCCTGCGCGCCTACCTCAAGCGCTGGAAGGCGGAGGTCGGGGTCTTCTTCAACGGCGTCGGCCCCGACTCCCCGGACGACCAGCTGCGCCGCATCGCCCCCGACCACCCGGTCTTCGAGATCACTCCGGTGAGCTGACCTCACCGCCCGTCGCGGGACGACGGTCCAGGGCGGCCAGGGCCCGCTGGGCCATCGGATGCGTGCGGACGAGCTCACCCAGCGAGGTCTTGCCCTGGGTGATGTCCTTGAACGCCTTCCAGGCGGGACGGAAGCCCGTCAGGGCCGCGTGGAACAGGCCGGGGCGGCGCTCGAACGCCGCCATCATCCGCTTGCCGACGCTCATCTCCACCCCGAGCCCGGCCTTGACGGCGAACGCGTAGTTGAGGGCCTGCCGGCGTGTGTCCACGGCGTCGTGCGCCTCGGCGATCCGCACCGCCCACTCCCCCGCGAGCCGGCCGGACCGCAGCGCGAAGGAGATGCCCTCGCGGGTCCACGGCTCCAGCAGCCCCGCCGCGTCGCCGCACACCAGCACCCGCCCGCGCGACAGCGGCGAGTCGTCGGCGCGGCAGCGGGTCAAGTGCCCCGACGAGATGCTCGGTTCGAAGCCGGCGAGGCCCAGCCGCCCGATGAACTCCTCCAAGTACCGCTTCGTCGCGGCGCCTTCGCCACGGGCCGAGATCACTCCGACCGTCAGGGTGTCGCCCTTGGGGAACACCCAGCCGTAACTGCCGGGCATGGGACCCCAGTCGATGAGCACCCGGCCCTTCCAGTCCTCGGCGACGGTCTCCGGCACCGGGATCTCCGCCTCCAGACCGAGATCCACCTGGCCGAGCTTGACGCCGACATGCGCCCCTATCCGGCTGGCGCTGCCGTCCGCCCCGACGACGGCCCGCGCGAGCAGGACCTCGCCGCCCTGCAGGACGACGGCGACCGTGCGCCGGTCCGGGACCGCCGAGCCGTGCTGCTCGACCCGCTGGACCGTGACACCCGTACGCAGCTCGGCGCCCGCCTTCTGCGCGTGCTCGACCAGCTGCTGGTCGAACTCGGGCCGGTTGATCAGCCCGAACAGCATCTGCCTGGACCGGCGGGTGCGCGTGAAGCGGCCGTTGTTCGAGAACGTCACCGCGTGCACCCGGTCCATGAGCGGCAGTTCGAAGCCGGGTGGGAGGGCATCGCGCGAGGGGCCGATGATGCCGCCGCCGCACGTCTTGTACCGCGGCAGCTCGGCCTTCTCCAGCAGCAGCACGCGTCTGCCGGCCACCGCCGCCGCGTACGCGGCCGAAGCGCCCGCGGGTCCCGCGCCCACCACGACGACGTCCCACACCTGACGCACGTCGTCCGCCGAAGAGTTCTCGCTGCTCACGATGGTCTACTGCTCCCGATCAAGCCGCCTGCCGCTGTCTCCCGCATCCTACGGCGGCGGTCACCGCAGGCCGCTGTGGGAGGATCGGCGACGTGGACGGCCCTTACCCCGGGCCGCGCCCGCACCACACGATCACGCGTACCGAGAGGTACGCATCCGTACAACGTCGCACCCACAAGGAGCGTGCCCATGTCGTCGAATCCGGTCGCCGAGACCGTCGCCTCGCTGATGCCCAGGGCGAGGGAGGAGCTCACCGAACTGGTGGCCTTCCGGTCGGTGGCCGACTTCGACCAGTTCCCGAGGAGTGAGAGCGAGGGCGCCGCCCGCTGGGTCGCGGACGCGCTCGCCGCCGAGGGCTTCGAGGACGTGGCCCTGCTCGACACCCCCGACGGCACGCAGTCGGTCTACGGCTACCTGCCCGGCCCGGCGGGCGCGAAGACCGTCCTTCTCTACGCCCACTACGACGTGCAGCCGCCGCTGGACGAGGCCGCCTGGACGACACCGCCGTTCGAGCTGACGGAGCGGGACGGACGCTGGTACGGGCGCGGGGCAGCCGACTGCAAGGGCGGCCTGATCATGCACCTGCTGGCGCTGCGCGCGCTGAAGGCGAACGGCGGCGTGCCCGTCGGCGTCAAGGTGATCGCCGAGGGCTCGGAGGAGATGGGCACGGGCGGTCTGGAGCGCTACGCCGAGGAGCACCCGGAGCTGCTGGAGGCGGACACGATCGTCATCGGCGACGCGGGCAACTTCCGGGTCGGCCTGCCGACCGTCACCGCCACCCTGCGCGGCATGACGTTGGTGCGGCTGCGGGTCGACACGCTCGCGGGCAACCTGCACTCGGGCCAGTTCGGCGGTGCCGCGCCCGACGCGCTGGCCGCCCTGATCCGTGTGCTGGACTCGCTGCGCGCCGAGGACGGTTCGACGACCGTCGAGGGGCTCTCCGACGGCACGGCCTGGGAGGGCCTGCAGTACGAGGAGGAGCAGTTCCGGCAGGACGCCAAGGTGCTGGACGGTGTGGAGCTGATCGGGTCCGGATCGGTCGCCGACCGGATCTGGGCGCGTCCGGCCGTCACGGTCATCGGCATCGACTGCCCGCCGGTCGTCGGCGCCACCCCGTCCGTGCAGGCGAGCGCCCGCGCGCTGATCAGTCTGCGGGTGCCGCCGGGGGCGGACGCGGGCGCGGCGACCAAGCTGCTCCAGGCGCACCTGGAGGCGCACACGCCGTGGGGTGCGCGGGTGAGCACCGAGCAGGTCGGCCAGGGCCAGCCGTTCCGCGCCGACACCACCAGCCCGGCGTACCAGGCCATGGCGGCCGCGATGGCGGTGGCCTACCCGGGGCAGGAGATGCAGTACGCGGGGCAGGGCGGCTCCATCCCGCTGTGCAACACGCTGGCCGCCCTCTACCCGCGTGCGGAGATCCTGCTCATCGGGCTGAGCGAGCCGGAGGCCCAGATCCACGCGGTGAACGAGAGCGTGTCCCCCGAGGAGTTGGAGCGGCTGTCGGTGGCGGAGGCGCTGTTCCTGCGGAATTACGCGGCGAGCTGACCGCTCTGCCACCAGAAGGGCCCTGAGGCCCCCGTCCTCGGACGGGGGCCTCCCGGAGCGTGCTCACTCACGGGCGCACCGGTGGCCCGCCTAGCCGAGGGCCGGGTCCAGGACGATGTCCTCCTCGCGCGCGGTGACGGACGGCTCCTCGGGAAAGTGGCAGGCGGTCAGATGTCCCGAGGGGCTGCCCTCGACGCGCACCAGTCGTGGTTCCTCGAGGGCGCATTTCTCCTGTGCCTTCCAGCAGCGGGTGCGGAAGCGGCAGCCGGAGGGCGGGTCGATCGGGGAGGGCACGTCCCCGGCCAGCCGGATGCGTTCGCGCCGCTCGACGGCGTCCGGGTCGGCCTCCGGTACGGCGGACAGCAGCGCGTGCGTGTAGGGGTGCCGGGGCCGGGTGTAGAGCGATTCCCGCTCGGCGACCTCGACGATCTTGCCGAGGTACATCACGGCGACCCGCTCGGAGAAGTGCCGTACGACGGCGAGGTCGTGGGCGATGAAGAGGAAGGCGATGCCGAACTCCCGCTGAAGGTCCTGGAGCAGGTTGACGACCTGCGCCTGGATGGAGACGTCCAGCGCGGAGACGGGTTCGTCGGCCACGATCAGCTTGGGCCGCAGCGCGAGGGCGCGGGCGATGCCGATACGCTGGCGCTGACCGCCGGAGAACTCGTTCGGGTAGCGGTTGTAGTGCTCGGGATTGAGCCCGACCGTCTCCAGGAGCTCCTGGGTGCGCTTCTTGTGTCCCTGCGGCGGGTTGATGCCGTTGAGCCGCATCGGCGTCTCGACGATGGTGCCGACGGTGTGCCGGGGGTTCAGCGACGAGTACGGGTCCTGGAAGATCATCTGAAGGTTGCGGCGGGCCTCCCGCATCCGCCCGGGCGACTGGTGCGTGATGTCCTCGCCGTCGAACACGACCGAGCCGCCGGTGGGTTCGAGCAGCCGGGTGATCAGACGGCCCGTGGTCGACTTGCCGCAGCCGGACTCGCCGACCAGGCCCAGCGACTCACCGGGCCCGACCGAGAAGTCGATCCCGTCGACGGCGCGGACGGCCCCGATCTGCCGCTGGAAGATGATGCCCTGCCGGATCGGGAAGTGCTTCCGCAGATCACGTACCTCCAGGAGGTTCCGGCCGGCGGGACGGTCGGTGCTCTGCCCCGTGAGGGGCTCGGTGGTGCTCACGGCATGTTCCCTTTCGTCCGCCGCCGTCACTGCGCGGCCCGTGCGGCCGCGGTACCCCGGCCGTCCGGGCCGGCCCCGCCGCGGATCTCCTGCTTGGCGTCGTCGCTGAGATGGCACGCGGCCAGGTGCCGTTCGCTGCCGGAGAGGAGACGCAGCCCGGGCCGCTCCGCCGTGCAACGGCCCTCCGGCACCCAGCCCTTGTGGGCGCAGCGCGGGTGGAAGGCGCAGCCGTCCGGCAGGTTGATCAGGCTCGGCGGGGTGCCGGGGATCGGGTCGAGCCGTTCGCCGACATCGCCGCTGAGGTGCGGCATCGACTGCAACAGGCCCCAGGTGTAGGGGTGCTGGGGCTGCTTGAGGACATCGCGGGTGGTGCCGTACTCGATGCGGCGGCCGCCGTACATCACCAGGATGTCGTCGGCGACATCGGCGACCACGCCGAGGTCGTGCGTGATGATGACGACGGCGGAGCCGAACTCCTCCTGGAGGTCGCGGATCAGGTCCAGGATCTGCGCCTGGACGGTGACGTCCAGGGCGGTGGTGGGCTCGTCGGCGATGAGCAACTCGGGGTCGCACACCAGCGACATGGCGATCATGGCGCGCTGGCGCATACCCCCGGAGAACTGGTGCGGGTAGTCCCTGACCCGGCGTTCGGGCTGCGGGATGCCGACCCGCTTCAGCATCTCCACCGCGCGGTCCTTCGCCTCCCTCTTGGAGACCTTGTGGTGCACCCGGTAGGCCTCGGCGATCTGGGAGCCGACGGTGAAGAAGGGGTGCAGCGCGGACAGCGGGTCCTGGAAGATCATGGAGACCGTGCGGCCGCGCAGGGCGCGCATCCCGGCCTCGGGCAGGGCCACGAGTTCCCTGCCCTCGAGCCAGATCTCGCCGGAGACCCGGGCGCGGGTGCCCTTGTGCAGTCCGAGCAGGGCCAGTGAGGTCACGGACTTGCCGGAGCCGGACTCGCCGACGATGCCGAGGGTCCTGCCCTTCTCCAGGCTGAAGGAGACGCCGTCGACCGACTTGACGAGGCCGTCCTCGGTCGGGAAGTGCACCCTCAGGTCACGTACGTCGAGGAAGGGTGCGGGCGCGGGCGCGACGTCCGCGGGCTGCGGTGAGGTCTGAACGGACACGGGTGTTCCTAAGGACGCTAAGGACGAGGAAGGGCTCAGGCGAGGCGCACGCGCGGGTCGACGAGGCCGTACACGAGGTCGACGACGACGTTGGCGAGGACGACGAACGTCGCGGCGAAGAGCGTGGTGCCGAGGATGACCGGCAGGTCGGAGTTCTGCACGGAGTCGACCGCGAGCTTGCCGATGCCGTTGATGCCGAACACCGACTCGGTGATGACCGCGGAGCCGCCGATCAGGGAGCCGACGTCCATGCCGAAGATGGTGATGATCGGGGTGATGGCTGCCCGCAGCCCGTGCTTGAGGACGACGGTGGCGGCCGGCAGGCCCTTGGCGCGGGCGGTGCGCATGTAGTCCTCGGCGAGGACCTCCAGCATGGAGGAGCGGGTGAGGCGGGTGTACATCGCGAGGTAGACGATGACCAGGGTGCTCCACGGCAGGATCAGCCCTGTGAACCAGCCGGCCGGGTTCTCGGTGATCGGTGTGTAGCCGGAGGTCGGCAGGATCTGGAACTTGTCGACGAAGAGGTAGAGCAGGAGCAGACCGATGAAGTAGATCTGCACCGACACGCCGAACAGGGCGAGTCCCACCGCCGCCTTGTCGGCCGCCCTGCCGCGTCGCACCGCCGCGACGGTGCCGAGGCCGACGCCCAGGACGAGGAAGGCCACCGCGGCACCGAGACCGAGGGAGAGGTCCGCCGGGAAGTCCTGGAGCAGAGTGGTCAGGACGGGGGTGTCGGTCTGGAAGGAGATGCCGAGGCAGGGCGCGCCGCAGTGGATGCGGACGCTCTGGTCGCCGTAGTCGCGGCCCACGACCAGGCCCTTGAGGAAGTCCCAGTACTGCGTCAGGTAGCTCTGGTCCAGGCCCAGCGAGTGCTTGATCTCGGCGAGACGGGAGGGCGAGCAGGTCTTTCCGCAGGCCAGGAGCGCGGGGTCGGACGGCAGCGCGAAGAAGATGAAGAAGGTGATCGTGGTGATCACCAGCATGATCACGGCCGCTGCCAGCAGGCGTCTGATGAGGTAACGAAACATGGGGTGCCGGGACCTGACGTGAGGGGGATGCCCGCCGGCGGCCGGGGCCGCCGGCGGGGTTCAGAGGGAAGGCGTCACTGCTTGATGTAGGCGTGCACCAGGCTGGGTTCGGCCATGATCGAGTCGTCGATGACACCGCCGACCTTCGAGCCGCTCACCTCGCTGAAGTTCATGTACATCAGCGGGACGACGGCGGCGTCCTTCAGGATCTGCTCGTCCAGGTCCCCGTAGGCGGCGTTGCGCTGCTTGATGTCGGTCATCCTGCCGATCTTGTCGATCTGTGCGTTGACCTTCGGGTCGTTCAGGTACGCGAGGTCGTTGTTGGACTGCGGGAGCTTCTTGATCTGGCGCCCGTCGAAGAGGGTGGGCAGCACGGTGGAGGCGTTCGGCCAGTCCGCGATCCAGTCGCCCCACGTGAGGTCGTACTGGTTCTTCACGTTGTCCACGGTGCTGAAGTAGTTGTTCTTGTCGATCGGGGAGATGTTCACGGTGATGCCGATCTTCGAGAGCGCGGTCTTCACCGCGTCCGCGAAGTGTTCGTGGGTGGGGATGTTCTCCACCGCGAGCGACATCGTCGGCTTGGGGTTGCCGGCCTGTTTCATCAGGGCCTTGGCCTTGGCGAGGTCACCGGCGGGGTTGCTGCTGTAGAGGTTGAAGTCCCTGTGGCCGTCGATGCCGGGGGCGAGCATCGTGGTGGCGTAGTTGCCGTAGGCCGAACCGCCGAAGGCACCGCGTACGGTGGTCTTGTCGACGGCGTACTCGATGGCCTGACGGACCTTGAGGTCCTTGACCCGGTTCATGTTGATCGCCATGTAGTTGATGCCCGGGGCCGGGATCTTGTAGTAGCGCGACTTGAGCGACGGGTCGCCCGCCATCGTCGTCAGGTCGGAGCCGGCGATCGGTGTCTGCGTGATCGCGGTCCGGGCGGAGCCGCCGTCGGACTTGATCTGCTGGTCGATGGCGGCCTGGTCCTGCCCGAACTTCGCGTCGATCTCGTCCAGGTTCTGCTGGCGGATCGGGTCGGTCGACCGGCTCCAGTTCTTGTTCCGGACGAGGACCATTTCCTTGTTCTTGGTGTACGACTTGATCATGTAGGGCCCGTCGGACCAGACATGCGTGTCGTACGTGGCGCCGGTGTCGTGGGCCTTGGGCACGGCCGACCAGCCGGTCATGGCCGTCGTCTCGTTGAAGTCGGCGACGGGCTGGTTGAGATGGAAGACGAGGGTGTACTTGTCCGGCGTCTGGATCGAGGCCAGCTGCTTGCCCTGGTACGGGCCCTTGTAGGAATCACCGCCGACCAGCCACTGACTGGCGTACGGCGGGCCGCCGTTGATGTCCGGGGAGAACGCCCGCTCGACGCCGTACTTGACGTCCTGGGCGGTGACTTCGCCGCCGTCCTGCCACTTGACGCCGTGGCGCAGGTGGAACGTCCACACCGTCGCGCCCTTGGCGGCCGTTCCGGTGTCGGTGGCCAGGTCGCCGACCAGCTTGGGCCGGGACCCCGTCTCGTCCCATCCGGTGAGGGTGCGCACGAGCTCGTAGTCCATGCTCGAACCCTCGGTGGTGTACGTCCGCTGAGGATCGATGTGGTTGAAGTCGGCGTCGTCGAGGATCGTCAGCGTGCCGCCCTTCGACGGGGAGCCGCCGGCGCTGGTGCCGGAGGACCCTCCGCATGCGGTGGCTCCGAGGACGATCACCACGGCGGTCGCCGTGAGAGCGGCCGTGCGGGATCTGCGCGTTCTGCGCGTCATGGGGGAAACTCCGTTCTTGCTACGGGCTCGGCGGCCGTTCGTGGGACCGCCGGGCCGAAACTCGGGGGGTGGCTTGTCAGCCGCGCCGGGCGCGGGGGTCCAGGGCGTCCCGGACGCCGTCCCCGAGCAGGTTGAGCGCCAGGACCAGGAGGAAGAGCAGGACGCCGGGCACGAAGAGGTACATCGGGTCCTGCAGGAAGAACTGGGAGGCGTCCGACAGCACGGATCCCCAGTCGGGGTTGGGCGGGATGACACCGACGCCCAGGTACGACAGGGCCGCCTCGGTGGTGATGTTCTGCGGGACGGCGAGCGCGAAGGAGATCAGGATCGGGGCCCACAGGTTGGGCAGCAGCTGCCGGAAGAGGATGTGCCGTCGGCCGGCGCTCATGAGCCGCGCGGCGTCCACGAACTCCCGTTCGCGCAGGGACAGTACCTGTCCGCGCACCAGGCGGGCGGTGTACGCCCAGGCGAAGACCGCGATGTTGAGGACCAGGACGAGCAGCCGGAGATTCTCGTCGGTGCCGCCGTGGCTGTTGGTCTGCAGCGCGTTCTGGATCACCGGGGTGAGCGCGATGATGAACAGCAGCTGCGGGAACGCCAGCATCACGTCCATGATCCGGGACAGCAGGGAGTCGACCCAGCCGCCGAAATAGCCGGCGGCGAGCCCGGCCACGACGCCGACCGCGGTGGACAGCACCGCCGAGGCGAATCCCACGTAAAGGGAGGTGCGCAGGCCGTAGACGATGCGGGCGAACAGGTCGTATCCCGTGCCCGGTTCGACGCCGAGCAGGTGCTTGGCGCTGATGCCGCCCAGCGATCCGTAGGGGAAATTGCCCGTGTCCGGATTGATCGCCTTGTTGTCGGGGGTGATCGGTCCCCAGCCGGTCAGCGCGGTGAGGACCGGCGCGAGCAGTGCGATCGCGATGAACAGCAGGGTGGCCGCCAGGGCGGCCGTGGTGACCTTGTCCCGTCTGATCCGCCGCCACGCCATCCGGGCCGGTGAGCGGCCGGCGACGACCGTGCCGCCGGGTCTGGAGTCCTGCGTCGACGGCTCGGTCAGCAGCGCGGTGCCGCCGCCGGTGTCGACCGGCTGGTGTTGCGTTGTCATCGTACGGACATCCCGGATCAGCCCCTGGGGCAAGGAAATTGGGTGGCGGTCGTTGATTCCGCCGTGAGACTCTGCGGACTTTCGCAATGGCGTGCGAGTCCGGTCAAGCCACGCAGGGGCGAGAAAAGGGATTGTTTGCGGACATGGAAAAGTGTTGACGTAAGCGGGGAATGTGGTTACCCGCCGCGTGAGTGTTTGCGGGAGATTCCTTGGGCAGCGATTGGCCGTGGCTCCGGCGTCGTTTCCTTGTGCTTTTCCCTCGGAATCCCCCGTGCCGGGTAAAGGGCGCGGGCGGCGAGCCCGGCGTCAGCCGACCGGTACCCCGGCTTCGAGATAGAGCGCCGCTCCGCGTTCGCGTGCCCGCAGGGCCCAGCGCAGCCGCTCGTAGCGCACCGGGGGCAGCAGGTCGGCGGCCTCCTCCTCGGTGACGAACCGGCAGGCGCGCAGCTCCGGGCCGGGCAGCAGCAGCCGGCCGGCCTCCGCGGAGTGCAGGAGGCCGCCGTCGAAGAGGAGGCGCAGGCCGCCGAATCCGGGGGGTGCGGGGCGCTCCCAGTCGACGACGAGCAGGCCGGGCACCTCGGCGAGGCTGATGCCGGTCTCCTCGGCGACCTCGCGCATGCCGGCGCGTGCGGGCGCCTCGCCGGGTTCGACGACGCCGCCGGGGAACTCCCAGCCGGCCTTGTACGTGGGGTCGACGAGCAGCACCCGGCCCTGCTCGTCGAAGAGCAGCACTCCGGCCGCGACGGTCTCGGCGGTGGGCTCGGGCGTCTGCACGATGTCGCAGACGGGCACGGCACCGCTGGTGACGGCTTCGGCGATCCGGACGGCCGTCTCGTACGGGGTGAGGTCGCTCGTGTCGACCGGGTGGGCGTCTGCGGTGAGCCAGGAGGCGAGGGCGGCCCGGTAGGGCGCTATGTGGTCGAAGGACCACTGGCGTATTCGCATGTCGCCGTCGGGAAGGTCGCGCGGAACCTCACGGCCCGCTATGCGCTCCCGCAGTATCGTTTCGGCCGGAGCGAGCAGGATGTGGTTGACCGGAATCCTGCGCGCGGCCAGGCCGCCGAAGATCTCGTCGCGGTACTCCTGGCGCAGCAGGGTCATGGGGACGACGAGGGTCCCGCCGAGCTCGGCGAGCATCGCGGCCGCCGTGTCGATCACGAGCCGGCGCCAGATCGGCAGGTCCTGGAAGTCGCCGACCTCGGCAAGGTGTTTCGGTGGCAGCAGGTGGGCGAGCGCGCCGCCGATGACCTCCGGGTCGAAGAGCGTGCTGTTCGGGATCAGTTCGATCAGCTCCCGTGCGGTGGTGGTCTTCCCCGCACCGAACGCGCCGTTGATCCAGACGACGGTCACAGGTCCCCCTCTTCTGTTGGCCCCCTGAGGCTTGCCCGCTCCACCCTGCCACGGAAACCAGCCGCAGTTGAGGGCGCATGACGACGGCGCCGGCGCCCCCCTCACGCGGGGAGCGCCGACGCCGTGGGCCGTGGGCCGGGGCGGCTCGTCAGCCCTTCTTCTGGGCACCCTTCTTCTGAGCGCCCTTCTTCTGGGCGCCCTTCTTCTTCTGGACGCCATCCTTCCCGTCCACGGACAGGCCCTCCCCGGCGACGGTCTGGTCGAGCGTCTTGAGGGTCTCGTCCACGTTGATGGCGGGGAGCTTCTCTCCCATGGCGTGCGACGGGGTGATCGCCGCGACGGCGAAGCCGGTGGCCAGGGAGGCGATGGCGAGCATGCTGCGCTTCTTCATGCCCGACTCAACTGCCGGACGGGCCCCGGGGTCACGGCACTGGGCCGTTCGGGCGAAGCGGCGGCTTCACACGGGGCCGGTGCCCCAGGTGCCGGATCCGCCGCCGCGCCATTCGATCAGGCCCGACGCCGCTACATACGCCTCGTCCGCATCCTCGATGCCGGCCCGCCGCAGGAACTCGGCGACGTCGAGCGGCCCGTAGGCGATGCCGAGGAACTGGTCGTCCACACGGACCCGCCGGCCGCCGTCCGCGGCGGGCGGGTAGACCACGACGGGTTTCACGGACGCCATGGCACCAGGGTGCGCGGGGGCGGTGCCGGCCGCGCGCGGGGATGGGCCGTTCAGCCCGCCTTCCGCGTCTGCCGGAACTCGTGGACGTCGGCGGTGAGGGTGCCGTCGTGCTGCTCGTAGTGGGACAGGGCGAGGCCGACGCCGAAGAAGGTGGGTGCCCATTCGCCGACGAAGATGCCCCAGCGGTCGGCACGGGCGAGGCCGGTGCCGCCTTCCATCTTCAGCGAGCCCACCCAGGCGACGACACTGAGGCCGATGGAGGCCAGGCCGGCCATGTAGGCGTGCTCGCTGCGGACGCCCATCTCGTGCATCTTCTTGATGATCATCAGCGGCTCCGTTCCGTGGGGATTCAGAAGACGGAGTGCCCTCCCCGGGTGCCGATATTCGCCCGCTTTGCGATTTATGTCCGACGCGGGACGTGAGGCGGGTCCTGGAGTGCTCGCCTCACGTCCCCGAAGACCTCCGTCAGGCGCCCACGTAGGCCGCCAGATGTTCCCCGGTCAGCGTGGAACGGGCCGCGACGAGATCGGCCGGGGTGCCCTCGAAGACGATCCGGCCGCCGTCGTGGCCCGCGCCGGGGCCGAGGTCGATGATCCAGTCGGCGTGTGCCATGACCGCTTGGTGGTGCTCGATCACGATGACCGACTTCCCGGAGTCGACCAGCCGGTCGAGCAGGCCGAGCAGCTGCTCCACGTCCGCCAGATGAAGACCCGTGGTCGGCTCGTCCAGGACGTACACGCCGCCCTTCTCGCCCATGTGCGTGGCCAGCTTGAGCCGCTGCCGCTCGCCACCGGACAGCGTGGTGAGCGGCTGGCCGAGGGTGAGATAGCCGAGCCCGACGTCCGCGAGCCGCTCCAGGATCCTGTGCGCGGCCGGCGTGCGGGCCTCGCCGCCGCCGAAGAACTCCTCGGCCTCGGTCACCGGCATCGCCAGCACCTCGCTGATGTCGCGGCCGCCGAGGCGGTACTCCAGCACCGACGCCTCGAACCGCCTGCCCTCGCACTCCTCACAGGTGGTGGCGACACTCTGCATGATCGCCAGGTCGGTGTAGATGACACCGGCGCCGTTGCAGGTGGGGCAGGCGCCCTCGGAGTTGGCGCTGAACAGCGCCGGCTTCACACCGTTGGCCTTGGCGAAGGCCTTGCGGATCGGGTCGGCCAGCCCGGTGTACGTCGCCGGGTTGCTGCGCCGGGAACCGCGGATCGGGGTCTGGTCGATCGCCACCACGCCCTCGGCCCCCGCTTGTCGGGCCATCGAGCCGTGCACGAGCGAGCTCTTGCCGGAACCGGCCACGCCGGTGACGACGGTGAGGACGCCGAGCGGGATGTCGACGTCGACACCGTGCAGGTTGTTCGCCGTGGCGCCCCGGATCTCCAGCGCCCCGGTGGGCTTACGGACCGCCGCCTTGATCTTGGCCCGGTCGTCGAGGTGACGGCCGGTGACGGTGTCGCTGCGCCGCAGACCCTCCAGGGTGCCTTCGAAGCAGACGGTGCCGCCCGCCGTGCCGGCGCCGGGGCCGAGGTCCACGACGTGGTCGGCGATGGCGATCGTCTCCGGCTTGTGCTCCACGACGAGGACGGTGTTGCCCTTGTCGCGCAGGCGCAGGAGCAGCTTGTTCATCCGCTGGATGTCATGGGGGTGCAGGCCGATGGACGGCTCGTCGAAGACGTAGGTGACGTCGGTGAGCGAGGAGCCGAGGTGGCGGATCATCTTGGTGCGCTGCGCCTCGCCACCGGAGAGCGTGCCCGACGCCCGGTCGAGCGAGAGGTAACCGAGGCCGATCTCCACGAACGAGTCGAGAGTGTGCTGGAGCTTGGCCAGCAGCGGCGCCACCGACGGCTCCTCGAGCCCGCGCACCCACTCCGCCAGGTCGCGGATCTCCATCGCGCAGGCATCGGCGATGCCGACCTTGCCGATCTTCGAGGAGCGGGCGAGCTCGCTGAGCCGGGTGCCGTCGCACTCGGGGCACCGGGTGAAGGTGACCGCCCGGTCCACGAAGGCCCGGATGTGCGGCTGCATCGACTCCCGGTCCTTGGACAGGAAGCTCTTCTGGATCTTCGGGATCAGCCCCTCGTAGGTGAGGTTGACGCCGTTGATCTTCACCTTGGTCGGCTCGCGGTACAGGAAGTCGTGCCGCTCCTTCTTGGTGTACTCGCGGATCGGCTTCTCCTTGTCGAAGAAGCCCGACTCGGCGATGACCCGCACCACCCAGCCGCCCCCGGTGTAGGTGGGGATGGTGAACGGGTCGTCCGACAGCGACTTGGAGTCGTCGTAGAGCTGGGTCAGGTCGATGTCGGAGACCGTGCCCCGGCCCTCGCAGTGCGTGCACATGCCGCCCGTGCGGCTGAAGGACACCTTTTCGGTCTTGGTCTTGTCGGCACCGCGGTCCACCGTGAACCCACCGCTCGCCGAGACCGAGGCGGTGTTGAAGGAGAACGCGCCGGGCGGGCCGATGTGCGGTGTGCCGAGCCGGCTGAAGAGGATCCGCAGCATGGCGTTGGCGTCGGTGGCGGTGCCGACGGTGGAGCGGGGGTCGGAACCCATGCGCTGCTGGTCGACGGCGATCGCGGTCGTCAGCCCGTCCAGCACGTCGACCTCGGGCCGGGCCAGATTCGGCATGAACCCCTGCAGGAAGGCGCTGTAGGTCTCGTTGATCAACCGCTGCGACTCGGCCGCGATCGTGTCGAACACCAGCGAGCTCTTGCCCGAGCCGGAGACGCCTGTGAACACCGTGAGCCGGCGCTTGGGGATCTCGATGCTGACGTCCCTGAGATTGTTCTCGCGCGCACCGTGCACGCGGATCACGTCATGGCTGTCGGCAACGTGCGGCCCGGGCGACTGTCTGTCCGTCGTCGTGGCCTTGCTCATGGTGTCTCCATCTGTCGGGCGGGGCTGCCGCGCTCGGACTGTCTCGTTCCCCCGCGCCGGTCCCGAGGGGCGGCGCGGGGGGTGCGGGACCCGTACGTCCACGGGGTGGCCGTACGGGGATCCCACGGGGTGACGCGTCGTGCTGTGGGGCTGCTCCTACGCCTTCAGCTGCTGGATGCGGACCATGTTGCCCGCAGGGTCGCGGAAGGCGCAGTCACGCACGCCGTAGGGCTGGTCCACCGGCTCCTGGACCACCTCGACGTCGCCCGCCTGCAACCGCTCGAAGGTGCCGTCGACGTCGGTGGTGGCCAGGACGATGCTGGCGTAGGTGCCCTTGGCCATCATCTCGGCGATGGTGCGGCGTTCGTCCTCGGTGATGCCGGGGTCGGCGGCCGGCGGGTGCAGCACGATGTTCGTGCCGGGCTGGCCGACGGGGCCGACCGTGATCCAGCGCATGCCCTCGTATCCGACGTCGTTTCTGACTTCGAAGCCGAGGGTGTCGCGGTAGAACGCCAGGGCGGCGTCCGGGTCGTCGTGCGGAAGGAAACTGGCGTGAATGCGAAGGTCCATGGCCCTCACGCTAGTTTCGGCTCGGGGCGGGCGCTTCTCGATTCCTGACCGGTCTGGTCACCTGCTTCGCCACGCACGACGGAATGCCCGCCGTCGCGCGCGCCGCCTCGCGCCGGTAGGCACTGGGCGGCATGCCGACCAGTTCGGTGAAACGGGTGCTGAAGGTCCCCAGCGACGCGCAGCCGACCTCGAAGCACACCTCGGTGACGCTGAGGTCGCCCCGGCGCAGCAGCGCCATCGCGCGCTCGATGCGCCGCGTCATGAGATAGCTGTACGGCGACTCCCCGTACGCCCGCCGGAACTCGCGGCTGAGGTGCCCGGCCGACATGTGCACGCCCCGGGCGAGTGCCTCGACGTCCAGAGGCTTCGCGTACTCCCGGTCGATCCGGTCCTTGACGCGGCGCAGCCGGGCGAGGTCACGCAGGTGCTGCGCCGAGGCGGGTCTGCTGCTCACAAGCGCGATCGTGCCACATCGCACGGACATGCGGCCGATTTCCGAGCATCCCGAACCGGCCCGGCCAGGAGCTCCGGGGTGGGGCCGCCAGCCCGGCAGGAACTCCGCGGGCGGGGCCGGGGCGGCCCGGCCAGGAGGTCTACGGCGGGGCCCGCAGCCGCGCTATGAGCTCCAGAGGCAGGGCCGCCATCCCGGCAGGAGCTCTGCAGGGGGCCGGCAGCCGCGCCAGGAGGTCTACGAGTGGGGCCCGCAGCCACGCCAGGAGCTCCAGGGGGCAGGGCCGCCATCCCGGCCACGAGGCTACGGGCTGGGCCGGCCGCCGAGCCAGGAGCTCCAGGGGGCAGAGCCGACGGCCCGGCCAGGAGCTCTGCGGGCGGGGTCGGCAGCCGCCCCAGGAGGTCTACGGGCGGGGTCCGCGGCCGCGCCCGGAGCTCCGGGGGCAGGGCCGGCGGCCTGGGGTCGGCCTCACGGCTTCCGGAGAGAGGAACGGGCCGGGAACTCCGCGGATCGGGCTCGGCAGCCTTCAAGGGACCGCGGCCGGAAGCTCACGCGAGCGGCTCCGGCGCCCTCCAAGAAGCCGACCCGCGTCAAATCACCCCGGCACCCCGGCACCCCGGCAGCCTGAACGTTCCTGCCGGATCCGCCGGTCCCGGTCTCACACCCCGGCCGCCGCCGTGTCCGTCCGCTTCGCCAGTGCTGCCGCCGCCGCGCCCACCAGCCCGGCGTCGGTGCCCATCTGCGCGGGCGCCACGGTCAGGTGCCGGACGAAGGACAGCGTCGCGTAGCTGCTCAGGGCCTTGCGCAGGGGGGCGAGGAGAACGTCGCCCGCCTTGCCCACTCCCCCGCCGATCACGGCGATGTCGATCTCCACGAGGGTCGCGGTCGCGGCGATCCCGGCGGCCAGGGCCTGGGCGGCCCGCTCGAAGGAGGCGACGGCGACGGGGTCGCCGGACCGGGCGGCGGCGGCCACCGCGGCGGCCGACGTGTCCCCGTCGGGACCGGGCCGCCAGCCGTTCTCCAGGGCCCGCCGGGCGATGTTGGGACCGCTCGCGATGCGCTCCACGCAGCCGTGCGAGCCGCACGGGCACGGATCGCCGTCGAGGTCCACGCTGATGTGCCCGATGTGGCCCGCGTTGCCGGTGGGCCCGGGGTGCAGCCGGCCCCCGAGCACCAGGCCACCGCCGACGCCCGTGGAGACGACCATGCACAGCGCGTTGTCGTGGCCGCGGGCGGCGCCCTGCCAGTGTTCGGCGGCCGTGATCGCCACACCGTCGCCGATCAGCTCGACGGGCAGGTTTCCGGCGGCGGCCCGGACCCGGGCGACGAGCGGGTAGTCGCGCCAGCCGGGCACGTTCACCGGACTCACCGTGCCCGCGGAGGCGTCCACGGGCCCGGCGCTGCCGATCCCGAGGGCCGTGGCACGCTCCCACAGCGGCGACGCGGTGAGCTCGCCGAGCACCTCCTCCACGGCCCGCATCACGGTGTCGCCGTCCTCCCGGGCGGGCGTCGGCCGCTGGGCGCGGACCAGGATCCGGCCGTGGCCGTCCACCAGAGCGCCGGCGATCTTGGTGCCGCCGATGTCGAGCGCGGCCACGAGGTCGGTGTGCATCAGAGTCGGATCTCCCCGTCGGGCATGAGAAAAACGCCGAGAAAGGCCGTCGGGCCGGATAATGGCCGTCAGGCAGGGCGAACAGCAGACCGGTCCCACGGCGGTGCGTGGGGCCGGAGATTGCGGTGGACAGTCTCCCCCGAGCCTGACAACGTTGTCCAGGCTCTATGCTCGACGCCACATCCTCATACAAACCCAGGATCGACGCACCCCCTGGACGACAGGACAGGACACCGCACCGTGCCCCAGACCCCTCTCCGATCCGCAACGCGCTACGGCACCCGGCCGACCATGAAGGACGTAGCGGCACGCGCCGGAGTCGGCCTCAAGACGGTCTCCCGTGTCGTGAACGGGGAGCCGGGGGTCACCCCGGAGACGGAGCGGCGGGTCCAGGAGGCGATCGACGCTCTCGGCTTCCGCCGCAACGACAGCGCGCGGGTGCTGCGCAAGGGCCGCACGGCGAGCATCGGCCTGGTGCTGGAGGACCTCGCGGACCCGTTCTACGGACCCCTGAGCCGGTCGGTCGAGGAGGTGGCCCGCGCGCACGGCGCCCTGCTGATCAACGGCTCCAGCGCGGAGGACCCCGACCGCGAGCAGGAACTGGTGCTGGCCCTGTGCGCGCGGCGGGTGGACGGGCTGGTGGTGATCCCGGCCGGGGACGACCACCGGTATCTGGAACCCGAGCTCAAGGCCGGTGTGGCCACCGTGTTCGTGGACCGGCCGGCCGGCCACATCGAAGCCGACGTGGTTCTGTCGGACAACTTCGGCGGCGCTCGCGGCGGCGTCGCCCACCTCATCGCGCACGGGCACCGCCGGATCGGCTTCATCGGCGACATGCCCCGCATCCACACCGCCGCCGAGCGGTTGCGCGGCTACCGGGCCGCGATGGAGGACGCGGGCATACCGGTGGCGGGCTCCTGGATGTCCCTCGGCGTCACCGACCCGGAGCGGGTGCGCAGGGCGGCCGAGGAGATGCTGACCGGCCCGGACCCCGTCACGGCGATCTTCGCGGGCAACAACCGGGTGACGGTCACCGTGATCCGGGTGCTCGCCGAGCAGACCCGCCGTGTCGCCCTGGTCGGCTTCGACGACATCGAGCTCGCCGACCTGCTCCAGCCGGGCGTCACGGTCGTCGCCCAGGACGCGTCGGACATCGGCCGCACCGCCGCGGAACGCCTCTTCCGGCAGCTGGACGGCGCCCTCGTCACCCCCGAGCGCATCGAGCTGCCGACCCGGCTGATCACCCGCGGCTCGGGCGAGATCCCCCCGGCGGACTGAGCGGCCGATGGACGACACCACCGATCGCACGCTGCGAGCACTGGGCCTGGCCGAGGCGCCACGCGAGCGCCCCCTGCTGTATCCGGGCGTGTGGCCCGCGGATTCCGGACTCCTCGACGGGAACCGCTTCCTGCCGCTGGAGCAGCTGGTGTACGAGGACCGCACCCCGGTCATCGCCATCGGCTCCAACGGCTGCCCGGGGCAGTTGCGGCACAAGATGGCGGAGTTCGGGATCAGGTCGCCGCTGCCGATGGTGAAGGCCCGGGTGACGGGTGTCGACGCCGGCGTCTCCGCGCATGTGAGCCGCATGGGGTACGTGTCGGCCTCACCGGTCGGCGCCCCGGACACCGTTCGGGAGCTGTTCGTGCTGTGGCTCGACGACGAGCAGCTCGCGGTGATCGACGCGAGCGAGGGCGCACCGGTGCCGGGCGGCAATTTCGACCGGGCATGGCTGCCGTCGCCCGATGTCCGGATCGACCTCGCGGACGGCACCCGGCTGCCCGGGGCGTACGCCTACGTCAACCGGCACGGCGTCCTCCATGACGGCACGGGCACTTTGCGCACGCACCCGGGCGAGCGGGAGCTGCTGACCGAGCTCCTGACCGGACTGCCGCGCTTGCGGGAGCTGTTCGGTGTCGTGCCCGAGGAGTTCTGTGCGCGGGCACGCGGCGACCGGCGGCTGTGCGAGCGGGGCACGCGGCTGTTCATCGAGGAGAAGCTGGTGACGGCCTCCGGTCTCGAGCGGTACGTGGCCGCCTCGGCACGGGCTCAGCAGAGCGGGAGCCCGGGGACCGGCGCGTCGTTGTCACCGCCCTTGATGTAGACGTCGCTGACCCAGACGTTCGTGTTGCCGCTGTCGTCGTCGGTCTTCGCCCACCAGACGTTGGTCCACTCCCCGGACGTTTCCCGGCGGCCCAGGTTCTGCTGGCAGTAGAAGTAGTTGGTGCCCGCGTTGAGGATGCCGACCTTGGTGCCGGAGGCGGTGTGGGAGTCGGCGGTCTTCCAGACCTGGCAGTTGTACTTGCCGCCGCCGATGGCGTGGCAGACCGGGGCCGGCGTGGTCGAGCCGCCGCCCGTCGTGGCGCCGCCTGCGGAACCGGCGCCGGAGGTGCCGCCGTCCGATGTCCCTCCGCCGGTGTCGCCGGTGGTGCCGGAGGTGCCGCCACCCGTGGACTTGGCAGGGGCCGAGCCGGTCGCCCTGCCGGTGGGCTCGGGGTCCTTCGGGTCGCGGGGCTTCTCGGACGGGGCCTTGCCCTTGTCGTCGCCCTGTTGCGTGGCTCGCGGGGCGTTCGAGCCGTCGTCCGCGGAACCGGCCTCGGAGGACCCGGCGTCCGCACGGGCGGCGTCGGTCCGCGTGCCCGTCTCCTCGCCGCCGGAGTCGCCGAGCAGGGCGATCGTGGTACCGGCGGCGGCGAGCACGACGGTGACGGCCGCGGCGGCGAGCAGGACGCGAGCCTTGCGGCGGGGCGCGGCGCGGTCGGCGTTCGCCGGGGCGGTGGCAGCGGAGGCCCCGGGGTTGGCGCTGCCGGGGCCGGCCGGGCCGAAGCCCTGGGGGCCGGCCCCTGGATCCTGCGGGCCGGGGCCTGCATGCGCGGGATGGCCGGGGCCCGCATGCGCCGGGTTTCCGGGGCCCGCATGCCCGGGGTTCCCAGGGCCCGCTTGCCCGGCGCCTGCGTTCGCAGAGTGCCCGGGGCCCGACCCCTGCGCGGCGGGGCCCGACGGTGGGGCCTGGCCGGCTGCCGGGCCCCGCACACCGGAGCCTTGCGGCGTGGGGTGGCCGGGGCCGGAGTGCCCCGGGCCGCCGTCGCCCGCGGTCCCCGCCACCCCTGCGGCTCCGAACGCCGCCGCCGTGCCGAAGTCCGGTGTGCGCGTGCCCTCTTGAGGTCCGCCGGTGTCCTGCTGCGGGGGCCCGAATCCCGGCGGTACCGACGGGAGGCTGCACTCCGTCTCCGCGCGCGGGGGCGAGAGCGCGGGGCCCCGCAAGGGAGAGGTCGGCGCGTCCGTGCCGCCGTCCGCGACGGCCTGGAGCAGTTCGCGGGCTTGGTCGGCCTCCGGGCGGGACTCGGGGCGCTTGTCCAGCAGTCGCTGGAGGACGGGCGCGAGAGCGCCGGCGCGGCGGGGCTCCGGCAGCGGCTCGGTGACGATCGCGGTGAGCGTGGAGAACGTGGACGTGCGGCGGAAGGGCGAGGCGCCCTCGACGGCCGCGTAGAGCGTGGCGCCCAGGGCCCAGATGTCGGAGGCGGGGCCCGGGTCGGCGCCCTGGGCGCGCTCGGGGGCGAGGTAGTCGAGGGAGCCCACGAGTTCGCCGCTGCGCGTGAGATGCGTGGCCGAACCGTCCCCGGGATCGTCCATCGTGGCGATGCCGAAGTCGGTGAGGACGACCCGGCCCGAACGGTCGAGCAGGATGTTGCCCGGCTTCACGTCCCGGTGCAGGACGCCCGCGCGGTGGGCGGCGGCCAGCGCGTCCATGACCTTCGCGCCGATCCCGGCGGCCTCTCCCGCGTCCAGCGTGCCGCGCTCGCGCAGGACGTCGTCCAGGGACGGCCCGTCGACCAGTTCCATGACGATGATCGGGCGCCCGTCGACCTGGGCGATGTCGTGCACGGCGATGACGCCGGGGTGGCGCACCCGGGCAGCCGCACGCGCCTCGCGCCGCATCCGCAGTTGCAGGTCGGCCAGTTCGGGACCGGCCGCGTCGGTGTAGGTGCGCAGTTCCTTGACCGCGACCTCACGGCCGAGGACCTCGTCGACGGCCTTCCAGACGACGCCCATGCCGCCGCGCCCCAGCGCCGCCGTGACGCGATAGCGGTCCGCCAGCAGCCGTCCGGCCCCGTCCGCCTGCCCGTACTCCCCCGTTGACACCGCTGCCCCGTTCCTGTGACCCCACCGCGGATGCGCCGACGACCCACACCGTCGGCGCGTGGCGTAAAGACTACGGGGCGGCGGTGACGGCGACAGCCGCCGGCGACGGCTGTGACAGGGCCGGTACGTGCCGGCCGGTCCGTCGCGGGGACGCCGTCAGGCGGAGGCCGTCAGATCCCCGCGCCGGGGTGTCGCGAAGCTCTCCAGGTCCGCCCGGGTCAGGCCGGCCAGGCGGGCGACCTCCCCGATGTCCAGGGCGCCGCAGTCCAGGCCGCGCAGCAGGTAGCCGCTGAGGGCCTTGGCGGTTGCGGGCTCGTCCATGACGTCGCCGCCGGTGCGGTTGGCGTAGCGGGACAGGCGGGCGGCGGCCTGCTCGAAGCCCTCGCGGTAGAAGGCGAAGACGGCCGCGTAGCGGGTGGGGATGTGGCCGGGGTGCATGTCCCAGCCCTGGTAGTAGGCGCGGGCCAGGGCGCGGCGGGTGAGGCCGTAGTGCAGGCGCCAGGCGTCGTGGACCTTCGCGGTCGGGCCGACCGGCAGGACGTTCGTCGAGCCGTCCGAGACGCGCACGCCGGTGCCGGCCGCCGCGACCTGCATGACGGCCTTGGCGTGGTCCGCGGCGGGGTGGTCACTGGCCTGGTGCGCCGCGGAGACGCCGAGGCAGGCGCTGTAGTCGAAGGTGCCGTAGTGCAGGCCGGTGGCGCGGCCCTCGGCGGCCTGGATCATGCGGGCGACGGTGGCGGTGCCGTCGGCGGCGAGGATGGACTGGCTGGTCTCGATCTGGATCTCGAAGCCGATCCGGCCGGGCTCGAGACCGTGCGCCTTCTCGAAGGCGTCCAGGAGTCGCGCCATGGCGGTGACCTGCTCGGCGTACGTCACCTTCGGCAGGGTGATTACCAGACCGTCGGGCAGGCCGCCGGACTCCATCAGGCCGGTCAGGAAGATGTCGAGGGTGCGGATGCCCCGGGCGCGTACGGGCGCCTCCATGCACTTCATGCGGATGCCCGTGTACGGAGCGGCGGTGCCGTCCTCGTAGGCCTCGGCGACGATCCGGGCGGCGCGGGCGGCGGCCTCGTCCTCCTCGGCGTCGGGGCGGTTGCCGTAGCCGTCCTCGAAGTCGACGCGCAGGTCCTCGATCGGCTCGCGTTCCAGCTTGGCGCGCACGCGCGCGTGGACGGGCTCGGCGAGTTCCTCGGAGAGTCCGAGGACGGCGGCGAAGGACGCGGCGTCCGGGGCGTGTTCGTCGAGGGCGGCCAGCGCCCGGTCGCCCCAGGAACGGACGGTGTCGGCGTCGAAGACGTCGCCGGGTACGTAGACGGTGTGGACGGGCTGGCGGGTGCCGGGGTCCCCGGGGTAGCGGCGCTCCAGCTCCGCGTCGACCGGCGCGAGGGAGGCGCTGATCTCCTCGCTGACGGCGCCCGCGAGGCTCGTCGCCACCTGCTCCTGCTGGCCCTGACCCATTCCGAGACCCTCCTTTTTCCGCTTTACGGAATCAACAATCCGTAGAGCGAAGTTATCGGCCGACCTTCGACCTGGTCAACACTGTCGTGAAGTGGGGTTCCCCATCCTTCACCTCCGGTCGCCGCAGACCCACCCTCTTCTTCCGTATTCAGAAGGCAAGCTTCATCCTGACGTGCAAGGGGAGGGAGACCACGTGTCGAACGAGGTCGGAGTGACGCGCCGCCACGGGCTCAAGGCAGCGGCGGCCGCCGCCATCACAGGGCCGCTGCTCACCACCGCGGGCCCCACACAGCCTGCTTCCGCCGGCGAGCACCCGGGCGCCCTGAACGTCATGACGTTCAACGTCCGCTTCGGGACGGTCGTCGACAGGACACCGCGCTGGGACGTGCGCCGACCGGTGATGCGGGAACTGCTGCGCCGCGAGCTACCGCACCTCATCGGCACCCAGGAAGGGCTCTACCGGCAAGTGCGCGCGATCGAGAAAGATCTCGGCGGGCACTACGACTGGATCGGCACCGGCCGCGGGGGCGGCAGCAAGGACGAGTTCATGGCGATCTTCTACGACACGCGCAGACTCGACCCGATCGAGTTCGATCACTTCTGGTTGTCCGACACTCCGTACACGATCGCCTCGAACACCTGGGACGCGGACTGGCTGCGCATGGTGACCTGGGTCCGTTTCGCCGATCTCGCCGACGGGGGACGGGAGTTCTACGTCCTCAACACCCACTTGGACAGCGTCAGCCAGTACGCCCGGGAACGCTCGGCGGGGCTCATCGGCGAGACGATCGCCGGGTGGGACCGGTCGTCACCGGTCATCGTCACCGGCGACTTCAACGCGGCCGCCCACGACAACCGGGTGTACGACCTCATGCTGGACATCGGACTGGTGGACGCCTGGGACACGGCGGCCTCACGGGGTCCGGTGTACGGGACGCACCACGGCTACCGGGCGCTCAGGCCCGGCGGGCGGCGCATCGACTGGATCCTCACCACACCCGGGGTGACCACGCACTGGGCCGGGATGAACACCTTCAGCATGGACGGGACGTATCCGAGCGACCATCTGCCGGTGCAGGCCTCGATGACCCTGGGATGAGAAGAGGCCCCCGTGACCGTTCGCGCGGTCACGGGGGCCTTCCTCAGCCGGGTCGATCAGCCCTTGCGGGTCTTGATCTCCTCGGTCAGGGCCGGGACGACGTCGAAGAGGTCGCCGACGACGCCGTAGTCGACGAGGTCGAAGATCGGGGCCTCGGCGTCCTTGTTGACCGCCACGATCGTCTTCGAGGTCTGCATACCGGCGCGGTGCTGGATCGCGCCGGAGATGCCGTTGGCGATGTACAGCTGCGGCGAGACGGACTTGCCGGTCTGGCCGACCTGGTTGGTGTGCGGGTACCAGCCGGCGTCCACCGCGGCACGCGAGGCACCGACGGCCGCACCGAGGGAGTCGGCGAGCGCCTCGATGAGTGCGAAGTTCTCCGCGCCGTTGACGCCACGGCCACCGGAGACCACGATCGCGGCCTCGGTCAGCTCCGGACGGCCCGTCGACTCACGCGGCGTACGGCCGGTGACCTTGGTGCCGGTGGCCTGCGCGGAGAAGGACACCGACAGGGCCTCGACCGCGCCGGCGGCCGGGGCGGCCTCGACGGCGGCGCTGTTGGGCTTGACCGTGATGACCGGGGTTCCCTTGGAGACACGGGACTTGGTGGTGAAGGACGCGGCGAACACCGACTGGGTGGCCACGGGACCGGAGTCGCCGGCCTCGAGGTCGACGGCGTCGGTGATGATGCCCGAGCCCAGACGCAGCGCCAGACGGGCGGCGATCTCCTTGCCCTCGGCGGAGGACGGCACCAGCACGGCGGCCGGGGACACGGCCTCGACCGCGGCCTGGAGGGCGTCGACCTTCGGTACCACCAGATAGTCGGCGTACTCGGAGGCCTCGTGCGTGAGGACCTTCACCGCGCCGTGCTCGGCGAGCGCGGCGGCGGTGTCACCGGCACCGTTGCCCAGCGCGACGGCGACCGGCTCGCCGACGCGGCGGGCCAGGGTCAGCAGCTCCAGGGTGGGCTTGCGGACGGCGCCGTCCACGTGGTCGACGTAGACGAGAACTTCAGCCATGGGACTTCTTCTCTCCTGCTTGCGAAAGATGAGGGACGGATCGCGACTGCGTCGGGCCTAGATGAACTTCTGGCCCGCGAGGAACTCAGCGAGCTGCTTGCCGCCCTCGCCCTCGTCCTTGACGATCGTGCCCGCGGTGCGGGCCGGGCGCTCGGCGGCGCCGTCGACCGTGGTGTAGGCGCCCTCCAGGCCGACCTCCTCGGCCTCGATGTCGAGGTCGGACAGGTCCCAGGACTGAACCGGCTTCTTCTTGGCCGCCATGATGCCCTTGAAGGACGGGTAACGGGCCTCGCCCGACTGGTCGGTCACGGACACGACCGCCGGGAGGGAAGCCTCCAGGTTCTCCGAGGCGGCGTCACCGTCGCGGCGGCCCTTGACCGTGCCGTCCTCGACGGAGACCTCGGACAGCAGGGTGACCTGCGGGACACCCAGACGCTCGGCCAGCAGCGCCGGCACGACGCCCATGGTGCCGTCGGTGGAGGCCATGCCCGAGATGACCAGGTCGTAGCCGGCCTTCTCGATCGCCTTGGCCAGGACCAGGGAGGTGCCGATGGCGTCGGTGCCGTGGATGTCGTCGTCCTCGACGTGGATCGCCTTGTCGGCGCCCATGGACAGCGCCTTGCGCAGGGCGTCCTTGGCATCCTCGGGGCCCACCGTCAGAACGGTGATCTCCACGTCGTCGTCGGAGTTCTCGGAGATCTGCAGCGCCTGCTCGACCGCGTACTCGTCGAGCTCGGAGAGCAGACCGTCCACGTCGTCCCGGTCGACGGTCAGGTCATCGGCGAAGTGCCGGTCGCCGGTGGCGTCGGGCACGTACTTCACAGTGACAACGATCCTCAAGCTCACGCCGGCTCTCCTACTGCATCGTCATTTCCATGCTGCCTACTTGCAGGCAGCATAGGCGCCTCTAGCGTCCGATCCCGGTCGGGGCGACCCACGCCCCGAGCGAAATATTACTCGTCAGTACACCCAGTTCGTTCCCGCTAAGCAAGCGCTTTGAACTGTGACCTTCGCAACGCAGCGTAACCGGAACTCGACGGTCACGCAGCCCGGGGGGCGCCCGGCTCAGTCGCGCAGACGCTGGAATCGTCCCTGGTGGTAGAGGAGCGGACGGCCGGTGCCGGTGGGGTCGCCGTGCACGACCTCGGCGAGCACGATCCGGTGGTCACCGGCGGGCACGCGCGCGACGACCCGGCCCACCAGCCAGGCGAGCACGCCGTCGAGCACGGGAACGCCCTCGGGTCCCTCCCGCCAGGCGGTGGGCGGACCGAAGCGGTCGGCGCCGCTGCGGGCGAAGGTGGCGGCCAGCTCCTGCTGGTGCTCACCGAGGATGTGGACGCCGACGTGGTCCGCCGCCGCGATCGCGGGCCAACTGGAGGAGCCCGTGCCGACCCCGAAGGACAGCAGGGGCGGCTCGGCGGAGACGGACGTCAGGGACGTGGCGGTGAATCCCACCGGACCCGCCTCGCCGCCAGCGGTGATGACGGCGACTCCCGCCGCGTGCCGCCGGAAGACCGAGCGCAGGAGGTCGGGCGTGGCGAGAAGATCCGCAGGCATGGGGTCAGGCTGACGATAACCGGTACGCGCAGTCAAGCTCGTTCCGTGATGTGGGAGATGGCTCACTGGCGGCGCCCCACCCGTCACACCGCCTCCCCGAGCGCGGCGATCACGTCGGCCTTGCGCGGCTGCCCCGTGGCACGCCGCACCACGCGGCCCTCGGCGTCCAGGACCAGCACGGTCGGGGTCTTGAGGATGTCCAGCCGCCGTACGAGGTCCAAGTGGGCCTCGGCGTCGACCTCGACGTGGGTCACGCCCGGCACCAGGCCGGCGACCTCGCCGAGGACCCGCCGGGTCGCCCGGCAGGGCGCGCAGAACGCGCTGGAGAACTGCACGAGCGTGGCCCGCCGGCCGAGTTCCGCGCCCAGTTCCGCCGCATCGAGCCGCTTGCCGTCGTCCCGCCCGCGCACTCGTACTCTCCCGCTCCGCCGCCGTTGCAGCACTCCGTAGGCGCTCGCCGCCGCGAGCACCACCACGCACACCAGAAGTCCGGTCATCATCTGCTGCAAGCGTTCACGAGACCGCAAAGATTCCCGCCCTCGATACGGTGCCGCGTTACGGAATGCTTGGTTCCTATGGACATCGATGCGAGAGGGCCGCGTTTCGGCGCGGCCGTCACGGCCGCCGTCCTGGCGGTCGTGCTGGTCACGGGGAGCGTCTGGCTGCTGGCCTGGCAGACGCTCGCGTTCCTGCTGGGCGCGGCGGGCGGGGTGGGCCGGTCCCCGTACGGCCTGCTGTTCGCCAGGGCCGTCCGGCCGCGGCTCGGGCCGCCGACAGAGTTCGAGGCGCCCGAACCGCCGCGTTTCGCCCAGGTGGTGGGTCTGTTTTTCGCCGGACTCGGGCTCGTGGGCTACGCCGTGGGGCCCGGCTGGCTGGGGCTCGCGGCGACCGGCGCCGCGCTCGCCGCCGCCTTCCTGAATGCGGCGTTCGGGTACTGCCTGGGCTGCGAGTTGTACCTGCTCGTGCGGCGGGTGACGGTCCGCGCGGAGTAATGGGGGCGCAAAAGCACGAGGTGGGAAGCGGCGAGTGACGTGACGAGAATCTCGCCGCCGACGGGCACGAGGACTGGCTACCCGGCCGTTCTTCGGGCACGATCTGCGACAAGCCGTAAACCTACGGCTGCGTAACTTCTCCACTGGGAATCCCTTCCCAGGCAGAGCAGGAGGGTCCGACCCGCCCATGGCAGAGCTCGTCTACCGTCCCGTCGTCGGTTTCGCCCGCACGCTGTTCAAGGTGTGGGATCTCAAGATCGACTGTCAGGGTTCGGAGAACATCCCGCGCTCGGGCGGCGCCGTACTGGTGAGCAATCACATCAGCTACCTGGACTTCGTCTTCGACGGCCTGGCGGCGCTGCCGCAAAAACGTCTCGTGCGTTTCATGGCGAAGGAGTCCGTCTTCCGGCACAAGATCTCCGGCCCGCTGATGCGCGGGATGAAACACATCCCCGTGGACCGCAAGCAGGGCGAGGCGGCCTACGCGCACGCCCTGGACTCGCTGCGGTCGGGCGAGATCATCGGGGTCTTCCCGGAGGCGACGATCTCGCAGTCGTTCACGCTGAAGAGCTTCAAGTCGGGCGCCGCGCGCATGGCCCAGGAAGCCGGTGTCCCGCTGATCCCGATGGCGGTGTGGGGCACGCAGCGGCTGTGGACCAAGGGCCACCCGCGCAACTTCAAGCGCAGCCACATCCCCATCACGATCCGGGTGGGCGAGGCGATCGAGGCCTCCCGTGACAAGTACGCGGGCGCCATCACGCGGCAGCTGCGCGAGCGCGTCCAGGAGCTCCTCGAGGCAGCGCAGCGCGCCTACCCCGTCCGCCCCAAGGGCCCGGACGACACCTGGTGGATGCCGGCCCACCTCGGCGGCACGGCCCCGACGCCGGAGCAGGTGCGGGCGGCCGAGACGCACTGACGCCCGCCCGGGCGGCGCTCAGGCGGAGGACTCCGGAGCGCGGACGGCGATGTCCGCTCCCGGGCTGAACTTCGCCAGCAGCTCGGCGAGTTCCGCAGCGGCCGCCGCCACCTCGGCGACCGGCATGGGGGCCAGGCTCTCCAGCAGGAAGATGCCCGACGTCGTCTGCTCGGTGAGCCGGGTGCGCGGTCCCTGGCGCCAGTTCCAGCGGCGGCAGGTCACGCCCGCGTCGTCGCGCCACACCACTTCGCCCGCGTCGGGGTGCTCGACGCTCTCCTCGCCGCCGACGACGGTCGCGAAGTCCTCCTCCCCCGTGGCGCGGATCAGGCGCATGCCGCCCTCGACGCGGTCGATGTCCTCGCCGCCGACGGGGATCAGATGGGCGACGGAGACGGCGTTGTAGAGGTCGACGAGCAGATTGATGCGGGGCAGCCCGGCCTCCGACAGGGCCCGTTTGGCCAGCGCCTCCGCGGAGTTGCGGGTGCGGGACGGCTTCGAGCCGAACGCCGTGTAGGTCTCGCGCCACGCGGCCATGTGCGGGTCCTCGTGCGGGGCCCGGCCGTCCAGTCGTACGGCGAGCCGGCGCGCCGCGTCGTCCAGCAGCGCCGAACTGGCGTCACTGCTCGGCCCGTTGACCAGGCCGTGCGCCTCGATCGCGCTGTGCGTGAAACCGGGCGCGAGAGCGCGTACGTCGTCGGACACGGTCAGCGTGAGCGTCATGGTCGCCTTGCCTCAGAGTGCGGTGGGGAGCGTCTGCCAGAGGTGCGGCCGGTCGCGAGCTGCTGTGAGGGCATCCAGCACGACCGGATGCGGTGCAGCATACAAGACTGGGTAGTCCAGTTCATTGGACGCGGGATCGGGCAGGAAGGCGAGCCGCTCACCATCGAGGGAGAACTGCGCATCGACACCGGGCTTGTTGCCCCGGGGGTCCTGCCGGTGCCACGCCCCGTTGAACCGCACGGCGACCAGCCCGTGCACCACCCCGAGCTTCTGATAGCACAGCGCGGTGGGGATGTCCTCGGCGCGGAGCAGGGCGGCCAGGGCGTGGGCCTTGGCGTAGCAGACGCCGGTACGCTGCTCCAGGACGTCGGAGGCACGCCAGGTGACGCGGAGATCGCCGGAGTCCTGCGAGTGCGGAATGGTGTCACGCACGAACGTGAAGGCCGCTCGTGCATATGCATACGAGTCGTCCACTCCGTCGGCGAGCTTCGCCGCCGTTTCGCGCACGAGCGGGTGATGGTGGTCTATGGCCTCGTCGGCGGCAAGATAAGCCGAGAGGTCGAGGGTTTCCTGGATCAGCTGCATGCGGGCAGAGCGTAGGGAGGGACCCAGCACCGGGTCAATCCTTTTACGCTCTACCGCATACCTATGCAGACATGTGGAGGATTGTCGGCGGCGAGGGCGGCCCTAGCGGGCCATCTCCTCCTTCAGCGCCGCCAGGAAGGCATCCACGTCGTCCTCGGTCGTGTCGAAGGCGCACATCCAGCGGACGTCGCCCGCGGCCTCGTCCCAGAAGTAGAAGCGGAACCGCTTCTGGAGGCGCTCGCTCACGTCATGGGGCAGGCGGGCGAAGACCGCGTTGGCCTGCACCGGGTAGAGGATCTCCACGCCGTGCACGGCCCGCACGCCCTCGGCGAGGCGCTGGGCCATCTCGTTGGCGTGACCGGCGTTGCGCAGCCACAGGTCCCGGGCGAGCAGGGCCTCCAGCTGCACCGACACGAAACGCATCTTGGAGGCGAGCTGCATGGACAGCTTGCGCAGGTGCTTCATGTGGCTGACGGCGTCCTGGTTGAGGACCACGACGGCCTCGCCGAACAGCGCGCCGTTCTTCGTGCCGCCCAGGGAGAGGATGTCGACGCCGGCGGCGTTGGTGAGCGTCCGCATCGGGACGTTCAGGGTGGCGGCGGCGTTGGCCAGCCGGGAGCCGTCCAGGTGCACCTTCATGCCGTGCGCGTGGGCGTGCTCGCACAGGGCCCGTATCTCCTCCGGCGTGTAGACCGTGCCCAGTTCGGTGGCCTGGGCGATGGAGACCACCTGCGGCATCGCCCGGTGCTCGTCGTCCCAGCCGTACGCCTGCCGGTCGATCAGCTCCGGCGTGAGCTTGCCGTCGGGCGCCGGAACGGTCAGCAGCTTCAGGCCGCCGACCCGCTCCGGGGCCCCGCACTCGTCGACGTTGATGTGGGCGCTCTCGGCGCAGATCACCGCGCCCCAGCGGTCGGTGACCGCCTGGAGCGCGACGACGTTCGCGCCGGTGCCGTTGAAGACCGGGAACGCCTCGGCCGTGGGCCCGAAATGGCTGCGGATCACCCGCTGGAGGTTCTCGGTGTACGCGTCCTCGCCGTACGCGACCTGATGCCCGCCGTTGGCCAGGGCCAGGGCGGCGAGGACCTCCGGGTGGGCCCCCGCGTAGTTGTCACTGGCGAAACCGCGGACTTCGGGGTCGTGATGACGGCGGGCGTCGGTCTTCGGCGGGTTCACGGCTTCTCGGTGAGCCACAGACGGTTTCCGTTCACTTCGGCGGCGGGCTTCTCCCAGACCTTGGTGATGGCCTCTGCCAGGTCCTTGACGTCGGTGAAGCCCGCGAACTTTGCGTTGGGCCGATCGGCGCGCATCGCGTCGTGGACCAGCGCCTTCACCACCAGGATCGCGGCCGCCGACGTCGGCCCCTCGGCGCCCCCGGCCTTGCGGAAGTAGTCCGCCATGGCCAGCGTCCACGCCTCGGCCGCCGCCTTGCCGGCCGCGTACGCGGCGTTGCCCGCGGTGGGTTTGCTGGCGCCCGCGGCGCTGATCAGCACGTACCGGCCGCGGTCGCTGCGCTGCAGCGCCTCGTGGAAGGCGAGGGAGGTGTGCTGCACGGTGCGCACGAGCAGCATCTCCAGGAAGTCCCAGTCGTCGAGACTGGTCCGGGTGAAGGTCTCGCTGCCGCGCCAGCCGCCGACGAGGTGGACCAGGCCGTCGACGTGGCCGAAGTCCTTCTCGATGCGGGTGGCCCAGTCGCGGGTGGCCCCGAGGTCCAGCAGATCGACGGTGTCACCGGTGACGGTGGCGCCACCGGTCGCGTAGCTCGCCGCGTCGACCGCCTCCGCCAGCCGTTCCGGATCGTTGTCCGAGCCGATGACGGTCGCACCCGCCTCGGCCAGCCTGAGCAGCGCGGCCCGGCCGGCGGGTCCGCCCGCTCCGGCCACCGCGATCACCGCACCGCTGAGCGCCCCGTTCCCCATGATCTTCGCCTCCTGAGCAGTGTTCCCGGTCTGCCGATCGCTCATGCGGCGATCCGCTCGGCGCTGTCCGCCGTGATGCCCTTGGTGGAGGCGATCACGTTCTTCAGCTTCTTGGAAAGTGCCTCATAGAACATGCTCAGCGGAAACTCGTCCGGAAGCACGTCATCGACGAGTTTGCGCGGCGGCTGCGTCGTGTCCAGCGCCTCGGGGCCCTTGGCCCACTTCGAGCCCGGGTGCGGGGAGAGGTAGGTGGAGACCAGCTCGTATCCGGCGAACCAGTGGACGAGCTTCGGGCGGTCGATGCCGTCGCGGTACAGGTCCTCGATCTCGGCGCACAGCTGGTTGGTGACCTGCGGGGCGCGCTCCCAGTCGATGGTGAGCTTGTTGTCGGTCCAGCGGACGACGTCGTGCTTGTGCAGGTAGGCGAAGAGAAGCTGACCGCCGAGGCCGTCGTAGTTGCGGACCCGCTCGCCGGTGACCGGGAAGCGGAACATGCGGTCGAAGAGGACCGCGACCTGCACGTCACGGGCCTGCTGGACGCCCTCCCCGGCCAGCTTCACCGCCTCCTTGAAGGCGGTGAGGTCGCAGCGCAGCTCCTCCAGGCCGTACATCCAGAACGGCTGGCGCTGCTTGATCATGAACGGGTCGAACGGCAGGTCGCCGTGGCTGTGGGTGCGGTCGTGGACCATGTCCCACAGGACGAACGCCTCCTCGCAGCGCTTCTGGTCGTGGACCATCGCGGCGACGTCCTCGGGCAGCTCCAGACCCAGGATGTCGACGGCGGCGTCGGTCACCCGGCGGAAGCGGGCGGCCTCGCGGTCGCAGAAGATGCCGCCCCAGGTGAACCGCTCCGGGGCCTCGCGCACGGCGATGGTCTCGGGGAACAGGACGGCCGAGTTGGTGTCGTAGCCGGACGTGAAGTCCTCGAACTTGATGCCGCAGAACAGCGGGTTGTCGTAGCGGGTGCGCTCCAGCTCGGCCAGCCAGTCCGGCCAGACCATGCGCAGCACGACCGCCTCGAGGTTGCGGTCCGGGTTGCCGTTCTGCGTGTACATCGGGAAGACGACGAGGTGCTGGAGGCCGTCCGCGCGGCTCGCGGCGGGCTGGAAGGCCAGCAGCGAGTCGAGGAAGTCGGGCACCTGGAAGCCGCTGTCGGCCCACCGGGTCAGGTCCTTGACCAGGGCCTCGTGATAGGCGCCGTCGTGCGGGAGCAGCGGGGAGAGCTCCAGGACGGCGTCGGCGACCTGGCGGACCGCGAGCTCGGCGTCGGCCGGGTCGGGCGCGCCCTCGGCGTCGAAGTCGATCGACCCGTCCTTGGACTGCCATGGCCGGATCCGCTCCACGGCATCCTTGAGCACGGGCCATGCCGGGTGCTCCACCACCCTGGCCACGGGAGGAAGACCTTCCTCCGAACCCACCTGCACAAGAATTTCCGTCATGTCCCACCTTCCACGGGAGAATCTCACGTATGCAGACCGTATACACACGAGGTTCCTCCCAGCAAGGGTGAACCCGGGAAATTATCCTGCCTCACCCTGCCCTTCACCGCACTTTTTCCTGTCGGTCACGCTTCTGCCCGGATGCGCGGCGACCATGCCCTCACTCTCTGCACAGGGCGGGCCCAGGCGATACGGTCAGGGGGGCCGCCAGGCCACCACTGCCGCCTGTCGACGGAAGAGAGTCGCGTCTTGAACTTCCTCACCATCGGTCACCGCGGAGTCATGGGTGTGGAGCCCGAGAACACCCTCCGGTCCTTCGTCGCCGCCCAGGAGGCGGGCCTCGACGCCATCGAACTCGATCTGCATCTGAGCAAGGACGGCGCGCTCGTCGTCATGCACGACACGGATGTGGACCGCACGACCGACGGCACCGGCCCGATCGCCGAGAAGACCCTCTCCGAGCTGCGGGCCCTGGACGCGGGCCGGGGCGAGCGGGTCCCGGTCTTCGAGGAGGTGCTGGAGGCCGTCCAGTCGCCTCTCCAGGCGGAGATCAAGGACGTGCAGGCGGCGCGGGCCCTGGCCGAGGTGATGAACCGGCGAGGGCTGGCAGGCCGCGTGGAGGTGTCCTCGTTCCACGACGAGGCGATCGCCGAGATCAAGCCTCTGGTGCCGGGCGTGCGCACCGCGCTGATCGCCAGCCGCTACGGCACCGACATCGTGGACCGCGCCGTCGCGGCCGGTGCCGAGACCGTCTGCCTGAACATCCGCCGGCTCACGCTGGAGATCGTGGAGCGGGCCCGCAAGGCCGACCTGAAGATCATCGGCTGGGTGGTGAACACGCAGGACCAGCTGCGACTCGTCAGGGCCTTCGGCCTCGACGGCGCGACCACCGACCACCCGGACATCAAGCGCACGGGCCGTTTCACGGCCTAGTGACTACACGAGCTCCTTCACCAGCAGTTCGAACCTCAGGTCGTCGCGCTGCGGAACGCCGAAGCGCTCGTCGCCGTACGGGAACGGGGTCATCCGTCCCGTACGGCGGTAGCCGCGCCGCTCGTACCAGGCGATGAGGTCGTCGCGTACGGAGATCACGGTCATCTGCATCTGCTCGGCGCCCCAGGTCTCGCGGGCCTGCCGCTCCGCCTCCGCGATGATCACCTTGCCGAGCCCCGAGCCCTGGAGCCGGGGGCTGACGGCGAACATCCCGAAGTAGGCGTTCTCGCCCTGGTGCTCCAGCTGGCAGCAGGCGACGATCCTGCCGTCCCGCTCCACCGTCAGGAGCCGGCTGGCGGGCGCCTTGATGACCTCCAGCACACCCTCCGGGTCGGTCCGCTGCCCTTCGAGGATGTCCGCCTCGGTGGTCCACCCGGCCCGGCTGTCGTCGCCCCGGTACGCCGACTCGATCAGCGCGACCAGCTCGTCCACGTCGGCGTCGGTGGCGTCCCGGAAGGTCAGTGCGGTGGCGGCGGTCTCCATGGGCGTACGTCTCCGTTGTAGGGCGCGGCTCGGGCAGGGACGAGCGTAACGCCGCCACTAGGCTCCACTGCATGGTGCATGTACTCAGCAGCCGGATCCTGCTCCGCCCCAGCGACCCCGAGCGGTCCCGTGCCTTCTACGGCGAGCAGCTCGGCCTCGCCGTCTACCGCGAGTTCGGGACGGGAGCGGAGCGCGGCACGGTCTTCTTCGCGGGCGGCGGCTTCCTCGAGGTCTCGGGCCGGTCCGAGACGCCCCCGGCGCCCGCCGTACGTCTGTGGCTGCAGGTCGACGACGTGGCGGCGGCGCAGGAGGAACTGCGGGCGAAGGGCGTGGAGATCGTGCGTCCGCCGGTGAGGGAACCCTGGGGGCTGGTCGAGATGTGGATCGCGGATCCGGACGGGACGCCGATCGTGCTGGTGGAGGTGCCGGCCGACCACCCGATGCGCTACCGGCCGGGCATCTGAGGCCGGCCGGGGCGGTGCACCCGGCCCCGCTCGGTGCGGGTGAGTTCGCGAAAGCCCGCCCCGTTCAGGAGGGCGATCATGGCGCTGTCGGCGGCCGATTCGTACGCGACGAGCCGGTCCACGCCGCACAGCCGGAGCCAGTCGGCGGCCCGGGCGAGCAGCCAGTGCTCCAGGCCGCTGCCGTGCTGCGCCGGGTCGATGCGCAGGTTGCCGATGTCGGCGAGGCCCGCGGCGCGGGCGTGGCGCTCCGGGCGGGCCAGGGCCGCTGGGGCACACCAGTGGGTTTCCCCGGATGGCAGGGAGCCCGGGGGGCGGCTTAGCGTGCTGGAGGGGGCCCCGGGGGCCTGTCCCCGCCGCGCGTGGAAGGAACGTCATGAAGCTCGACGCACCGGTGACCGGCGGCCCCTGCTGGACCGAGCTGGGCACCAGCGACCTGGACGCGGCCCGGCGGTTCTACACGCGGCTGTTCGGCTGGCGTCCCGAGACGGACGCGCGTCAGGAGGCCGGCGGCTACACCGTCGCGCACCTCGGGGACGCGGCCGTGGCCGCGCTCGCCCCGCTGTACCAGCCGTCGCAGCCCGTCGCCTGGAACGTGTCGTTCGCGGTGACCGACGCGGATGACACCGCCCGCGCGGTGACCGAGGCGGGCGGGACGCTGCTGCTCGGCCCGATGGACGTGTTCGACGTGGGCCGGTTCGCGGTGGCCGCCGATCCGGGCGGTGCCGTGTTCCAGCTGTGGCAGGCGGGAACCTTCCCGGGCGCCGGGCTGTTCAACGCGCCCGGTTCGCTGGGCTGGGTGGAGCTGATGACCCGGGATCCGGAAGGGGCCATGTCCTTCTACCCGCGGGTGTTCGGGTGGACGGTCGCCCCCTCGGACCGCTACACCCAGTGGGGCATCGGCGGCGCGGACTTCGGCGGCATGGTGACGATGGACGACAAGTTCCCGCCCGAGGTGCCGGCGCACTGGCTGCCGTACTTCGCCGTGGCCGACGTGGACGACACGACCGCCGTCGTCCAGCGGCACGGCACGGTCCTGATGGTGCCGACGTCCGTGCCCGACGGGCCGCGCATCGCGGTGCTGCGGGACCCGCAGGGGGCGGTGTTCGGTGTGTACCGGGCAGGCGACGAGACCTGAGACGACGGTGTGACGCCGGGGCGGGTCCCGGCTCGCGCTGAAGGGACCGGTCTGTGCGGGGTGCACGAGGTGCTCCGACCGGTGGCCGGTCAGGCCCGCAGCACGCCGAGCCGCCCTTCCAGCTGGCTGAGCAACTCCCCGAGCAGCGCCGCGAGTTCGCCCTGCTCGGGGCCGTCGAGGCCGGACAGCACGGCGGTCTCGTACGCGAGCTGGACGGGCAGGACACCGTCGACGAGGTCACGTCCGGCGTCGGTGAGACGGAGGTGGACGACCCTGCGGTCACGGCTGTCGCCGCGTCGTTCGACCAGGCCGCGCTCGGTCAGCTGCTTGAGGCGTTTGGTGACGGCGGCACCCGAGGAGAACGTCTCCCGGGCCAGCTCCCCGGGCGTCAGCTCGTGCCCGGTACGACGCAACGCACCGAGCAGATCGAACTCGGGCCGGGTGAGCCCCGCCCGGCGCAACGGAGCGTCCTCGGCCTGCTGGAGCAGAGCGGCACAGCGGTTGATCCGCCCGATGACCTCCATCGGCCCGGTATCGAGGCCGGGATGCACGGCCCGCCACTGCCGAACGACAGCAGCGACGGTGTCCCCGCGACGACCATCGGCAGGTTCGGCACCGACGGGCGGATTGTCACCCGAGTCGGCTCCAGCCACCACGTCGGGAGCCGGTCCGGCACCGACGGCGGGACTGTCACCCGAGTCGACTGCCGCCGCCGGGTCGGGAGCAGGATCCCCTCCGGCCGTTGCTCCGTCGACGGACGCCCGTCCCTCTGCAGGATCGCTCCCGGCTGCCTGGGCGCTGCCGGTGTGCCCCTCTCCAGACGCGCGGACCTCTTCAGCCGATCCCCCTGTGGCCGGCCGCGGCGCCCCGGCCGCCCGCTCGCCAGCCGGGTCGCCTCCGGCCGCCTGAGCGGCACTGGCGGGATCTCCTCCGGCCCTGGCCATCTCGTCGGCCGACCGTCCCTGCGCCGCCGGATCCGCCTCGGCCCCCGGCTGCGGGGCCTCGCCCCCGTCGTTCCCCGTGGGCGATGGTCCTTCGGTCGGCGTCATGGCCGTGCGTCCTCCGTTTCGGTGGCCGGGTCCCGGTCCGGGAGCAGGCCCTGGCGTCGGGCCGTCGCGGCGAGCGTACGGTGTCCGGACTGTTCGGCCGGCACGACCCGCTCCTGGGGCAGCGCCCGCTGCCACCATTCACCGGCGGCGGCGTCGGCCGTGGCGCGCAGGTCGGCCAGGGCGACGGCGAGGCCGCGGCGGGCGGATTCCAGGGCCGCGGTCCCGGGGTCCGGCTCGGCCAGGAGGCGGGCGGCGTGTTCGCGGGCCCGGTCGGCGGCGGTCAGCGCGCGTTCGACGCGGTCGCCCGCACGCCGGTTGGTGACGGCCACGGCGGCGACGAACCCGACCAGCGCACCGACGGCGGTGTCCACGACCCGCTCCGTCATCAGCTTCCCGGGTTGCTGGTGTCCGGCGAACTCCGTGATGAGCAGGGCCATGGGCGTCACGCAGACGCTGCCGAGCCAGTAGTTCCGGCTGATCAGTACCTCAGCACCGAAGCTGAACGCGAGGCAGCACAGCACGAGCGCCACCGGCCCCTGGTGTGCGAGTGGCACGACGGCAAGGAAGACGAGCACGCCGACGACGTTGCCCACCACCCGCTGGACGGCCCGGCTCCAGGTCAGCGCGATGTTCGCCTGGTAGAGGGAGGCGGCGGTGACCAGCGCCCAGTAGGGGCGGCCGACCCCGAGGGCGAGAGAGGCGTACCCGGCCAGCGCGCAGCCGAGGGCGGTCCGCACCGCGAGCGGGGTCAGCGGGCCCAGCCGCGCCCAGAGGGGCCGGGCCGCGTCCACACCGAACAGTTCGCCGGCGGCCGCGGCAGGCAGTCCGGCCTCCGGGACGGGCCCGGTTCCGCGCAGCGAGCCGGCCCATGCGCGCAGTCGGTCCGCGTCCGCCTCGGTCGGCGCCGCGAGGGCGACTTCGGCTCGGACGACGAGCCGTTCGAGGGCCCGCCGGGTCCGGGAAGGAGCGCTGGTGGACAGCAGCGACTGCCAGGCGGCCTGCACAGCGGCGTAGCCCGCGGCTCGGGCCCGGGCGTGACCCTCGCCCGTACCGCCGGTGTCGGCGTACACGGCGGTGGCCTTCAGTGCGGCGGCGGTGGCGCGGCGCTCCGGTCCGTGCGGCCGGACGAGCGCGGGCGCCATGCAGACCAGCCAGGCCCAGGCACCCGTCGCGGCGGCCAGGGCCAGATGACCGGGCACCTGGGCGAGGGTCTGGGGCGCGAACAGGGAGGCGGAGCTGACGAAGGTGAGGACGACGTTGCCCGGCGGCCCGACCCGGGTGGCGTCGCACAGGACCTTCTGCGCGGCGGCCAGCAGCGCCCCGACGGTGACCAGGAGGACGGCGCTGCCGGTGAGCGAGGCCGCGACCAGGGCCACGGCGAGCCCGCCGAGCATGCCCAGCACCACCCACGCCAGGACCCCGGCCCGGGCGGCGTACGGACGGTTGTGGGTGTAGAGCGCGCACAGGGACCCGGCCATCGCGTACATCACGAGATCGAGCCGCCCGAGCGCCACCAGGGTGAGTGCGGGCGGAGCGATCGCCGCGACCACGCTGAGCGCGGGTTTGAACCAGATCTCCGAGGGCCTGCCGAGCCGCAGCACCCCCGCCAGGGGAAGACGCCGGGCGGGTGCGGTCGCGGGGATGGGGGTGGCACTGCTCATACAAGCAAGATTAACAGGTGTTTTACTTGTGAAATACATCCTCTCACCTGGTGTGCTCCGTTGAATGCTCCCCGTGTACACCCTTGCGCTCGCGTGCACGCCGCGTGGCTTGGGCATCGAATGACCGACCGTCGAACGGGGAGGTGCGCGTGCACGGACCGGCTTCGTCCGGCTGGCTGCTGGTGGCGCTCTGCGCGGTGACCGGCGCCTACTGTCTGGCGCGGATGCGCAGCGGCGCCGAGGAGCAGCGCAGTGCGGCGGGCGGCGAGGCGCTGATGGGTTTCGGGATGGCCGCGATGGCCGTGCCGGCTGCGGTGTTCACGCCGCCCTCGTGGGCCTGGCCCGTCTACGCGGCGGTGTTCGGGGCGGCGGGCGTGCACGCGCTGTGGGCGGCGCGGGCCGGCGCGCACCATCTCCACCACCTGGTGGGGGCCGCGGCGATGGTCTACATGTCCGTCGTCATGGCCGGCTCCCCCGCACACGCGCACGGCCGGGGCGGTTCGGGAGTTCCGCTCCTGACCGGGGCGCTGCTGCTCTACTTCGCCGGGTATGTGCTGCTGACCGGCGTCCGCCTGGTGCCGGTCGCCGCCGTGGCCGGAGGCGGCGGCCCCGCCGGGTGGGGTGACCGGCCGGAGCTGGCGCGGGCCTGCCGGCTGTCCATGGGGATCGCGATGGTGGCGATGCTGCTGACGCTTTGAGGGGGGACCGGCCCGGCACACCCAACGGATCCGTTGCCTGCGTCACTTTGACGGCACAAGTCGTACCCCTGAGCGTGGCCGCGCTCATAGGCTGCCCTCATGATGCTCACCGCCGCGCTGTTGCTGCTCGGCGCCCTGACCGCCGTGGCCGCCCCCCGGCTGCTCGCCCGGGCGGACTGGCCGGACCGGGAGCCGGTGGTGGCGTTGTGGGTGTGGCAGTGCGTGGTGGCGGCCGTGCTCGTGTGCTGCGCACTGTCGATGACGCTCAGTGCGGCGGCGGCCTGGCACGCGGTCGGGGGGCATGTCTTCGCGACGGCGCCGACCGGGGTCGTCGAGGCCTACGCCCTGGGCACGGCGGGTCCCTGGGCGGCGACCACCGCGGTCGCGCTGGCCTGCGGCGGGCTGTGGAGCGGGGCCATGCTGGTCCGCGAGATCGGCCGGGCCCGCGCCCGGCGCCTGCGGCGGCGCGCCGATCTGCTGGTCCGTGCCCCGCTGCTGCCGGGCGAGGTGGCCGTCTCGGGCCGGCTCGTCGTCCTGGAGAGCGAGCAGCCCGACGCCTGGTGGCAGCCCGGCACTCCCCCGCAACTGGTCGTGACCACAGCCGCGTTGCGCCGGCTGAAGGGCCGGCAGCTGGACGCCGTGCTCGCCCACGAGCAGGGCCACGCCCGGGCCCGGCACGACTGGCTGCTGAACTGCTCCTCGGCCCTGGCCGGCGGCTTTCCGCAGGTCCCGGTGTTCGCGGCGTTCCGCGACGAGATGCACCGGCTGGTCGAACTCGCCGCCGACGACACCGCATCGCGCCGCTTCGGCCGTCTGACCACGGCCCTGGCCCTGGTCGAACTGAACGAGCACCGGGGCGTGTTCGGCCCCTGTCCGACGCCGCACGCCCATGTCCCGGCGCGGGTGCACCGGTTGCTCACTCCCCCGGACCGGCTGTCCCCGTCACGGCGCCTGCGGCTGACGGCGGCGGCCGCGCTGGTGCCGGTGGTGCCGGTGCTGGTGGCGTTCGTACCGGGGCTGCGGGCCCTGGGGTAGCCGGCCGTCCGGCACGCTTCGGTGGACACGGCCCGGCCGGGCGACATGTCCCCCGGTGACGGAAGAGCGCCCCCCGTACTGGATCCGGACCCCCCGCTTCGGCGAGGATCGCAGTATGCACACCTCGTCCGTCGACTCCCCGCCCCGTCCGGAGCACCGCACCACCGCTGGTCTCGCCGGTGTTCTGGCCCTGTGCTCGGTTCTGCTGCTGACCCTCGTCGCAACGAGATGGCACCCGTTGATCACCGCGGACGGGGACATCGCCGCCACCACCCACCGATGGGCGGTCGACGAGAGCGGAGTCACCCAGGTCTGCCGCATCCTGACCGACTGGGTGTGGGATCCGTGGACGATGCGTGTGCTGTGCGCGGCCGTCGTCGTGACGCTGGTGGTGCGGTTCGCGGCGCGCTGGACGGCGCTGTGGCTGGCGCTGGCCGTGACACTGGGCACACTGCTGCAGCAGGGCGTCAAGGCCGCGGTGGACCGCCCCCGCCCCGTGTGGCCCGACCCGGTCGACTCGGCCCACTACTCGGCGTTCCCGTCGGGCCACGCCATGACCGCCACGGTGGTGTGCGGCCTGCTGCTGTGGCTCCTGCACGGGCACGGCGTCAGCCGGGCCGTGTGGCGTACGGCCCTGGCCGTGGCCGTCGTCTCCGTGGCAGGGGTCGGGCTGACCCGGATCTGGCTCGGCGTCCACTGGCCGTCGGACGTGGTGGGCGGCTGGCTGATGGGCACGACGGTGGTGGCCCTGGCGGTGTGGGCGCACCGGCGCTGGCAGCCCTGAACTCACGGGCACCGCAAGCCCGGTGATCTCCCTGCTCGGCACGGCACGGCGGGATTTCGCCGGGCTTCGCCGTGTCTCGGCCGAGACACACGGCATGCGTCCGGTATCCGCTCATGCCGGCCGGCGCTGTTACCTTCTCCCGTCGGCATTCGTCATAGGGGTGACGGCCGCATCCGAACGGTCGTCACACCTACGAGCGGATCGGGAACCGGATGCTGAACAACATCATGTACGTGACGGTCTACGTCACCGATCAGGACCGCGCGCTGGAGTTCTACACCGAGCGCCTCGGCCTGGAGAAGCGGCTCGACTTCCCCGGGCCCGACGGGCGTTTTCTCACCGTCGGCGTTCCCGACAGCCCGGTGCAGATCATCCTGTGGTCGCATGAGCCCGCCGCGGGGCAGCCGGGCGGACCGGGCGCGCCCGGTCCGCTGATCCTCGAATCCGGAGACCTGCGAAAGGATTTCGAGATCATGCGCCGCCGCGGCGTCGTCTTCGAAGAGTCCGAACCTGTGGACTACCCGTTCGGGGTCCGCATCGAGGCGGTGGACCCGGACGGCAACCGGATCTCACTCCGTCAGCCGCGAAAGCCGTGACCGCCCGCCCGTCCGGCCTCATGACCGAGGCGTTCGAAGCCCAGCGTGACCGGCTGCGCACCGTCGCCTACCGTGTGCTGGGCTCGCATGCCGATGCCGAGGACGTAGTCCAGGAAGCCTGGATGCGCCTCGTCCGCCAGGACGAGGCCATCATCGGCAATCTGGCAGGCTGGCTGACCACGGTGGTCGGCCGAATCAGCCTGGACCTGCTGAGATCCCGCCAAGCTCACCCCGAAACCGCCTATGAGCAAGAGTTCGCGAACCTCGTGGTGACACCCGACGATGACCCCGCGCCGGATGAGCAGGTGGCGCTGGCCGATACAGTCGGCCGTGCCCTGCTCATCGTGCTCGACTCGCTCACCCCGAGCGAACGCCTGGCGTTCGTCCTGCACGACATGTTCGCGGTCCCGTTCCAGGAAATCGGCCAGATCCTGGGTAAATCCACCGACGCCACCAAGATGGTCGCCAGCCGTGCTCGCCGTAAGGTCCAAGCCACGGACCGGCCGGCGGGCCCCGACCGCGAGCACCGGGAGGTCGTCCGGGCATTCGGCGCCGCCGCCCTCAGCGGCGACTTCGAAGCGCTCCTGCGTGTCCTCCACCCCAACGTGAGGCTGACCGTCGATACCCCCGATGGCGTGGTCGTCACCCTCGGCGCCACCAAGATCGCCGCCGGCGCCCGCATGTTCTCCGGCGAGGTCGCCCGCCAGCGCCCCGTGTTGGTCAACGGCATCCCCGGCCACATGTCCTGGAGCCCCGACGGAAGCCCGCTCTCCATCATCGCCTTCACTGTCACCGAAGGCCGGATCACCGGCATCCACATCGTCGTCGACCCGGCCAAACTCGCCTCCGTCCATCTGCCCACCCAGGACTGAGCATGTGCCGCCAAGGCCCGCCCGTGCAGGTGCAGTCATCTCGAGCCGACCGAGCCGCCAAGCAGGCGGCTCGGATGCGGGGGGGCAGAAAATCACACCCGGATGAGACACCTGTCGACGTCTGGAGAACCTCGTAGGATCACCCCATGACGGCCGTTCTGTTCGACTTCTCCGGGACCCTTTTCCGTGTCGAGTCCACCGACTCCTGGCTGCGTGGCGTCCTGGCCGGAGCCGACGTCAGGCTCACCGAGGCGGAGTTGACCGCCGCGGTGCGCGCGCTGGAGGCGGTCGGGGCGCTGCCGGGCGGTGGTGCTCCGGCGCGGGTACCCGAGGACCTGGCCGACACCTGGCTCGTCCGGGACCAGAGCGCCGCCCTGCACCGGGCCGCCTACACGGGCCTCGCCCGGCAGGTCGCGCTGCCCCACCCGGCGCTGCACGACGCGCTGTACGACCGGCACATGTCCCCGGCCGCCTGGGCCCCGTACCCGGACGCCGTCGAGGTGCTGCGCGCGTTGCGGGAGCGTGGCATTCCCGTCGGGGTGGTCAGCAACATCGGCTGGGACCTGCGCCCGGTCTTCCGCACGCACGGTCTGGACCAGTACGTCGACACGTACGTCCTGTCGTTCGAGCACGGCATCCAGAAACCCGACCCTCGGCTGTTCGCCACCGCCTGCGAGGCGCTCGGCGCCGATCCCCGCAAGACCCTCATGGTCGGCGACGACAGGCGGGCGGACGGCGGTGCCGGCGCCCTGGGATGCACAGTGCACTTCGTGGACCACCTGCCGGCGGCCGACCGGCCGGACGGGCTGCGGCCGGTCCTGGATCTGGTGAGCTGAGCCGGCACGGTCCTCACGGAGGACGGCGCGCCTGCTCAAGTAGCCCGAGGCCACCTTCAGAGCCGTACGCTCGCCCGCCTCGGACGATCCCCCGCGTCGCCCGAGGCAGACGGCATCACCGGACCAGACCTGACAGGCCTCGGCCGGACGCTCTGAGTATAGTTGGCTGGCAGCCAGTCAACACAGGAGTTACAGCATGTCTCCGCGTAGCGCCTCGGTCAATGAAGAGTTGCGGCGGCGCTCCCGGGAGCGGCTCCTGCAGGCCGCGGTCGAGCTGGTGGGCGAGCGCGGCTACGACGCGACCACCCTCGGCGACATCGCGGACCGGGCGGGTTCGGCCCGCGGTCTGGTGTCGTACTACTTCCCCGGCAAGCGCCAGTTGGTGCAGTCCGCCGTGCACCGGCTGATGCACCGCACGCTGGAGGAGGCGCTGGAGCGCGAGCCGCGCACCGACGACGGCCGGGAGCGGATGGCCCGGGCCATCGACGCGATCCTGGGCCTGGCCAGGGACCGGCCCGTGCTGATGCGCCAGCACATGGCGGGGATCCTGCAGGCCGAGGGCTTCATGCAGTGCCCCGAGCAGCGGCGGCTGGCCGAGCTGCTGCGGGACACGATGGCCCGGCACGGGTCGCGGGACGTCGACAGCGACTACCCGATGATGCGCGCCCTGCTGATGGGCGCCGTGTACGCGGCCCTGGTGCCCGGCGTACCGATGCCGGTGCCGGTGCTGCGAGCCGAACTGTTCAAGCGCTACCGGCTCGACTGGGAGTCGGGTGTCCCACCGGAGAACGGGGCCTCCGGCGGGAGGGGCGACAGGGACCTGTCGCGGTTCTTCGCGACCGGGGCCGCACCGGAGTGCGGTCCGCCGGATCGGTCGGAGTAGTCCGGCTGCGTCTGCCCGTCGAGCTCACGCCGGTGCACCCGGCGGGCCGATGCCCGGCACGGAGACGGAGGCCCGGCTGGAGAAGCTCGGCGACGCGGTGATGCGGCAGACGGGCGAGATCGCATGGATGCGGAACATGCTCTGAGCTTGCTCTTCAACCTCCGTCTCTACTCTGACGCTCCCCCTTAATGGGATGAGCATGACGAGCTGATCCGACACACTGGTTCGATGCGGCACGATGATGAACAGCCTTTGTCCGGTGGCAACGTCAGTGATGGTGTCGTTCGCGTCGGGGACACCGTTCGCCGTCCGGCCGGACCATGGACTCCCGCTGTGCATGCCCTGCTTGCCCACCTGCACGACGTGGGATTCGGCGCGGCACCTCGGCCACTCGGCATCGACCATCAGGGGCGTGAGGTCCTGACCTTCATGCCGGGACATGTGGTCTGGCCCGACCGGTTCTCGCTGATGGAACCCGCTCGACAACTGGCTCGCGTGGCACGGCTGATCCGGGACTTCCACGATGCCGTGCAGAACTTCACGCCGCCGTCCGATGCGCGGTGGCAGACGCTCATCCCCGCTGAGGGCAGTGACATCATCGCCCATAACGACCTGGCCCCCTGGAACCTCGTGGTCGCAGACGACGCGCAGTGGGCCTTCATCGACTGGGACGCTGCAGGTCCCGGCTCGCGCCTGTGGGATGTCGCATACGCGATTCACGGGTTCATCCCGCTGTCCGCGCATCCGGACTGGCAGAGCCCGGACGCGGCGAACCGACTGCGAGTCTTCGCCGACGCCTACGGTCTCGCTGAGCCCGAACGTCGTCGGTTGGTCCCTCTGCTGGGGCGCCGTACGCGTTCCATGCACGACTTCCTGCGCGACCAGGCAGCCCAAGGAGCCCAGCCCTGGGCGAGGCTGTGGGCTGAAGGCCACGGCGACGCCTGGCGAAACGACGCCGAATACATCGAGCAACGCGAAGACCAGTGGATGCAGGCCCTGCTCGCTAGCTGAGGCAGCAGTGCCCGTGCCTGGCTCCCGGCGCCGAACGACCTCTCGAACTGGATCACTCACCTGAGCATTCACCGGACATTGAGGCGGCCTTCGCTTAATCATGTGCTCCGACCAAGGTGCACCGATCGAGACGAAGGCCGTGAGGGTGAGTCAGCTGCCTGATGCCGGTCCCGGGGAGGCGTTCGCGCAAGCGTCACGCTTCCGGGAGGGCTTATTCGACTGTCGGACCGTGCGCGGGGACGAACTGTTCGAACTCGTGGACGCGTTGTTGTGCGCGGACGGTCCGGTGACCTCGCCGGTGGGCTTGACCCTGGTGGCCGAGCACCTGCGCGGGCACGGCGCGATGTACGAGGCGTTGAGCTGCGGGAACGTGGACGTGCCCCTGCTGCGAGGTGCTGGCCGGTCTGCCGATGCCGCGGGCCGCCGACGGGCGCCTGGTCCTGGCGGTCGACGTCAGCAGCTGGCTCCGTCCCGACGCGCCGACCAGCGCGGACCGCCTGTTCTGCCACGTCTACGGTCGCAGCGGACGGTCCTCGGACCAATTCATCCCCGGCTGGCCGTACTCCTTCGTCGCCGCCCTGGAATCGGGCCGGACGTCTTGGTGCCAGCTCTTGGACGCCGTCCGTCTCGGTCCCGAGGACGACGTCGCCGAGGTCACCGCCGCGCAGCTCCGCCGGGTGGTCACGGACCTGATCGAGATGGGCGGCTGACACTTGGGCGACCGCGACATCCTCATCGTCTTCGACGCCGGCTATGACGCCCCGCGCATGGCCCACCTCCTGGGCGGCCTTCCGGTCGAGGTGCTGGGCCGGATGCGCTCCGACCGCGTCATGCGACGGCCGACGCCCTCCCTCAAGGAGTACGCCCTGTCCTACCCCCAGGGCGGGCGACGCCGAAGCACGGCAACAGGAACCGTGGGAGAGCTCAGTTACTGGCCGATGGCTGGAGGCGAGCCAAGACTGTCTGTGGGGCGCCCCTGACGCAAGCCAGCTCCCCACGAGGCAATCTCGGAGTCCACGACCGCCTCAACCCTTTCTAGAAGACGTTCGCGTGCCTCTGCACTTCGCTCACTGGGGGGCAACAAGCGGTAACGCTCGATGGCGGGGTTCAGCTGCGCCCAAGCCTCTGCCGCTAGCACATAACGTGTTCCGTGGTCGAGAACTTGACGCAGGCCACTGAAGAACAGGGTCATGCCCGCGATCGTCGCGGTAACCAGAGCCGGTGCGTGCAGACCCGCTGCGACCACCGTGGCCGAGGCCGTGATCAGTGATCCGAATTCAGTCCCGTAATGTCCCACCCGCGCTCGCCGACGGGTGAAGGTGAACCATTCCAACTCCCGTAGCGCGTAGTCGAGTACCGGATCATCACTCAGAGAACCGGGAGCACTGGCGGGTGGCCTTCGAATCACCATGAGTCAATGCTGCCGGTTTCCGCCGTCTGTTGGACCGTCCTTGCTTGAAACACCACGTGGTGGGCTTCCCTTTGCCACCAGAGCATGACGGCCCGCTTCACCGCCGATCAAGTGCAGTGCCTTTGTGGCCCGGCTAGCGTGCCCCGCCGACTCGTTCCCTTCACGAGGGCCTGCTCGTGCGGCTGATGCCGCCTCGCTGGAAGCCTGTCTCGAGATCTGCCTGCGGCAGCTGCGCGAGCGTGGACTGGCCATCCCTGAGTGAGGTCGACCGGCCAGCCGTGGTTTATGCGGCGGCTGAAGAGGTTGCGTGAACAAGCCGGTCCGGCTGTGGTGGTCGGGTCGGCCGCCTCTCGAAGAGCCGTCGCCCGGTCACCCCTCATGAGGTAGGCGGAGCCCTCGCAACCGGTGAGGCATACAGCCGCCCCGCCCACCACAAGGTGAGCACAAGACCACCCCGCACCGGATACGACGAGCCGAGCACGCCGGAAGGCGGGACCTTCGTCGCGTTCAGCGCTGGGCGCGGCGCGGTGACAGCAGGCCCGCGTCCCGGGCCTGGCCGATCAGCCTGAGGGACGTGCGGCGGCTGTGCCCGGTCGCGCCCATCACGGCGAGGACCGGGTCGGCACCGTCCCGCTGGGCCGCGCGGTACTCCTGCGCCACCAGCCGCCGCCCCTCCGCCCCGCGCGGCCAGACCGGCCGGACTCGGCGCCCCTGCCCCCCGCAGCCGCCGGGCCCGGGCCCGGCATCGCACGCCTCGGCCACCGATTCCTCGATCCAGTCGGCGAGCACGGCCAGGTCGTCGAGGGACAGCGCGGGCTGAGCGCGCACCTCCTCGACGCAGACGCATCCGCCGCCCACGACGGCCAGCGCGTCGACCCGGGCGCCGTCCGCGAAGGCCAGCCGGAACTCGAACCACCGCGTGGCGCCCTCGCTCTCCCGCACTTCCCAGGCGGAGCGCACGGACACCGCCCCGTCCGCCGGAGAGCGATCAGAAAGATTCAGAAAGGATGCTTCCAGCACGCACTGAACGTAACAGCATGATCACATTCCCTGCAGATCGGACACGCGCCGCGCGTGCAGCACAGCACCCTGTCAGCGGAGCCCGGCCGGTGCGATGCTGGAGGTGTCAGCGCTCTCCTGAGATCCGTCGGATCCCCCGGGTAAGGAGTTCCGCCGTGCTGCGAGTCGCCGTCGTAGGCTCCGGGCCGAGCGGGTGTTACACCACCCAGAGCCTCGTCCAGCTGGATCCCGAGGTGCGCGTCGACGTCCTGGACCGGCTGCCGTGCCCGTACGGCCTCGTCCGCTACGGCGTGGCACCCGACCACGAGAAGATCAAGTCGCTGCAGAACAACCTGCGCGCGGCCCTGGAACACGAGCGGGTCCGGTTCCTCGGCGGCGTGCGGATCGGCCCCGGGGGCGTGGGCGTCGCGCGGCTGCGGGAGCTCTATCACGCGGTGGTGTACTGCGTGGGCGCCGCCACCGACCGGCGGCTGGGCATCCCCGGGGAGGACCTGCCGGGGAGCTGGTCGGCGACGCAGTTCGTGTCCTGGTACAGCGCCCACCCGGACGCCGTGGACGCCGGCTTCCTGCGGGACGCCCGGTCGGCCGTGGTCATCGGTGTGGGGAACGTCGCCGTGGACGTCACGCGGATGCTGGCCCGGGGACTGGCCGAGCTCACCCCGACCGACATGCCGCAGGCGGCCCTGAACACCCTGGCGGACAGCCGGGTGACGGAGATCCACATGGTGGGCCGGCGCGGCCCGTCCCAGGCCCGGTTCACCACCAAGGAGCTGCGCGAACTGGGCACCCTGCCGGAGACCGACGTCGTCGTGGACCCGGCGGAGCTGGCCCTGGACCCGGGCTACACGGATCCGTCCGCACTGCCCGCCCAGCAGCGCCGCAACGTGGAGGTGCTGCGCGGCTGGGCCGGGACACCCCCGAGAGGCGCACCGCGCCGCATCCACCTCCGTTTCTTCCTCCGCCCGGCCGAACTGCTCGCCGAGCAGGGCCACGTGGGCGCGGCGCGATTCGAGCGGACGGCCCCGGACGGCCACGGGGGTGTGACGGGCACGGGCCGCCATGAGGTCATCGAAGGACAGCTGGTCCTGCGCTCGGTGGGCTACCGCGGCGTCTCCCTGGAGGGCCTTCCGTTCGACCCGGTCACCGGCACCGTCCCGAACCGGTCCGGCCGCGTCCTGCGCGAGGGCGTGGTGATCCCGGGCGAGTACGTGGCGGGCTGGATCAAGCGCGGCCCCACCGGGGTCATCGGCACGAATCGCCCCTGCGCGAAGGAGACGGCGACGGCGCTCCTGGAGGACGCTCCCGTGCTCGCCCTGCGGGCCGTTCGCGACGACCCGCTCCCGGCCCTGCGCGCCGCGGGAATCGACCCGGTCGAATGGGAGGGCTGGCAGGCGATCGAGCGAGCGGAGGCGGAGCTGGGAGCCTCACTGGGCCGCGGAGTGGTCAAACTCCCGGACTGGCAGTCGCTGTTGAAGGCAGCGGCGGCCAAGGCCCGTTAGGGGGCGCGGGTCGTAGCCTTGCGGCTCCGCCGTGCGGGCGCGCACGCCGCGGGCCTTCCGCGGCCACGAACGCGTCAGTCACCCAGACGGACGGCCTGCCTGACCGCCGCATCCAGCAGCGCAGCCATGAGCCCGGGGAACAGGTCGTCGAGCTCATCCCGCCGCAGCCCGTTCATCTTGGCCGTCCCCCGGTACACCTGCCGGATCACCCCGCTCTCCCGCAGCACCCGGAAATGGTGCGTGGTGGTCGACTTGGTGACCGGCAGCTCGAAGTGCGAGCACGACAACTCACCCCTCGCACCGGCGAGTTCCCGCACGATCCGCAACCGAATCGGGTCCGAGAGCGCGTGCAGCACCTCTTCCAGCCGGATCTCGTCACGCGCGGGATGCGGCAGGGCACGGCTGCTGACGGCGGGGGACGTCACGGCGGGCTCCACTTCCTCGGGGCCTCCATAGTACGAGAACCCTCGTAGTTTGACATCCACCGTACTACGATGCCTATCGTACGAGTCGACATCGGCCCTGTGACGAATGGAGTCCGCCGTGACCGCGCTCTTCGAGCCCTGCACCCTGCGCGAGCTGACGATCCCGAACCGCGTGTGGATGCCTCCGATGTGCCAGTACTCGGCGGCGCCGGAGGGCCCGGAGACCGGGGCCCCCACCGACTGGCACTTCGCGCACTACGCCGCCCGCGCCACCGGCGGCACGGGCCTGATCATCGTCGAGGCCACCGCTGTGTCCCCGCAGGGTCGCATCTCCCCGTACGACCTCGGCATCTGGAACGACACGCAGGTCGAGGCGTTCCGCCGCATCACCCGCTTCCTCACCGCGCAGGGCACGGTGCCGGCCATCCAGCTGGCCCACGCCGGCCGCAAGGCGTCGACGGACCGTCCCTGGAAGGGCGGCGCGCCCGTCGGCCCGGCCGCCCACGGCTGGGACGCGGTCGCCCCCAGCCCGCTCGCCTTCGACGACAAGCACCCGGCCCCTGCCGAGCTGGCCGTCGACCAGATCACGGACGTCGTCGGGCAGTTCGCGGCAGCCGCCCGCCGCGCGCTCGCCGCCGGTTTCGAGGTCGCCGAGATCCACGGCGCCCACGGCTACCTGATCAACGAGTTCCTCTCCCCGCACTCCAACCACCGCACCGACGCCTACGGCGGCTCGTACGAGAACCGCACCCGCTTCGCCCTCGAAGTCGTCGACGCCGTACGGGAGGTCTGGCCGGACGACAAGCCGCTGTTCTTCCGCATCTCGGCCACCGAATGGCTCGAGGACGGCGGCTGGACCGCGGACGACACGGTCCGATTCGCCGCCGACCTGCGGGCCCACGGCATCGACCTGCTGGACGTCTCCACCGGCGGCAACGCCTCCGGCGTCCGCATCCCCACCGGTCCCGGCTACCAGGTGCCCTTCGCCGCCCGGGTGAGGAACGAGACCGGCCTGCCCGTCGCGGCGGTCGGGCTCATCACCGACGTCGAGCAGGCCGAGAAGATCCTGGCCAACGGTGAGGCGGACGCGGTCCTGCTGGGCCGCGAGCTCCTGCGCAACCCCTCGTGGGCGCGGCACGCGGCGCGGGAACTCGGCGGCGAGGTGCGGGTGCCGGACCAGTACCACCGGTCGGTCTGATCCGGCCGTCCGGTCCGGCACTCGCAGAGCTACGTCAACCGGCCGCGCACGCCGTCCCGTTGAGGGTGAACGCGGCCGGAGCGGCGCTGTTGCCGCCGTGACCGGCCTGGTAGCCGATGCTCACGCTCGCTCCCGGCGCGATGGTGCCGTTGTACGAGACGTTGGTGGCGGTGACCGACCCGGACGACGGCGCGTACGTCGCGCCCCAGCCACCCGTGACCGTCTGTCCCGCGGGCAGCGTGAAGCCGAGTTTCCAGCCGTCGACGGTCGTGGTGCCGGTGTTGGTGAGGGTCACGGTGGCGGTCAGGCCGGTGTTCCAGGCGTTGACCGCGGCCGTCACCTTGCAGGCGCCGGGTTGGGGCTGGGGAGCCGGGCCGGAGCCGTCCAGGCCGAAGAAGGTGAGCACGCGGGACGCCATGCCCTGGGCGTACAGGTTGTGGCCGACGCCCTGGAGGCTGATGGCCTCCACGGGGGCCCGGTCACCCGTGCCGCCGTAGCGGGTGCGGATCCAGCCGGACTGAGGCGTGTCGGTGGTGGTGGGCGTCTGGCTCACGCCCTGCACGTTCGTCCACTGCTTGATCTGCTCCCCGAAGTTGGGGTAGCGCAGGACGTCGTCCTGGGTGCCGTGCCAGATCTGCATCCGGGGGCGGGGACCGGTGTAGCCGGGGTACGCGCCCCGGGCGAGGTCGCCCCACTCCTTCGGGGTGCGGGTGACCGTGCCGCCCGAACAGGCGCTGTTCCACTCGGAGCCGTCGGTGGTGGCGAAGCAGCCGAACGGGACGCCCGAGAAGGCGGCGCCCGCCGCGAACACGTCCGGGTAGTCCCCGAGCAGGACGTTCGTCATCATCGCGCCGGAGGAGATGCCGGTGGCGAAGATCCGGCCGGTGTCGGCGCCGTAGGTGCGGGTGGTCCAGTCGATCATCGACTTGATGCCGACGGGGTCGCTGCCGCCGTCGCGGCGCAGGGCCTGGGGCGAGGAGACGTCGAAGCACTTGCTGCTGCGGGTGACGGACGGGTAGAGCACGATGAACCCGTACCGGTCGGCGAGCGTGTCGTACTCGGTGCCGTTGTACATGTCCGGGCCCGAGCCGGTGCACCAGTGCACGGCCACCACCACGGCCGGCTTCGGCGTGACGCTCTCCGGCACGTACACGTACATCCGCAGGTTGCTGGGGTTCGCGCCGAAGTCCGTGACCTCGGTGAGGGCCGCGGCGGGTACGGCCTCCGGACGCTTGGAATCACGGGCGGGCTCGCCCGCGGCGGCCGCGGGTGCGGTGAGCACGGGGGCCGTGAGCAGCGCCAGCAGCGCCGCGACGAGCGCGAGGAGCATCGACCGCAGGGGTCTCCTCGTCGCGGCGTGGGGGGTGGCAGACACGTCCGGGTTCCTTCCGTTGTGAGGTGCGGCTCGCAGGACGTCGTACGGGCGGCTCAGCAGAGGAATCGGTCTGGGGCGAGCGCGCCGCCACGGCAGCCGGTGGTACTCGCCGCGCGCCGCGCGTCGATCCCTGTCCGGGTTCGCGTCGAGGAACGTCTGCGGAGCCGAGGCGGCCTCGGACCACCGGGCGAAGCCCGTGCGGCCCAGGCTCCAGCCCCCGGGCGCCGTGGTCGTGAAGTGGACGTGCCGGTCAGAACGCCGACGGACAACGGCGTGAACACGAGCCCACCGACGAACGTACGCATGCGCGGAGTCCTCATCGACTCGCCCTCTCATGAAGGGAAGCGTCCGTCCGGCATGGTGGCATGGACATGGCCCACATGGAAGCGCTCCCACACGATCGCCGCCGTGACCAGGAGCGGCCGAATGTGTTCTGCGCGAGGCTTGACTAGAAAGCGCTTGCCCCCTACGTTCCGTTCAGCAGTGTGACCCGCTGACGCGAACGAGGCTCTCGTAGCGGGCACGGTGAACAACATCGCGAACATCATTCATGTACATGAAGGCGCAAGCCCCAAAAGGCACCCCCACGAGTCGCACGACCCGGAAGGCCCTGACCCCATCCGCCCCCACGACAGAAGGAATCGGGACATGACTTCTGCGACACGTCCGCACACCCGCGGGCGCGCCCTGACCGGCGCACTGGCCACACTCGGCCTGTCGATTGGCATGATCATGACCACGCACGCGCCCACGGCGGGCGCCGCGACCTGGCCCAGCCCCAACGGCAGCCAGGGGACCTCCTCCACCATCTCCGTGTCCGGCACCAAGGACTACGGGATGAAGCGGTACTACGGCACGGGAGAATTGGCCGGTGACGGGCAGGAGGAGGGCCAGGACCCGATCTTCAAGCTCGCGAACGGCGCGGTGCTGAAGAACGTCATCCTCGGCGCCCCCGCGGCCGACGGCATCCACTGCGAGGGCAGCTGCACGCTGCAGAACGTCTGGTGGGAGGACGTCGGCGAGGACGCCGCCACCTTCCGCGGCGGCAACGGCGCCACCTACCAGGTGATCGGCGGCGGTGCGAAGAAGGCGGCGGACAAGGTCTTCCAGCACAACGGCGGCGGCACGCTGACCATCTCCAACTTCGCGGTGCAGGAGTTCAAGACGCTCTACCGCTCCTGCGGCGACTGCTCCACGCAGTACACCCGCAAGGTCAACCTCAACACCGTCGACGTGACCGGCACCGGCTCCACCGCACGGCTCGTCGGCATCAACGTCAACCGCAACGACGTGGCGACCCTGCGGAACATCACGATCCGCAACGACTCCGGCCGCAAGGTCGTCCCCTGCCAGAAGTACAACAACAACACCGCTGTCGGCTCGGGCCCCGACAGCAAGAACTGCCTCTACTCCACCTCGGACATCACCTACAGGTAGTCCAGGCCAGTCCCCCCACGGTGAAGCGGCCGTGCGGAGCGTCCCGACAGGCGCTGCGCACGGCCGTCCGCGTCAGGTGCCGCGCACGCGCGCGCGTACCTCCCCGATCAGCTCCCGCTGGTAGCCGGTGTAGGCGGCGCGCAGTTCGCTGCCCGGCCAGTCTGCGGGCAGGAGTCCGGGCGGCAGGACGGGGTCGGCGAGCAGGTGCCGTACGACCGCGGCGAAGGCGGTCAGGCGGTCGGCCGGGCGGCGCGCGCCGGCGATGTGGGCGAGCAGGCCCCGGGCCGTGGCGGACCAGGCGCCCAGCGGCCACAGCGTTTCGGCCAATTCGCCCGCGGGCCGGTCGGGGCGGGCCGTGTAGCGCTGGACCACCTGGTCCAGATCGCCGGGTAGGGCGCGGGTCAGGTTGGCGGGCCGCAGCCAGACGCCTTCGCGGAGTTCGGCGAGCCGGCGGGCGGCCAGCCGGGTGCGCAGGTCGGCGCGTTCGGCGGGGCCGCGTCCCGTCGCGGTGATCACGACCATCTCCCAGTCGCCGTCCCACGCGCGCGTACACGGGTGCACGGCCTCGTCCTGGCGGCGCTGGCGTTCCAGCAGCCGGTCGCTGAGGCGGTAGCCGCCGTCCGTGCGCCGCAGATCTCCGGCGGCCACCATCCGGCTGAGCGCCGCCCGCAGGGTCGAACCGCCGACGTCGAAGCCCTCCACGAGCCGCACCAGTTCCCTGACCGGCAGTTCGGGGGGATGCGTCCCGAGGAGCAGGCTCAGCACGACCGACCGCGCGGACAGCGGACGCAGATCGAGCGCGCCGGACCGCGCCGGGACGTTCATCGGCATGGTCACGTACTGTACGCGGCGGACTTCCGTGTTGCAGTATTGCTGCGATCGAAGACAAAATGCAACACTCGCAGTATGGTCTCGACACCGGACGAACATCAGACGTACGGCGGGCCCGCCACGCACGACGTCACCAACCAGGCCCCGCCCCTCACCCCGTACGACGCCTCCGACGACACGGCCCTGCTGGAGGGGCTGCGGCGGGAGGGCGCCGGGTGGGCCGAGGAGGACCTGCGGCGGCTCGGGCGGCAGGCCGGCAGCGCCCAGGCGCAGGAGTGGGCCGACCTGGCCAACCGGCACGAGCCGGAGCTGCGCACGCACGACCGGTACGGCAACCGCGTCGACGAGGTCGAGTTCCACCCCGGCTGGCACCACCTGATGCGCACGGCGATCGCGGAAGGACTGGCCGCGTCGCCCTGGGCGGACGACCGGCCCGGCGCCCACGTCGCGAGGACCGCCGGCGGACTGGTGTGGGGGCACACCGAGGCGGGGCACGGCTGCCCCACGTCGATGACCTACGCGGCCGTCCCGGCGCTGCGCAGGCAACCGGAGCTGGCGAAGCTCTACGAGCCGCTGCTGACGAGCCGTGAGTACGACCCCGTCCTCCGTGAGCCCACCCAGAAGCGCGGACTGCTGGCGGGCATGGGGATGACCGAGAAGCAGGGCGGCTCCGACGTCCGGGCGAACACCACGACGGCCACGCCCACGGCCGAGCCCGGGCTGTACACGCTGCGCGGGCACAAGTGGTTCACCTCGGCGCCGATGTGCGACGTCTTCCTGGTCCTGGCGCAGGCTCCGGGCGGCCTGTCGTGCTTCCTGGTGCCGCGTGTACTGCCCGACGGGACGCGCAACACCTTCCGCATCCAGCGGCTGAAGGACAAGCTGGGCAACCGCTCCAACGCCTCCTCCGAGCCCGAGTTCGACGGGACCGTGGCCTGGCTCGTCGGCCCCGAGGGACAGGGCGTGAAGACCATCATCGAGATGGTCAACTGCACACGGCTGGACTGCGTGATGATGTCGGCGGCGCTGATGCGCAAGACCCTCGTCGAGGCGGGACACCATGCGCGCCACCGCAGCGCGTTCGGCGCACGGCTCGTGGACCAGCCGCTGATGCGCAACGTTCTCGCCGATCTGGCGCTGGAGTCCGAGGCCGCCACGACGCTGACCCTCCGGCTGGCGGGGGCGGCCGACCGGGCGATCCGCGGGGACGAGGGCGAGGCGGCGTTCCGCCGGATCGCCACCGCCGTGGGCAAGTACTGGGTGACCAAGCGGGGCCCGGCCTTCACCGCGGAGGCCCTCGAATGCCTCGGCGGCAACGGCTACGTGGAGGACTCGGGCATGCCCCGGCACTACCGCGAGGCCCCCCTGCTGTCGATCTGGGAGGGCTCGGGGAACGTCAACGCCCTCGATGTGCTGCGGGCTCTGAGCCGCGAAGGGGGCACCGCCGAGGCCCTGTTCGGCGAGCTCGCCCTCGCCCGGGGGGCGGACGCCCGGCTGGACGCGGCCGTGGCACGGCTCAGGACGGGCCTGTCCCAGGCATCGCAGACGACGGCACGCCGTCTCGTGGAGCAGACGGCACTGACGCTCCAGGCCTCCCTCCTCGTCCGGCACGCCCCTCCGGCGGTCGCCGACGCGTTCTGCGCGACGCGGCTCGGGGGTGACTGGGGGCACTCGTTCGGGACGCTGCCGGAGGCCGCGGGCCTGGCCGCGATCGTGGAACGGGCGCTGCCCGGCGGCTGCCGGGACGCCGGGACGGGCTGACGGGCTCACGGGGCGAGGCGAACCGGCCCGCCCGGGCGGGCCGGTTCGAACTCAAGCCATCGTGCGCACAGTTCGCGCTCAGTCATCTCCCGATTCCGCTTCGTTGTCAGTGCCGTGGTACAGACTCCCCGTCAGTGGCACATCGTCTGGGGGAGGACACCGTGTTCAGGGGGATCGACGAGGTCGACTGGGCCTCGCTGCGCCACGCGTACGGCAGCGCGGAGGACGTGCCCGGACTACTGCGGGGCCTGGCCTCCGCCGATCCGGCCGAGCGGCAGACCGCGCTCGACGGGATGTACGGCGCCGTGCACCACCAGGGCGATGTGTACGAAGCGACGGTCGCCTGTGTTCCGTTTCTCCTCGCGCTCGCCGTCCGCGAGGAGGTGCGGGACCGGGCGGGAGTGGTGGAGCTCCTCGTCAGCATCGGCGACCTCGGCGGTGCCGGCGGTGATCTCGCGGCGAGAGCGCGTGCCGCCCTGCGCGCGCGTGCCGAGGTCTTCGTCCGGCTCGCGGGCGACGCGGACGCCGCAGTGCGCCGGGCGGTCCCCGGGGCGCTGGTGCGGTTCCTCGACCGGCCGGCGCGAGTGCTCACCCTGGTGCGGGAGCGGATCACCGTGGAGCGGGACGAGCGGGTCCTGCTCGCGCTGGCCGAGAGCCTCGGCCTGTTCGCGCGGCGGTACCGCCTCACCGACGATGTCCACGCCACCAAGGCGGTGCGCCTGCTGACCGAGCTGAGCGGGGACCCCTACGGCCCCGGCCTCCGGCTCGCCGCACTCGGCCAGCTCGCGGGGTGCGCCCCGGATCTGCTCCCCGCCGATCTCGTACCCACCGTCGTCCGGCTGCTCAGGGACAGATCCGGGCAGCGGCCCCCGGCGGGACACCCGTACGACCTTCCCGGTCCGGACACGCTCGCCGGCCGGCTGCTGCGGCTGCGCCCCTCGGACGAGGAGGGCTCCCGGCTGCTGCGGACCCTGCACGCCGCGCTCGGCAGCCGGGTGGCCGACCGGGTCGCCCTGCTGTGCGGGCAGTTGACCAGCCCGGACCCCCTCGACCGGTGCAACGGCGTGTGGATGTCGGCCGGGCTGTTCCGTGAGTGGCGTACCGGCCATGCGGAGCCGGTCGTCCTCATCGGCAACCAACTGGGCCTGGAGGAGGGGCGGTTGCACGACGCGGCGGTCGCGGTCCTGGTGGAGCTCTCGGAGCTGGCCGCACCCGCCGCGGACCACCTCCACGCGCTGGTGGCGTACCGTCCCGAGCTTCGCATACGGCACGGGGAGCGGGGTGCGCCGGCGCTGGGCGGTCCGCTCAAGGCCCTGGCCGGGACCGGGGACGCGCGGGCCACGCCGGTGCTGGCCGAGGTGCTGGCGGGCCCGGTCGTACCGAACGACCTGGGGCTGGTGATACCCCGTCTGGGCCCCGCGGCCGTGCCGCTCGCCCCGGCGTTGCGGCGACGGCTCGCCCGTGTGCCGCTCGACGCGCCCGGCCTGAACGAGCGGGCCGTTCCCCTGCTGTCGGCGCTCGCCGCACTGGGCGACGTCGAGTCCGTACCCGCGGTCCTGCGTCTGCTGCGCGGCATGCCGGACGGGCTGCGGAGGGACGACACCGTCACCGAAGCGGCGGTCCGTGCCCTCGGCGCGTTCGGCGGCGCCGCGCGCGCGGCCGTACCGGAGCTGCGCGGGCTGCTGGAAACCGGCTGTGCCGTCGCGGCGGCGGAGGCGCTCTGGTCGGTCACGGGTGACGCGGAGGCCGTGCTGCCCGTGCTGCTGCGGGAGTTGACGGGCACCAGGAGCGGCCGCCGGCGGCGTGCGGCGGCCGTGCTGGGGCGGCTGGGCCCGGCGGCCCGTCCGGCCCTGCCCGAACTGCGCGAGATGGCCGGGTCCGGTGACGCGTGGGCGCGGGCCACGGCCGCATGCGCGGTATGGCGGACGACCGGGGAACCGGAACGGTTCCTTCCCGTCCTCCGCTCCACGTGGGCGGAACACCCGCACACGCGCAGAACGATCGCCGAGTGCGTCTCGGCACTGGGACCGGCGGGAGCACCCCTGCACGACGTGCTCCGAGTGGAGCTCGCCTCTCCCCGACGGCACCGCACCGACTCCGGCGGCCACGGGATACACGAGGACCTGGGGTTGCTGCGGGCGTGCCGGGAGGCGCTGGCCGGGCAGGGGAACCGGTAGGGGGCCTCACCCCGTCGTGCGCCCCCACATCGGGCCGAAGCGGGACCACTCCGCGTCCCACTGGTCGATGCGGCGGCACTCCAGGCGGCCGCGGAGGGCGCGGCCGGCGACCAGGGGTACGGCCGCGGCGCAGAGGCCCGCCACACCGCCGGTCAGGAAGGCGCGTACGCGGGCCTGGGACTCGGTGACGGGCCGGGTGACCTGGCGGCCCTCGGGGTCCGTCCACACGGTGACCGGGGCCCCGGCGGCGCTGCCCGCCGGGACCCGCAGCTGACCGGAGTGCTCGGAACCGTCCGCGGCGGTCCACCGCGCCGTCGCCCACACGTGCTCGGCGCGGGACACGGGGGCGTTCTCGGAGGCCGTCCCGGGAGCGCGCTCGGCGAGCCGTGCCACGAGCGGGCGCCACTCGACGCGTTCCCGGGCCAGTCCGTCCGCCACGGAACGGCTCACCGTCGTCCAGGCCAGCACCCCGACGAACACGGTGAGCATCCACACGCCCAGGACGACCCAGGCCTCCACCCTGTCGGCGCGGCGCTTGAGCGGATTGCGCCGCCAGCGCCACAGCCACACCTTCGGACCACGTAACGCCATCGAAGGCCTCCTCCTCACGAGCCCACGACCATCCCGCCGCTCTCCCCATACGGACGGCGGCGCCTGGATGCTCACGGCATCTACCCGGCGTGACGGCTCCCACGGGCCTCCCGCCCCCGCCCCGCCCCCGCGAACGCCCTCCGGCGCCGGCCGGCGCAACTCTGATCCCGCGCCCCCGACACCCCGCTGACCTGCGGCGGAGCACGGCCCGGGGGTGACTGTCAGTGGTCGGGTGCAGACTGGCCGGTGTCCGGGACGAAGGCGTCGACGAGGACGCCGCGGAGGTGATCGGCATGACCGAGGTACTGCTGGCCGTGGGCACGCGCAAAGGGCTGTTCATCGGGCGTCGGCGAGGTGGTGGCGCCTGGGAGTTCGACGAGAGCCCCTACTTCAACGCACAGGCCGTGTACTCGGTCGCCATCGACACCCGGGGCGGGGCCCCGCGGCTGCTGGTCGGCGGCGACAGCTCGCACTGGGGCCCGTCCGTGTTCCACTCCGACGATCTCGGCCGGACCTGGACCGAACCGGCCCGTCCGGCCGTCAGGTTCCCCCAGGACACCGGGGCGTCCCTGGAGCGGGTGTGGCAGCTGCACCCGGCCGCCGCCGAGCCCGACGTGGTGTACGCGGGCACCGAACCGGCCGCGCTGTACCGCTCGGAGGACCGCGGGGAGACGTTCGAGCTGGTCCGGCCCCTGTGGGAGCACCCCACGCGGTCGAAGTGGGTGCCGGGCGGCGGCGGAGAGGGCCTGCACACCGTCCTCACCGACGCGCGCGACCCGAAGGCGGTGACGGTCGCCGTCTCGACCGCCGGCGTGTTCCGCACGCTGGACGGCGGCGCGAGCTGGACACCCTCCAACTCGGGTGTGTCCGCGGTGTTCCTGCCCGATCCGAACCCGGAGTTCGGCCAGTGCGTGCACAAGGTCACACGGGACGCGGCCACCCCGGACCGGCTGTATCTGCAGAACCACTGGGGGGTGTACCGCAGCGACGACGCGGGCGCGCACTGGACGGACATCGGCGAGGGCCTGCCGTCGACCTTCGGCTTCGCGGCGGTGGCGCACCCGCACCGAGGCGACACGGCGTACGTGTTCCCGATCAACGCCGACGCCGACCGGGTCCCGGCCGACCGCCGGTGCCGGGTCTACCGGACGGCGGACGCGGGCAAGAGCTGGGAGCCGCTCTCGGCGGGGCTGCCCCAGGAGGACCACTACGGCACGGTGCTGCGCGACGCGATGTGCACGGACGACGCCGACCCGGCGGGCGTCTACTTCGGCAACCGCAACGGCGAGGTGTTCGCGTCGGCGGACGACGGCGACAGTTGGCGACAGCTCGCCTCGCACCTGCCGGACGTGCTGTGCGTGCGGGCCGCGCTCGTCGGCTGAGCGGCGGACGAGACGGGGGACGAGGTTGCGCACAGGCGTTGGCCACCGGTTGATCGCCGCTGCCCGTACGGCAGTAGGGTGACGCCCGTGGCACCACGACCCTTGCATGAGATCGTCGAAGCGGGCTGGGCGAAGGCCCTGGAACCGGTGGCCGAACACGTCGCCGCGATGGGGGACTTCCTCCGCGCGGAGATCGCCGCGGGACGCACCTACCTCCCGGCCGGGCCGAACGTTCTGCGGGCTTTCCAGCAGCCCTTCGACGACGTACGCGTCCTGATCGTCGGTCAGGACCCGTACCCCACTCCGGGGCATGCGGTGGGGCTGTCGTTCTCGGTCGCGCCCGAGGTGCGGCCGCTGCCCGGCAGCCTCATCAACATCTACCGCGAGCTGACCACCGACCTGGGGCTCCCCCAGCCGTCCAACGGCGACCTCACGCCCTGGACACAGCAGGGCGTGCTGCTGCTCAACAGGGCCCTGACCACCGCCCCCCGCAAGCCCGGTGCTCACCGGGGCAAGGGCTGGGAGCAGGTCACGGAGCAGGCCATCCGGGCCCTGGCGGGGCGCGGCAAGCCGCTGGTGTCCATCCTGTGGGGCCGCGACGCCCGCAATGTGCGCCCGCTCCTGGGCGACCTGCCCTCCGTCGAATCCGCCCACCCCTCCCCCATGTCGGCCGACCGGGGCTTCTTCGGCTCCCGCCCGTTCAGCCGGGCCAACGACCTGCTGATCCGCCAGGGCGGCCAACCGGTGGACTGGCGTCTGCCGTGACCGGGGCGTCGGAGGGCTCCTGGTTTCTCGCCGTGGACTCCGGCGGCTCCGGGCTGCGGGCCGTGGTGGGAACCGCCGAGCGCGGACCGCTGGCCCGGCCGGCGTCCGGTGAGCCGGTCCGCACGGGTGAGCGGGGCATCGACCCCGAGCACTTCATGACGCGACTCGTGCCGTTGGTGCGCGCCCTGACCGCAGAGGCGGGACCGGTGCCGTTGACCACCGTCGTCGTCGGCGCGGCCGGGCTGGCCTCCCTGGGTGACGGACTGCGCGCCGAACTGCCGGGCGCCCTGGCCCGGGAGTGGGGCGTGCGCAGGGTCGCACTGGCCGCCGATGCCGTGACCGGCTATGTGGGTGCGCTCGGGCCACGCCCCGGTGCCGTGATCGCCGGCGGTACGGGACTGATCGCGGTCGGCACCGACCTCACCGGCTGGCGGCGTGCGGACGGCTGGGGGCATCTGCTCGGCGACTGCGGCGGCGGCGCGTGGATCGGGCGGGCCGGTCTCGAGGCCGCGCTGCGCGCCCACGACGGGCGCGAGGGCGGCTCGGCCCGGCTGCTGGCCTGCGCCGAGGAGGTGTTCGGGCCCGTCGCCGGGCTGCCCGGTGCGCTGTATCCCCGTCCCGACCGGCCCGCCCTGCTCGCCTCCTTCGCACCCCGTGTGGCCGCCTGCGCCGACGAGGACCCCGTCGCCGCGGGCATCCTGCGCGCGGCCGCCCGGCACATGGCCGACTCCGCGGCGGCCGTGTGCCCCTCCGGCGGTGAACCGCGCGTCGCCGTCACCGGCGGCCTGTTCCGGCTGGGCGACCCGCTGCTCGGCCCCCTGGACGAGGAACTGACTCGGCGGCTCCCGCACGCGCGGCGGGTGCCGGCCGAGGGCGATCCGCTGCACGGCTCGGTGCGCATCGCCGCCGGACTCAGCACCGGTTCGCTCGCGCTGCCGGGTGACGAGACGATGCTGTCCGTGACCACCCGGTCGGGTGATTGATCCGATCGCGTCCCACCCGTACGCAACTCATCAGACAAAACAGGACGGATACCGCTCACCTGCACCCTCCCCGAACAGGGGAACCCAAGAAGCCAGTAACATGCGGCGCCATGAGTTCCCCCACTGGGCCCGCGGATGGCCTGCCCGTACGAATGCCGCGCCCCCGCCAGCCCGGACGGCACCGCCGTCCCGAGCCGCTGGTTGCTCCCGAGGGCGCGCCCGCGCTCGTCCTCGCCGTGCCGGGGACGCCCAGTAGCGCCACGCGCAGCCTCGCCGAGGAGGTCGTGAGCATCGCCCGCTCCGAGCTGCCCGGCCTCGACGCCCGTATCGGGTACCTCGACGGGGACAACGCGGAGTTCCCCTCGCTGCAGGCCGTGCTCGTGCACGCCGCCGAGGAGCGCACGGCCCGTTTCGAGCAGGCCCGCGCCGCAGGCATGGACGTCAAGATGCCCGACGGCCCCGTCGCCGTCGTCGTGCCGCTGCTCGCCGGCCCGGACAGCGCGCTGCTGCGCCGTATCCGCCAGGCCCTCATGGAGAGCCGGGTCGCCGCCGAGCTGACGGACGTCCTCGGCCCGCACCCGCTGCTCGCCGAGGCGCTGCACGTGCGGCTGTCCGAGGCCGGTCTGGCCCGCGCGGACCGCGCCCGGCTGTTCACCGTGGCGACCGCCGCGGACGGCATCATCCTGGCGTCGGTGGGTGGTGACGAGGCCGTGCAGGCGGCCGGGATCACGGGCATGCTGCTCGCCGCGCGCCTCGCCGTGCCGGTGATGGCCGCGGCTCTGGACCAGGAGGGCTCCATCGCGTCCGTCGCCGAGCAGCTGCGCTCCTCGGGCTCTCAGCAGCTGGCGCTCGCGCCGTATCTGATCGGCCCGGAGATCGAGCCGGGTCTGGTCGAGGAGGCCGCGAAGGAGGCGGGCTGCTCCGCCGCCGAGTCGCTCGGCCCGTACCCGGCGATCGGCAAGCTCGCCCTGGCCAAGTACACGACGGCGCTGGGCATCGCGCCGCAGCAGGCGCAGAGCGCGCCGGTGCGCTGACACGAGGCGCTGCGCGTAACGCCTGAAAGGCCCGCTCCGGTTCGGAGCGGGCCTTCGTCGTCGGGGGGCGCCTGGCCGGGGTGTGGTGGCTGCTCCTCAGCCGAGGGCCACGCACGCGGCCGCCGTCACCCTGATCGAGCCGCCTCGTCGTGGGACGCCCGTGAGCGGGTCGACCGCGAACCAGGTCACGTCGCCGGAGCGTTCGTTGGCGACGTACAGGAAGCCGCCGCCGGCGGTGAGGGCGCGCGGCCAGTGGCCGCCGCAGTGCACCGTGGTGACGAGCCGCAGCTCCTCGCCCTCGACGGCCAGCACGGACAGGACGTCCTCGCCGCGGGTGGCGGTCCAGACGAAGCGGCCGTCGGGCGAGGCGGCGATGCCCGACGGGTAGGCGTCGCGCGCCGGTGCGCCGGGCAGGACCGGCGTTTCGGACAGCGGTGTCAGGACACCTTGGGCCGCGTCCCAGCGGCACACGGTGACGGAGGGGCTCAGTTCGTTGACGACGTACGCGTGCGAGCCCTCCGGGTGGAAGGCCAGGTGACGCGGCCCCGAGCCGGGCCGCAGAGCGGTCTCCCGATGCAGGACGAGGGCGCCGTCCATCAGCGTGCACACCCGCACCGAATCGGTGCCGAGGTCCACGCTGACGGCCCAGCGGCCGCTCGGGTCGGGCTGCACCTGGTGGGCGTGCGGCCGCTGCTGGCGGGGGGTGTGCGGCCCGGCGCCGCTGTGCCGGAGCACGCCGGAAGCGGACCGTGCGAGGGTGCCGTCGGGGCGGACGGGGACCGCGGTGACGCTGCCGGAACCGTAGTTGGCGGTCAGGACGTGCCCGGCGAAGAGGCTGAGGTGGGTCGGACTGCCGCCGTCGACCGGCACGGGCCGCCCGGCCGGCTCGGGCTTGTCCCCGGCCACCCGGTACGCGGCCACCGCGCCCTCGGCCGTCTCGCTGACCGCGTAGAGCGTCTTCCCGTCGGGCGCGAGGGTCAGGCAGGAGGGGTCCGGGACTACGTTCACGCTGCTCAGCACGGCCAGCGCGCCGCTGTCGGCGTCGACCTCGGCCGTCACGATCCCGGGGCCGCCGGCCGCCGTGAACGACCCGATGAACGCCCGTCGCCTGCCGTCCGCCACCGCTGTCCCCTCTCGCCCACGCCGCCCGGAAGGACCGCGCAGCCGATCATGCAAGGTCTAGACCACGGGGTCAAGGCTGGTTCGCCCGGTCAGGCCCAGACCCGCCGCGTTCGCAACGCCCGACCCGACTCGGTCGGCACTCGCTCCTGGCCACGGGAAGCGCGCCGGCAGGCACCGGCCAGCAGCACGCTCAGCGGACCAACCGACTCGGCCGAGGCACGTCCCGGATGACACACGAGCGCCCCTTCAGGCCGCCCAGCAGCGTGTACGACAGGGGCGGCCGCCTCGGCCTGTCCACTCCAGCCGACGCGGGAACACCCCGCCGGGCCCCAGCAGCGTGCAACAGGAGGCCAAGCTCGACCGAAGCCCACCCCAGCCGGCACGGAAGCACCCCGCCGGGCCCCAAGCGGCGGGTACGACAGGGGAGGCCGACCAGGCTGCAGCCCGCTCCAGCCGACACGCCGGCGCCCCGCCAAGCCCCCAGCAGCGTGCAGTAGGGAGCCAAGCTCGGCCGTAGCCCACTCCAGCCAACGAGGGAGCGCCCCGCCGGGCCCTCAAGGGGCATGTACGAGAGGGGGCCAGAGTCGGGCGCAGCCCGTTCGGGGCAACGTGGAGGCGCCCGTCAGGCGCCGACCAGCGGGGAACCCGACGGTGTGCGCAGGGGGCGGGCCAGTTCCGACAGGGCTCGCTCCAGGCCGTGCAGGTGGGCCAGGGCCGGTTCCGCGTGGGACAGTCCGTCCGTGTGGACCGTGATGTCCCTGCCCTCGGTGAGGGCCTCCACGGCGGACTCCACCCGTCGGCAGGCCGTGGCCAGACGGGCGTCGTGGGAGGCCTCCGGGTCGGCCGCGACGGCGACCAGACCGCGGATCTCCCGGGCGCAGTCGTCGAGGAGGGCGAGCACGCGCCGGGCCCGCCGCTTGCGGCCGAGCATCGGGTTCAGCGGATGCACGAGCGGGGCGACCGAGAGCCGTACCCGGGCGAGGAGCTGCTCCAGTTCCGCCACCCGCGGGGCCGGGTCGGCATCGGCCGCACCCGCCAGCCGCCGGGCGGTCTCGACGGCGCAGGCGTGCACGCAGCGCAGCGCCCGCCGGATCCAGGCGTCGGTGACGCTGTGGGTGGTGACGGGCAGGACGAGGACCACGGCCAGGGCGGCGCCGAGCGCCCCGACGCCGGTCTCGGCGAGGCGCAGGGCGAGCAGGTCCGGGCCGAGGACGCCGAGGAGGCCGTAGAGCAGTCCGGCGAGGAGGGTGACCCAGAGCATCATCCAGGTGTAGGACACGGCGGCCGTGTAGAAGATGCCGAAGACGCAGAGGGCGGCGAGCGCGGCCGTGACGGCCGGGTCACCGTGCACGGGCAGGGCCACGAGCAGTCCGAGGCCGATGCCGATGACCGTGCCGAGCAGCCGCCGGAAGCCGCGGACCAGCGTCTCGCCGCGCGAGGTGGTGTTGACGAAGATCCACCAGGTGGCGCCGACGGCCCAGTACCAGCGCTGCCCGGACACCAGCTGACCCACGACGAGGGCGAAGCCGGCTCCGGCCGTCGCCTGGATCGCCTGGCGGGTGGTCACCCGGGCCAGGCCCGTGCCGCCCGGCGGAGCGGGCACGACGGGCGGCGGCAGGCGGCGCTCGTAGCACCACAGGCCGAAGCGCACCGCGGACGCGGCGAGGACGGACAGCAGGACCGCGGCGTACAGCTGGGGCAGCTGGTCGGTGGTGGCGTGCAGGAACTGAGCCACGAAGAAGGTCATGAACGCGAACACGCCGAGGCTGTGCCCGCGCGGCCCCCAGCGGCGCGCGTACACGCCCGCGCCGACCACGGCGAGGAAGGTGAGGTCACGGGCCACCGGGTGGTCGTGCAGCTCGGCCGCCGCGGTGAGCACCGGCAGGCCGACGGCGGGCAGCAGCGCGGTTGTGACGGCCTGGCCGCGGACCGTGGCGTCGGTGACCGTGAACAGGGCGAGCAGGGCGGCGAGACCGCCGGTCACGGCACCCGCGAGGGAGTGCCCGGCGAGGCCGCACACGGCGACCGCGAGCGTGATGCCGAGCACGGCACGGGCGGCGAACCGCAGTCGCGTCCGCCCCGGATCCGGAGCCATGAACACCCTCTTCAGCACCGCTTACCGCCCCCTTCGAGACACCGGTCATGACTACGCATGAAAAAGGCGCCGCGGGGTCCGCAGCGCCATCGACGCACCCATATCAGCATCCCGGAGGCCACTGGCTCAACCGGCTCATCCTAGACTGGTCCATTGGTACAGCAGAAGCGGTCTGGGATCGGCCGTGACAGAGCCAACGGACGAGGAGGACGTGCCATGCCCGTGGACGCGCTCGACACCCGCATCCTGCGACTGCTGCTGGAGCAGCCGCGCACGAGCGTGCGCGAATACGCCCGGCTCCTCGGTGTCGCCCGGGGCACCCTTCAAGCCCGGCTCGACCGGCTGGAGCGCGACGGTGTGATCACCGGCACGGCACCGGCCCTCTCCCCCGCCGCGCTCGGGCATCCGGTGCTGGCGTTCGTGCACATCGAGGTCACCCAGGGCCATCTCGACGAGGTGGGCGACGCGCTCGCGGCGGTGCCGGAGATCGTCGAGGCGTTCTCGATCACGGGCGGCGGGGATCTGCTGGCCCGGGTGGTGGCGCGGGACAACGCGCATCTGGAGGACGTCGTCCAGAAACTGATCAGCATGCCCGGGGTGGTGCGCACCCGTACGGAGGTCGCGCTGCGCGAGCGCGTGTCCCACCGGCTGCTTCCACTGGTGGAGTCGATCGGGCGGCCGGCTCGCGGGTGATCTTTGAGACGATGGCGGCATGAGCAAGCTCCGCGGAATATCGGTCATCTTCGATCTCGACGGGACGCTCGTGGACAGCGAGCCCCACTACTACGAGGCAGGCCGTCAGACGCTCGCCGCGTACGGCATTCACGACTTCACCTGGGCGGACCACGAGCGGTACGTCGGCATCAGCACGCAGGAGACGGTCGCGGACTGGAAGGACCGCTACCGGCTGCCCGCCTCGGTGGACGAGCTGCTCGCCGCCAAGAACCGCCGCTACCTGGCGCTGGCCCGCAGCGCCACGCGCGCCTACCCGGAGATGCGCACGTTCGTCGAACTGCTCGCGGCCGAGAGCGTGCCGATGGCCGTGGCGTCGGGCTCGTCCCCGCAGGCCATCGCGGCGGTGCTGGCCGGAACCGGACTGGACGCGCACCTGCACACCGTGGTCTCCGCCGACGAGGTCGCGCACGGCAAGCCCGCTCCGGACGTCTTCCTGGAGGCGGCCCGCAGGCTGGGCGCGGCCCCGTCCGACTGCGTCGTACTGGAGGACGCCGCCCCGGGTGCCGCCGCCGCGCAGGCGGCCGGCATGCGGTGCCTCGCGATCCCGTACGTCCCGGACCAGGCGGACGCACCGGAGTTCGCCACCGCCGGTCTTCTGCTGCGAGGCGGCCAGGAGGAGTTCACGGCGCGGTCCGCCTACGACTGGCTCGTGAACTCGGCCGGCCTTTCCTGAACTCGTCCCCTCCGACCCGTTGACGCTCCCCCGCCCCCTCCCTAGGGTCTGGTCGATCATCCGTACAGCGTTCGGAATATCGACCAGGAGTGCCCGCTTCTGATCACCGTGGACCTTGGAGGAGCACACATGGCACGGCCCCTCTCCAGACGATCTCTTCTTCAGGCCGCGACCGCCGCCGTGGCCGTCCCCGCGCTGTCGCAGGCGGCGACGGGACGGGCCGCGGCGGCTCCCGCCACGGCCGCCGCGGGCGCCCCGTCCGCCTGGTCCGTACGGCCCTTCGGGCTGGAGGACGTGAGCCTCGGGCAGGGCGTCTTCGCAGACAAGCGGAAGCTGATGCTGGATCACGCCCGCGGCTACGACGTGAACCGGCTGCTCCAGGTGTTCCGCGCCAACGCCGGTCTGGCCACGGGCGGCGCGGTCGCGCCCGGCGGCTGGGAGGGCCTGGACGGCGAGGCCAACGGCAATCTGCGGGGCCACTACACGGGACACTTCCTGACCATGCTGGCGCAGGCATATCGCGGGACGAAGGAGCAGGTGTTCGCCGACCGGATCGCCACCATGGTCGGGGCGCTGACCGAGGTGCGCGCGGCACTGCGGCGGGATCCCGTGGTGCTGGGCATCGCGGGGAAGTTCGGGGCCGCCGCGGATCAGGTCCGCGGCTCCCACCAGTACGTGGACCTGCCGGCCACCGTGCTCGGCGGGGCCCCGGCGATCACCTTCTCCCTCTGGGTCCGGCCCACGCACGACGCCGACTGGGCCCGGATCTTCGACTTCGGCAACGACACCAGCCGCTACCTCTACCTGGCGGCACGCAACCAGGCCGGGGTGCCGCGCTTCGCAATCACCACGTCAGGAGCCGGTGGTGAGCAGGGCCTGAACGGCACGGCCGCGCTGCCGCTGAACCAGTGGAGCCACCTGGCGGTCACGATCGCGGGCGGCACCGGCACCCTCTACGTCGACGGCACCGCCGTGGCGCGCAACACGGCGATGAGCCTCTCGCCGGCGGCTCTCGGCACGCTGAAGAACAACTGGCTGGGCCGCTCGAACTACTCGGCCGACCCCGTCTTCGCGGGCGCCTTCGAGGACTTCAACATGTTCTCGCGGGCGCTGACCGCCGCCGAGATCACGGAGTTGCAGAGCCGCCGGACCGCCGACGCCTCGACCGGCCGGGGCGACCTGGCCTCGTACGCCTTCGACGAGACGGCCGGCGGGGCCTTCGCGGACGCCTCCGGCCGGAACCTCACCGCCACACTGCGCCGCACCTGGGGCGGGCCCAGCCATCCCGGCTTCCTCGCGGCGTACCCGGAGACGCAGTTCATCGACCTGGAGTCGAGGACCACCTCCGACTACACCAAGGTGTGGGCGCCCTACTACACCGCGCACAAGATCCTCCGGGGTCTGCTCGACGCGTACACCGCCACCGGCGACGACCGGGCCCTCGACCTCGCGTCGGGCATGTGCGACTGGATGTACTCCCGGCTGTCCAAGCTGCCCGAGGCCACGCTCCAGCGCATGTGGGGGATCTTCTCCAGCGGCGAGTTCGGCGGCATCGTCGAGGCGATCTGCGATCTGCACACGATCACCGGCAAGGCCCAACACCTCGCCCTGGCCAAGCTGTTCGACCTCGACCGGCTGATCGACGCGTGCGCCGCGAACACCGACGTCCTCGACGGGCTGCACGCCAACCAGCACATCCCCATCTTCACCGGCTATGTGCGGCTGTACGACGAGACGGGCGAGGAGCGCTACCTCACGTCGGCGAAGAACTTCTGGGACATGGTCGTCCCGCACCGCATGTACGGCATCGGAGGCACCAGCACCCAGGAGTTCTGGAAGGCGCGGGACGTGATCGCGGGCACGATCAGCCCGACCACGGCCGAGACGTGCTGCGCGTACAACATGCTCAAGCTGAGCCGGACCCTGTTCTTCCACGAACAGGACCCGAAGTACATGGACTACTACGAGCGGGCCCTGTACAACCAGGTGCTCGGATCGAAGCAGGACAAGCCGGACGCGGAGAAGCCACTCGTCACGTACTTCATCGGGCTGACGCCCGGTCATGTCCGGGACTACACACCCAAGCAGGGCACGACCTGCTGCGAGGGCACGGGCATGGAGAGCGCCACGAAGTACCAGGACTCGGTGTACTTCGCGAAGTCCGACGACAGCGCCCTGTACGTCAACCTGTACAGCCCGTCCACGCTGACCTGGGCCGAGAAGGGCGTCACGGTCACGCAGACCACCCGCTTCCCTCAGGAGCAGGGCAGCACGCTGACCCTCGGGGGCGGTCGCGCCTCCTTCACGCTGCGGCTGCGCGTGCCGTTCTGGGCGACGGCCGGGTTCCGGGTGACCGTCAACGGGCGCGCGGTGCCCGGGACTCCGAAGCCGGGCAGCTACGTCGACGTGTCCCGGAGCTGGCGGGCCGGCGACACGGTCCGTATCGCCATGCCGTTCCGGACGCGAGTGGAGAAGGCGCTGGACGACCCGTCCCTGCAGACCCTCTTCCACGGCCCGGTCAACCTGGTCGCCCGGGACTCGGCCACGGAGTACCTGAAGGTCGGGCTGTACCGCGACGCCGGTCTGTCCGGCGATCTGTCGGCCTCCCTCACGCCGGTGCCGGGCAAGCCGCTGCACTTCACCCTGGGCGGAAGGGAGTGGGTGCCGTTCGCCGAGGGGACGGAGGATCCGACGCACGCCTACTTCCGGCGGGCGGAGCCGCATGTCGTGTTCGGTGGCCGGGACTCGGGGGTCGCCAACCCGGCGAAGACCGACGGCACCACGCTCCTGGACGAGATCTGGGCCGGGGCACCGTTCGGGAACAAGGGGGCCCTGGTGGCCCGTGTGCGGTTCGTGGTGAACGCGTGGGTGACGGCCGGGCGGCTGAGCAGGACGGACGGGGACAAGGTGGTGGCGACGGCGGCAGCTGCTTCGTACCAGCCCTGAGCACCTGCCCGACGGGGCGTGTGCGACGACCGCGGAGGCCGCCGCACACGCCCGAACTTTTTTACGGCAGGGGTGATTGTTTCGCCCCTGCCATCCGTACCTCTTGGTGTAGGGCCGTTCATATTCCAGGAGGCACGATGCGCATCTCGCGCAGCACGGCAGGAACCGCGTTCGTGGGCGGAGCGTTGATCCTTACGCTGACCGCGCTCGCCTATCCCAGCATGCTGGGCGTGGAGAACGCGGCTTCCGGCCAGGACCGCATCATCGCCAACACTCAGTGGGGTCCGCTGACCGAGGCGGACCGCGACTTCGTGGTACGCGTGCGCGCGGCCGGCCTGTGGGAGTACCCGCTGGGGCAAATGATCAAGGAGCGGAGCTCGTCGCCGGAGATGCAGGAAGTCGCCAAGCATCTGCTCGTGGGTCACGGCAGGCTCGACGCGGGCTGCCGCAAGGTCTCCACGGACCTGGGTATCACCCTGCCGAACGAGGCGTCGCCGCAGCAGCAGCAGTTCGTGGCGACGGCGGAAGGCAGCACCGGCAAGGAGTTCGAGTCCACGGCGGTGACCATCATGCGCGTCGCGCACGGGGGTATCTTCCCGACGATCGCCAAGATCCGGGCGACCACCCGGAACAGCCTCGTGCGGGAGCTCGCCGACACGACCAACGACACCGTCCTCGACCACATCACGGTCCTGGAGAAGACCGGCCTGATCAACCAGGAGCAGGTCAGCTTCCAGATCACCGCCCCGCCCAAGCTGCCCCAGGAGCAGACGACACCGCCGCCGCCACAGCAGGGTGCGCCGGTCCGCGTGCTGCCGGTCCCCGAAGACCTGAAGGATTTCCAGACGGTCGCCCCCAATCCGTCCTACGGGCAGCCGCAGCCGGCTCCGTCGGCGGGGTGAACGAGAGCGACGGTGGCCGTCCGGGGCCGCCGTCACTCCGGCGGTGAGTGGCATCGGTCCGGAGGCGAGACGTTGGCTCACGCCGAGACCGGGTCAGCGCCCCCTCGCCGGCGGGCGGGCTCACGCCGAGACCGCATCAGCGCCCCCTCGCCGGCGGGCGGGCTCACGCCGAGACCGCATCAGCGGCCCCTCGTCGGCGGGCGCACTCACGCCTTGACCGGGTCAGCGCCCGCGCCTGCCGAACGGACGACTCCGGCAGAACCCCGTGGGCGCACCCGCCGTCGGCCGACGGGCCGCGCCGAAACCGGTGAGCATCCACACGGCCCGGCGACGAGCCCACGCCACCCGGCAAGCACCCGCAGGGCCCGGAGAGCGCACCGGTCCTCGACCGGCGGGCCCCGCCAGGACCCGGCCAGCGCACCCGCCCTCGACCGGCGGACCCGTGCCGAGACCCGACGAGCCTCCCCGCCCCAGCCGGCACCCCCACGCCAGGACTCGCGGCATCACCGCCACCGGCCCGCCGGCCCGCACCAAGACCGGGCCGGCCCCCACACTGCGGCCGGCGAACCCATTTCAAGACCCGGCGAAACCCCCCCGGCGGCGGGTTCGCCGCCGCAGCCCAGCGAACACCGCGGTCTTCGAGCGCTACGAACGTCGGCGGGGCCTGCCCCGTTTGCCGGTCTTGGGGGTGCCGCCGGAGGCGGTTCCGCGGCGGTTCGCGGTCGGCTGTTTGGCCGTCGTCGGCTTTCGCCGGGCGCCGTCCTTGTCCGTGCGCTTGGGCTTCTCCTGCGCCGGAGGCTGCGCGCGGCCCCGGGTGCTGTTGACCGTGCGGCCGCGGACGATGCCGATGAAGTCCTCGACCCGGTCCGTCTTCGCGTCCTCGGGCCAGGCCAGGGCCACGCTCGACTCGGGCGCGTCCTTGAGGGGCCGGTGGGTGAGGTCCTTGCGGTGGTGGAGGCGGGCGAGCGACAGCGGGACGACGAGGACGCCGATGCCCGCCGCGACGAGTTCGACGGCGTCGGCGGTGGTGGCGGGCCGTTCGAGGGCGGGCCGCCCGGGGAGGTTCTCCCAGGCGAGGACGTCGTCGAGGGGGTGCAGCACGATGTCGTCGGCCAGGTCTTCCGGCGCCACCTCGTCGACGGCCGTGACCAGGTGGTCCTTCGGCACGACGACGACCGTCTGCTCGGTGTAGAGGGGAATGGCGCTGAAGACCGTCCGGTCGACGGGCAGCCGTACGAGGCCTGCTTCGGCCTCCCCGTCGCGCAGCCGCTCGGCCGCCGCTCCGGCGGGCACCTGCGTGAGGATCAGGGGGACGCCGGGCTGCCGGTCGTTCCAGATGCGCACCCACTTGTCGGGCATCACCCCGGGGACGTAGGCGAGCCGGAACGAGGGGGTTACATCCGAGCCTGTCACCTCGCCAGGCTACCGGGCGTGGTCAGGGGTCGTGCACCGGCTCGATACGCTGGACGGCATGACGTCGCACCAGAGCACCCAGACAATGAAGCCCGCGACCGCGGCGAAGAAGCTGGGTGTGTACCTCGAGGCCACACCCGCCGAGTTCCGGGAGGGTGTCGTTTCGCGCGCCGAGCTGAACGAGCTCCAGGCGAACCCGCCGCAGTGGCTGCAGGACCTGCGGGTCAACGGCCCGCACCCCCGGCCGGTGGTCGCGGCGAAGCTCGGCGTGTCCATCGCGGGTCTCGCCCGCGCGGGCGTCACCGAGCCCCTCACCACCGAGCAGATCGAGGCGCTCAAGCAGGAAGGCCCCGAGTGGCTGGAGCGGGAGCGCGCCACCCAGGCGGAGGTCCGCAAGGAAGCGGTCCGGATCAAGAAGAAGAACGCCGAACGTCAGGCCTGACCCGGGCACCACTCGTTTTCGGACGGCCCCCACCGGATGATCCGGTGGGGGCCGTCGCTGTTTTCTCGGTGTTCTCGGGCCGCCGTGTGATGTCGGTGAAATCTTTCAGCCATGTCTTGACATGCCGATGAAACGATCCGTAGCTTGGCCGATCATTTAGATTCGTGAAGCGAGTTCACGGATATGAACGGAGACCATCCATGCGGGATCGCCGACGCAGCATCGATATGCGGCTCCGCCGCGTACGCCGCCTGGCTGCCGTGCTCGCCGTCTCGGGGCTCATGTCCGGAACGGCCGCCTGCGGCTCCGGTTCCGGCGGTGCCGACAGCGGTGACCCGAACACACTGGAGGTCTGGACCCGGAGCAATCCGGACTCGGCCGCCACCTACGCCCGGGTCTTCGCCGCCTTCACCAAGAAGACCGGCATCAAGATCGACTACCAGCCGGTCATCAACTTCGACCAGCAGCTCCAGAGCCGGGCGTCCACCAAGGACCTGCCGGACGTCATGATCAACGACACGGCGCTCATGGGCAGTTACCAGAGCCAGGGCCTGCTCAAGCCGATCGATCCCGCGTCGATCGCCGGCGGGGACCAGATCACCGACAAGTCCTGGTCGTCCACGGTGGGCATCGACGGGAAGCACTACGGCGTTCCCTACTCCCGCCAGGCCCAGACTCTGATGATCCGCACGGACTGGCTGAAGAAGCTCGGCCTGAAGGTGCCGACGACCTGGCAGCAGATGCTCTCCGTCGCCAAGGCCTTCGCCACGAAGGACCCCGACGGCGACGGCAAGGCCGACACCTACGGCATGGTCGTGCCGGGCAGCGCGCAGAACGGTTACGCGGCCTGGTGGGGCGCGAGCTTCCTGTGGCAGGGCGGCGCGAAAATCATCGAGCCGGCCGGCAAGGGCAAGTACGCCCCCGCCATGGACTCGGCCGCCGCGGTCGGCGCCGTGACCTGGATGAAGGACAACCTCTTCTGCGGCAGGAAGGGCGTCGTCCAGCCCGGCGCGCTCACCGCCGTGACGTCGACGGCCACCAACTTCCAGGACGGCAACGCCGGGATGTACATGACCGGCCCGTACAACATGACCACCTTCGACGGCACGCTCGGCAAGGACAAGTACGAGGTGGTCCCGGCTCCGGCGGGCCCGGCCGGCGGCGATGTGCTGGCCGACGGCGAGAACGTCTACCTCGGCGCCAAGACCGGCAAGGACGAGCAGGAGCTGGCGCTGGCCGCGTTCCTGGTCTCGCCCGAGGGCCAGAAGATCGCCATGACCAGTGTCGACGGTCACCAGCCCGTCGTCCGCATCCCCGTCAACTCCACGCTGGACGCGGCGGAGGTCACGAAGGACGCCCGCTGGAGTGTCGTGCAGAAGGCCTACGAGGACGCCTCCGAGCAGTTCCCCAACGCGCCGGACTTCGCCCCGATCAAGCAGGACACCGCCGACGCGCTCAACTCGATCTTCACGTACTGCGGCGGTGACGTCCGCTCACAGCTCAAGGAGCTCAACGACACCCTCGCCGGAGACCTCAAGGACCAGGACCTGCTGAAATGACCGTTACCGTCCCCGCCCCCGCGGCACGCAGAAGCCCCGGCAGAAGGGCCTTCAGCAAGAAGGCCGTCACCCCCTGGCTCTTCCTGGCTCCGGGTCTGCTGCTCGCCCTCGTCTTCAAGTTCTGGCCGATGGTCAAGGGCATCCGGCTCAGCTTCTTCGACGTGCGGCCCTTCCTCGGCGACCAGTGGATCGGCCTCGACAACTACACGAGGGTCCTGACCGACCACCGCTTCCAGGACGCCATCGGGCACACCCTGATCCTGGGCCTGGGCCAGGCGGCCGGCGCGATCCTGCTCGGGTTCGCCCTCGCCCTGCTGCTCGAGGGCCAGGCCCGCTCGCTGAGGATCCTCCGTACCGCCGTGTTCCTGCCCGCCGTCACGGCCACCGCGGTCGTCGGCGAGCTGTGGCGGCTGATGTACTACCCGACCTCCGACGGCCTCCTCAACAGCGGCCTGCATCTCCTCGGCCTCGGGCCGGTCCCGTTCCTCGACAACCCGGACGTCGCGCTGTACTCGACGATGGCCATGGGCATCTGGATCTGGGCCCCGTACAACATGGTGATCTTTCTCGCCGGTCTCGCGGGCGTGGACCGCTCGCTGTACGAGGCGGCGGCGATGGACGGCGTCTCCCTGTGGCAGCGGCTGCGCTGGGTCACGCTGCCCGCGATCCGCCCGGCGCTCATGATCGTCCTCACGCTCGCCACGATCCGCGGGCTGCGCGTGTTCACCGAGGTCTACGTCCTGACCGGCGGCGGCCCCGCCGGATCCACCGACGTCTGGATGACCCGCGCCTACACCCTGGGCTTCACCCGCAACGACATCGGCGGCGCCTCCGCGGCCTCGGTCGTCCTGCTCTGCGTGACGCTGCTGCTCACCGTCATGGTCAACTACCTCCGCAAGAGGGGAGAAGCGCGATGAGCGCCCCCGTCATCGACCCCGTCCGGCCGGCGGCACCCGGCATCCCGGCCGACCGGAGCAGCAAGGCGCAGCGGACCACCCCGGCTCGCTTCGACACCGCTCTCGGCTGGAACGACAAGCCCGGTGTCGCCTGGACCCTGCGCGTCCTGCTCTGCCTGACAGCCCTCGCCGTCTTCGCGGCGCCGTTCCTGACGATCTTCTCGGGCGCCTTCACCACCAACCCCAGCGGATCCTCGCTGTCGTTCCTGCCGCACGACAGCACGCTGCTGAACTTCGAGGTGGCGGGCGAGCGCGGCATCTGGGACTACCTCGGCAACTCGCTGGTCATCGCGGGCGGTGGGCTGCTGCTCCAGCTCGTGGTGTGCACGCTCGCCGCGTACGCGCTGGCCCGGCACCGGTTCCGCGGCCAGGCGCTGATCATGATGCTGTTCATGATGACGCTGATGCTGCCCGAGGAGGTCATCGCGATCCCTCTGTCGCTGGTCCTCGGTGATGTGCCGCTGGTCCACCTGGACCTCAAGGGCACGGTCTGGGGCGTCATCCTGCCACTGGGCGCCTGGGGCTTCTCGGTGATGATGCTGACCGAGTTCATGCGGGACATCCCCACCGAGATCGAGGAGGCGGCCCGCCTCGACGGTGTCGGCGAACTGCGGATGCTGTGGCAGATCATCCTGCCGCTGTGCAAGCCCGCGCTCGGTGTGGCCGGGGTGCTCGGCTTCATCATGATCTGGGACCAGTACCTGCTGCCCCTGATCGCCGCCAAGGACCCCACCGACTACACGGTCACCGTCGCCCTGTCCGTCCTGCGCACCGACCCCGAGGTCGGCTCCGGGGTCGTACTGGCCGGTGCGGTCATCGCCCTCGTCCCCAGCCTGATCGTCTATCTGCTCCTCCAGCGCTCGCTGGTCACCGGCATCTCCGCCGGGGCCACCAAGGGCTGATCATCCAACCCCCCACGTATGAGGGAGACATGAAGTTCCACGGAGTGCTGTTCTTTCCGGTCACGCCGTTCGCGGCGGACGGTTCACTGGACGAGGAACGGCTGGCCCAGCACATCGAATCGGGGGTCGCCGCGGGCGCGGGAGGTGTGTTCGTCGCCTGCGGCACCGGAGAGTTCCACGCGCTGTCGGCCGAGGAGATCGAGCGGGCCACCCTGGTCGCCGTCAAGACCACGGCCGGACGGGTGCCGGTGCTCGCGGCGGCCGGCGGCCCCACGCCGGTCGCCCGGGATCAGGCCGCCCGGGTCGAACGCGCCGGTGCCGACGGCATCCTGCTGCTGCCGCCCTACCTGGTCAGCGCCCCGCAGCAGGGTCTCGTGCGGTACGTCGAGGAGGTCACCGCGGCCACGGACCTGCCCGTCGTCTTCTACCAGCGCGGCACCGCCCGGCTCACCGCCGAGACCGCTGCCGAGATCGCCGCCCTGCCCGGGGTCGTCGGCCTGAAGGACGGCATCGGGGACATCGAGCGGATGCACCGCATCGTCCGGGCGGTGCGGGCCGTGCCGGGCACGGAGGACTTCCAGTTCTTCAACGGGCTGCCCACCGCCGAGATGACCGCGCCCGCCTACCGGGGCGTCGGCGTGGAGCTGTACTCCTCGGCGGTGTTCGCCTTCGCCCCGGAGATCGCCCTGGCCTTCCACCGGGCCCTGGCCGCGGGCGACGACGCCCTGGTCTCCCGGCTTCTCGACGAGTTCTACGGCCCGCTCGTCGCCCTGCGCGACGAGGTCCCCGGGTACGCCGTGTCACTCGTCAAGGCCGGAGTGACCCTGCGGGGCCTGGACGTCGGCGGCGTACGCGCCCCGCTGCTCGATCCGACACCGGAGCATGTCGCCCGGCTGTCCGAACTCCTCGACCACGGACTGGAGGTGGCCGGCGCATGAGCTCCGCACGCATCCGTGAGCTGATCGTCACCCCGATCGCATTCGGCGACCCGCCGCTGCTCAACTCCAACGGCGTGCACGAACCGCTGGCCCTGCGGGTGATCCTCCAACTCGTCCTGGAGGACGGCACGGTGGGGCTCGGCGAGTCGCCGGGCGGGGCGGCCCGGCTGGAGCGGCTGCACGCCGCCGCGAAGGTGGTGGCCGGCATGGACGTGTTCGACACCACCGCCGTGGCCGCCGCGATCGACGCGGCGCTGCTGCCGAGCGTGCCCGGTTCACACGAGCGCGGCTGGACCACCTCGGCGGTGGAGGTGGCCTGCCTCGACGCGCAGGGCAAGCTGCTCGGCCGTCCGGTCAGCGACCTGCTGGGCGGCACGGTCCGGGACTCGGTGCCGTTCGCCGCGTACCTCTTCTACAAGTGGGCCGAGCACCCCGCGCTCGACGGCCGCGCGGCGATCGGCGACGACTGGGGCGAGGCCCTCGACCCGGCCGGCATCGTCGAGCAGGCCCGGCTGATGCAGGAGCGCTACGGCTTCACGTCGTTCAAACTGAAGGGCGGTGTCTTCCCGCCCGACGAGGAGATCGCCGCGATACGGGCCCTGGCGGAGGCGTTCCCCGGGCAGCCGCTGCGCCTTGACCCGAACGTGGCGTGGACGGTCGAGACGTCGAAGTACGTCGCCCGTGAACTCGACGGGGTGCTTGAGTACTTGGAGGACCCGACCAGAGGCATCCCCGGTATGGCGGAGGTCGCGAAGGACTCCCCCATACCGCTCGCGACCAACATGTGTGTGATCGCCTGGGAGCACCTGAGGCCGGCCGTCGAGCAGAACGCCGTCCAGGTGCTGCTCACCGACCACCACTATTGGGGCGGGCTGCGCCGCACGCGCGAACTGGCCGCCGTGTGCGAGGCGTTCGGGCTCGCCCTGTCGATGCACTCCAACTCGCACCTGGGCATCAGTCTGGCCGCGATGACCCATGTCGCCGCCGCCATCCCCAACCTCGACCACTCCTGCGACACGCACTACCCCTGGAACTCGGCGGACGACGTGGTCGTCCCCGGCGTGCTGGAGCTGCGCGACGGGGAGGTCAAGGTGCCCACCGGGCCGGGGCTGGGTGTCGAACTCGACCACGACCGGCTGGAGCGACTGCACCGGCGCTACGTCGACTCGGGGATGCGCGGCCGGGACGACACCGGCTACATGCAGCGGTTCCGGCCGGAGTACGAACTGAGGCTCCCCCGCTGGTGACAGCCGTACGCGAGGTGCGCGAAATTGACCGCGGCGTTACGGGACGCACCTTCGCGTGCCCTCTTTCGACCGGGACGTGCCCGACCCAAACGCCAGGCCACGCCACCCCTTCCGGCCCGTAGAAATATCTACGAGCATGACTACGGCCGGGCGGCGCGCGGAACCCCGCGGGTCACCGGCCCGTGTCCAGTGCGCGCCCGACCGCGGCGCCGCCGACTGTGCTGGGGTGGCCATGCAGAGCGTCATGTGGAAGCAAGCCGTCGAGTGGCTCGCCGCGGCCGCCACGGACCCCCAGGAGTGCAAGCGGGAGTGGGACTACGGCGCGGGAACGGTACTGGTGGAGGCCGGGCGGTACTGGGACGTGCTCAGCGTCCCCGACCGGCTCGGCCTGCTCGCGCTGGACATCCTGTGGCGCGACCCGCTGAAGGTGCCCGGCCCCACCCTGGTGGACTGCGCGGCCCGCAGAGTGGGGTTCTTTCTGCCGCCCGATCCGGTCAGCGAATGGATCGGCTTCGGCGTGCGGCACGTGGGCCGGGGCTCCTGGGTGGCCGTGCCGCCGCCGTACCGGCCCGCCGGCCGCCTGGAGTGGCTCGTCCCGCCGGACGGGACCGGCACGCTGCACACCCCCGGCACGCTCGAATCGGCCCTGCGGGAGGCCAGCGGAACCCTCGCGGTGCTGGCACCGGTCAGCGCGGAGCCGGTGGTGCTGGACGGCTGGTGAGGCGGGCTCCGGCAGAGGGCCCCGCCGTCCCCGGGTGGCGGCCGGAGACGGGGCGGGTGCCCGCGGGGGCGGCCGGACCCGCGTGCCGCCCGGCAGCCGGGTGGGCGGCGACGGGGACGACCGGACCCATGTGCCGGCCGGCGGTCCACGAGGTGACGGCGGTCCAGGTCTCGCTCTCGGCCGGCGCGGCGAAGGAGACCCACTGACCGTCGCGGTGCTCGGGGACCGTGTGGCCCCTGGCCTCCCACTCGGCGACGAGGGCCGCGTAGATCGGCGGATGTCCCGCGTATCCGCTGGTGAGTTCGGCGTACGAGCGGGGCGCGGCGTCGTTCCCGGGAAGCCGCCGCGCCGTCTCCGTGCTGTCCATGCCAGGCAAACGCGGCGCCGCACACGGGTGGTACGCGGGCCGGACCCCGTCCGTCGGGTCGAGTGAACCCGTCACCCGTACGGCGGCACGCGGGGACCGGACAAACATCCAGTCAGGCGGTCGCCCGTTCAGAGCGGGGGGCAATTCCAGGCCACATGTCACTTCCGGGCCAGTCGGTCGCCGTCGGCCACCTCGTGCGGAACACCGCCCCCGGGTCTGACGGAATTCTCGACCGGGGCAGGCGCATCCGGTAACACTGACCTCACGCCGAGAAACCGGTACGACGGCAGGAGAGGCCATGCCATTGCGCCCTGACCTCCGGCAGCGCAGGGCCGTGCTGGAGCACGAGTGGTCACGCTGGGTGCCGCGGCTGAGCGTCCCGGGCGTCCGGCCGGGCGGCACCGGAACGCTGCGCCACGAGGTGACCGAGTCCTGGGCGCGTTCGCTGGGCAGCGTGGACCCGGGCCGGGACAGCGCCCCGGTCACCGACGGCGGCCAGGTGCACCAACGCTGGGCGTCCTCACCGCTGTACCGGCCGGTCTCCGCTCTCGCCGGGGAGCTGCACAGCATCGCCGAGGACGCCGGGTTCGTCACCGCGGTCACCGACGAGTCCGGCACGATCCTGTGGACCTGCGGCGGCCCGACCATGCGCCGCCGGGCCGAACGGGTCAACTTCGCGCCGGGCGGCCGCTGGGACGAGCAGGCCATGGGCACCAACGCGCTCTCCCTCGCCCTGCGCACCGGCCGCCCCAGCTCCGTCTTCTCGGCCGAGCATCTGGTGTCGGCCCTGCACGGCTGGGTCTGCTACTGCGCCCCCGTGCACGGCCGGGACGGCCGCGTCCTCGGCGTACTGGACCTGTCCACGACCTGGGACCGCTCGCACCCCCTGGCCATGTCCACCGTCCGCACGCTGGTGTCGACGATCGAGGCCCGCCTGACCACGGAGGTGTCCCGCCCCGGCCGGCTGCGGCTCACGTGCCTGGGCTCCGAACAAGCCGAGCACGAGGGGCGGGCACTCCCGCTGCGCCCCCGCCAACTGGAGATTCTCACCCTCCTCGCACTCGAACCCGAAGGCTTCTCCCCGCAACGGCTGCGCGCGGCCCTGTACGGCGACCGGCCGGTCACGCCCTCCACCTTCAAGGCGGAGATCTCCCACCTGCGCCGGGCACTGGGCGGCGCGATCTCCCCTCGCCACTACGCCCTCACCGCCCCGGTGTCCTGCGACGCCGCCGACGTCCTGCGCGCGCTGGAGCAGGGCGACACGGACACCGCGCTGCGCCGCTACGGCGGCACGCTCCTGCCCCGCTCCGATGCCCCCGGCATCGAGGAGTGGCGCACGCGCATCGAAGTGGCGGTACGCGAGACCGTGCTGGCGAGCACCCGCCCGGAGCACGCCCTGCGCTACGGCGAACGGGCCCCGTACGACGCGGAGGTCCACGAGCACGCGCTGCGGCTGCTCGGCCCGGACGACACGCGCCGTGCGATCGCGAGGGGCCGGCTGACGACGTCCTTGCGCGACTGACGTTCCGCGTCCCACGGCGCCAACCTTGCGCCAACCTCCCCGGAGCACAGTGAGGGGCGTCGCAACCCGCCCCGTCCTTCACCGAGGAGAGCCGCCATGGTGTACGCGCAGCCAGGAACCGAGGGCAGCATCGTCTCCTTCGCCCGCCGCTACGACAACTTCATCGACGGCGACTGGAAAGCGCCCGTCGAGGGCCGCTACTTCGAGAACCCGACCCCCGTGACCGGCAAGGTCTTCTGCGAGGTCGCCCGTTCCACCGCGGCCGACGTCGACCTCGCCCTGGACGCCGCGCACCGGGCCGCCGACCGGTGGGGCCGCACCTCCACGACGGAACGCGCGAACATCCTGAACAGGGTCGCGGACCGCATCGAGCAGAACCTGGAGAAGATCGCGGTCGCCGAGACGTGGGAGAACGGCAAGCCGGTCCGCGAGACCCTGGCCGCGGACATCCCGCTGGCCGTGGACCACTTCCGGTACTTCGCCGGAGTCGTCCGCGCGCAGGAGGGCAGCATCGCGGAGATCGACGCCGACACGGTCGCGTACCACTTCCACGAGCCGCTGGGTGTGGTCGGCCAGATCATCCCCTGGAACTTCCCGATCCTCATGGCCACGTGGAAGCTGGCTCCCGCGCTGGCCGCGGGCAACTGCGTCGTCATCAAACCGGCCGAGCAGACCCCGGCCAGCCTGCTCTATGTCATCGACCTGATCGCCGACCTGCTCCCGCCGGGCGTGGTCAACGTCGTCAACGGCTTCGGTGTGGAGGCGGGCAAGCCGCTGGCGTCCAGCCCCCGGCTGGCGAAAGTGGCGTTCACCGGCGAGACGACGACCGGCCGGCTGATCATGCAGTACGCGAGCGAGAACATCATCCCGGTCACGCTGGAACTGGGCGGCAAGAGCCCCAACATCTTCCTGCCCGACGTCATGGCCGCCGACGACGACTTCCTGGACAAGGCGGTCGAGGGCTTCGTGATGTTCGCCCTCAACCAGGGCGAGGTCTGCACCTGCCCGTCCCGTGCCCTGATTCCCTCGTCGATCTACGACGAGTTCATGGCCCGCTGCGTCGAACGCACCAAGGCCATCGTCGGCGGCGATCCACTGGACCCGGCGACCATGATCGGCGCGCAGGCGAGCAACGACCAGTACGAGAAGATCCTCTCCTACCTCGACATCGGCAGGAAGGAGGGCGCCGAGGTCGTCACGGGCGGCAACCCCCGCGCGGTGCCCGGTCTGGAGGGCGGCTACTACATCGAGCCGACCATCTTCCGCGGCACCAACGACATGCGGATCTTCCAGGAGGAGATCTTCGGCCCGGTCGTCTCGGTCACGACGTACGACTCGGTCGACGAGGCCCTGAAGATCGCCAACGACACGCTGTACGGCCTCGGCGCGGGCGTCTGGACCCGCGACGGCAACACGGCCTACCGTCTGGGCCGCGAGATCAAGGCGGGCCGCGTCTGGACCAACTGCTACCACGCGTACCCGGCGCACGCGGCGTTCGGCGGCTACAAGAAGTCCGGCATCGGCCGCGAGACGCACAAGATGATGCTCGACCATTACCAGCAGACGAAGAACCTGCTGGTGTCGTACTCGCCGAAGAAGCTGGGCTTCTTCTAGAGCCGGGGCAGACGTCCACGGAGTGGAGCCAGGATGATCCCGGCTCCACTCCGTGGTGCGGGGATGTCACTGGAACTGTGCGAAGAACCTCCAGATCTCTGCTTTGGTCCAGGTGGTGACGCCGCTTTCGCCGGAGGAACCGTCGACCGGACCGGGTATGTGGCCTCCGTCGAACGCGGCCCATTGGACCGGGTATCCGGCACGGCAGCCCGAGTAGGTGGTGGTGATGTGCGTCCGGCTGCCCTGCGCGGGCTCGCGCGGGCTCTGGGGGGTGCAGCCGTTGTTGCCGACGAACCTGTCGCGCAGGGACCGGCCTTGCCCGATGTTGAGGACGGAGTCGCTGATGCCGTGGATTCCGAAGTAGGCGATGGGCTGGTTGCCGCCGCTGCACCCGCTGATCTGAGCGCCGGAGATGACCGCGACGGCCCTGAAGACGTTCGCCCGGCTGCATGCGAGTGCGTAGCTCATACCGCCGCCCCAGCTGAATCCCGTGGCGAAGCGCTGTGCCGGGTTGACACAGAGGCCGCCCTCGATGCGCCGGATCATGTCGTCGACGAAGGTGATGTCCTCACCGCCCGAATTGGCCCAGCCGTTGCCGAGGCCCTGGGGAGCGACGAGGATCGCGCCGTTGTTCGACTGTTCCTGCTGGCCGTAGTAGGACCAGGCGTTCCCGCTCGAGCCGCCCGAGGCGACGTCGCCGGCGGTTCCGCCCCGCCAGTGGAACGCGAAGATCAGCCGGTAGCGGTGGCTGTTGTCGTAGTTGGCGGGAACCCTGAGGATGAAGCTGCGGCTCTTGCCGCCGCTCTGAATCGTGTGCGTGCCGCTCGCCAGAGCCGGGGCGCTGCCGCATCCGCCACCACCGCCACCGGACGACAGCTTGACCATCTGCCATTGCTGGTTGGCGCCGCCCCAGTCGGAGTACTGGACGACGTTGCCGCCGTCGGCGGTGGAGGCGCCCTGCACCTCCACCGCCTTGCTGCTGGTGCGGTTGATCAGCCGGACGTGGCCCGCGTCGGAGTCGGCCAGGCGGAACTGCTGGTTGGCCCCGTTGTGGTCGGCCCACTGCTGGATCGCGGCACCGTCCGCGGTGGAGGCGCCGGCCACGTCGAGGACCTTGCCCGAATGCCGGGCTTTGAGGCGGTAGAAGCCGCCACCGGAGTCCACGAACTGCCACTGCTGGTTGGCTGCGTCGGTGCGTGTCCACTGGCCTATCCGCGCGCCGTCGGCGGTGGACGTGCCGGAGACGTCCAGCGCCTTGCCGCTGTTGCGATTGACCAGGACGTACCAGGCGTTGGTGTCCACCGTCGCCGCCTCGGCGGGCGCCGGCTTCACCGCGGCGAGCATGCCGATCGCGAGGGTCGCCGCCACCACGCCGGCGACCCGGGACCACCAGCGATGTCTGCGGGGCGGGGCGGGGGAAGCCGCACCGTAGGTCTTCATCGACTCACCCTTTCGTCTGTGGCGGGTGCCATCAGGTGCGGGTCCAGCGCTGGTTGCCGCCGTTCGAACAGGAGTAGAGCTGGATCAGGGTGCCGTTGGCGGTGCCGCTTCCGACGGCGTCGAGGCAGAGGCCGGACTGGACGCCCACGATGGATCCGTCGGAGTTGAGGCGCCATTTCTGGTTGTCGCCGCCCCAGCAGCCATAGATCTGGACTTTGGTGCCGTTGCCGGTGCCGGCGGCGTCCAGGCACTTGTTGCCGTAGACCCTGAGCTCGCCGGCGGCGGTGTACGTCCACTGCTGGTTGGTGCCGTTGTGGCAGTCCCACAGGTTGAGCTGGGTGCCGTCGGTGGAACTGGTGCCGGGCACGTCCAGGCAGCGGCCCGAACCGACGCCCTTGATCGGTTTGGCATCCGCAGGGGGAGTTGTGGAGCCGCCGTTGAGTGCGTTGAGGACGGCGGTGTAGGCGGGCTTCTTGCTGCCGTTGCCGTTGAACAGCAGCGGCGTCTGCTCCGCTCGCCAGGAGTCGGTGTCGCGCACACCCCAGACGGTGATGCCGAGGCAGCGCGGGACGGCCAGGCAGTCGTTGGTCACGTTGGCGTAGGTCGTGGCCGGGGCGCCCTGGATGTCGAGTTCGGTGATGGCCACGTCGACGCCGAGGGCGGCGAAGTTCTGCAGGGTCGTGCGGAAGTTGCTGTTGTAGGGGCTGCCGCTGTTGAAGTGCGACTGGAAGCCGACGCAGTCGATCGGCACGCCGCGCTGCTTGAAGTCTCGGACCATGCGGTACATGGCCTGGGTTTTGGCCCAGGTCCAGTTCTCGACGTTGTAGTCGTTGTAGCAGAGCTTGGCGGCCGGGTCGGCGGCGCGCGCGGTGCGGAAGGCGACCTCGATCCAGTCGTTGCCGGTGCGCTGCAGGTTGGAGTCGCGCCGGGCTCCCGAACTGCCGTCTTCGAAGGCCTCGTTCACGACGTCCCACTGGCCGATCTTGCCCTTGTAGTGGGCCATCACGCCGTTGATGTGGCCGATCATCGCCTGGCGCAGCGAGCTGCCGCTGAGGTTCCGCATCCATTCGGGCTGCTGGGAGTGCCAGGCCAGGGTGTGGCCGCGCACCTGCTTGCCGTTCTGCACCGCCCAGTTGTAGACGCGGTCGGCGGCGGTGAAGTTGAACTGGCCCCGCTGCGGTTCGGTGGCGTCGATCTTCATCTCGTTCTCGGCCGTCACCGAGTTGAACTCACGGCTCGCGATCGACGTGTACGCCGAGTCGCCCAGCCTGCCCGAGGCGATGGCGGTGCCGAAGTAACGGCCGCTCTGCGCCGCCGCGGCGCCGAGCGTGTTCTCGGCGGCGTGTGCGGCCGGCGGCGCGACCAGTGCGGCGACCACACCGAGGACGCCGGCGACCAGCGCCAGCAGCAGGCCGCGGATCTTCCGGCGGATAACAGGTCTGGGGAGGGCATTCGAGCCCATGACTGTGCCTCCAAGGTAGGAATCACGGAAGGACTGAAGCGCAGGGGTGTGCGCCGTCCGCTCCCACGGACGGGGGGGGGACCGCCACGCGGCATCGCGTACCTCTCCGGCGGTGCGAAGAGCCAGACGCGCTGGTGCGAACCTCACCGGAACGTGACGGGTTGGCGCAGGTGCTTCGGTGCGCGGATCTGTCGTGCGGCGGTGCGTGGAGCTGCCGTGCAGCACAGATTGCCCAGGGCCGACACGGTTCGACATATCGAACTAAGGCCGGGTTCTCAGACAGGGATGATTGAGGTATTAACGATGGGTCGTCAATACTCTCCACAGAAGAAGTTTCGATTCCCTGCCCGAAACATTCGCTCCCCGCGAGCCCACAGCACCACTCCGGGCACACGCCGGAGGATGCCGTAGGGCCGGAGCGAGGCGCTGTTTGTGGACAGATCAGTGACAGGGCTTGACCAAGTGGCCCCGCATTCCTAACTTGTGGCGTCAAAGATTCCGGGAATTCTTCGAAATGTTTCGAGATCGCCCCCGCCCGGCAGTCCGCTCCACGGTTCATCGGGGTCACCTCACCCCCGCCCCCCAAAGGAGTGCCCTCTGATGTGGTTTCGCCCTCCGTCCCCGGTCCGCCTGAGACGCTTACTCGCCGTCCTTGCGCCCTTGCTGCTCGTGGCCACCTTCCTCGGCGCCCAGCCCGCCCAAGCGGCGACCGTCGACCCCAACGCCTCGTATGTGCTGGTCAACCGCAACAGCGGCAAGGCCCTGGACGTCTACAACCTGGCGACCAGCGACGGCGCCCGCATCACCCAGTGGACCAGGAACGACCAGAACCAGCAGCTGTGGCAGTTCGTCGACTCCGGGGGCGGCTACTACCGCATCAAGTCCCGCCACTCGGGCAAGGTGCTGAACGTCCAGAACGGGTCCACCGCCAACGGCGGCGCGATCGTCCAGTGGACCGACATGAACAGCACCAACCAGCAGTGGCGGCTGGCCGACAGCTCGGACGGCCACGTGAGGCTCATCGCGCGCCACAGCAACAAGGCCCTCGAAGTGCAGGGCGGCTCCACCGCCGACAACGCGAACATCGTCCAGTATGACGACTGGGGCGGCACCAACCAGCAGTGGCAGCTCGTCAAGGTCGGCGGCAACAACCCCGGCCCGTGCGATCTTCCGTCGACATACCGCTGGACATCGACGGGCACGCTGGCGCAGCCCAAGCCTGGGTGGGCCTCGCTCAAGGACTTCACCGTCGTCCCCTACAACGGCAGGCACCTCGTCTATGCGACGACGCACGGCGCCGCGGGAACAGGAGCGGGCTGGGGTTCGATGAACTTCGGCCTGTTCACCAACTGGCCGGAGATGGCCTCGGCCAGCCAGAACACGATGTCGGCCTCCACCGTCGCGCCCACGCTCTTCTACTTCGCGCCGAAGAACGTCTGGGTGCTCGCCTACCAGTGGGGCGGTGGGAGCGCCTTCTCCTACCGGACGTCCAGCGACCCCACCAACCCCAATGGCTGGTCAGCACAGAAGGTGCTCTTCTCCGGAAGCATCACCGGCTCCGGAACAGGACCCATCGACCAGACGCTCATCGCCGACGGCACGAACATGTACCTGTTCTTCGCCGGTGACAACGGCAAGATCTACCGGGCCAGCATGCCGATCGGGAACTTCCCGGGCAGTTTCGGCTCGACCTACACAACGATCATGAGCGATACGGCGGACAACCTGTTCGAGGCCCCGCAGGTCTACAAGCTCCAGGGCCAGAACCGCTACCTCATGATCGTCGAGGCGAGGGGCTCGCAGGGCCGCTACTTCCGCTCGTTCACGGCCACCAGCCTGAACGGCTCATGGACACCCCAGGCCGCAACCGAGAGCAATCCCTTCGCCGGCAAGGCCAACAGTGGCGCCACCTGGACCAACGACATCAGCCATGGCGAACTGATCCGCACCAGCGCCGATCAGACCTTCACCGTCGATCCCTGCAACCTGCAGTTCCTCTACCAGGGACGCAACCCCAGGGGGGGGGGGGGGCGGGGGGGGCGGGGGGAAAGCCCGAGCCCGCCACGGGCTTTTTCCAGGAGAAGCGTCTGCCCCCGCGCGGACGCGCATGCGAAAAATGTGGATCACTTGTTCGTCGGACCAGTACGGTAGATCGGCACCTCATCCCCTGGCTTTCGCATGGTCGATGTGAGGCGGCGTCAGGGACTGTCCTGTCGGCGCATGACCATCTGCACCACAGAACCGAGGAGTTACATGACCGCGGCCGACAGTTCTCCCACCTCCCCGTGGATACGGCGGTACTCGCCCGCACCTGACGCACCGGTCCGGCTGGTGTGCCTTCCGCACGCGGGCGGTTCGGCGCCCTTCTACGCCGGGCTGGCCAAGGCACTCGGACCGCGGATCGACACCCTCGCCGTGCAGTACCCCGGGCGGATGGACCGCCGGCACGAGCGGCTGCTGACGCGGATCGACGACCTCGCCGAGGGCCTGGTCGCCGAGCTGACGCCGTGGAGCGACCGCGGGATGGCCGTGTTCGGGCACAGTATGGGAGCGATGCTGGGATTCGAGGTGGCGCGGCGCCTTCAGGCCGCGGGCCGTCCGCCGGTCGCGCTGTTCGTGTCGGGCCGGGGCGCACCTACCCGCCATCGACGGGAGTTCGGCGAGCGCCCGGACGACCGGACACTCATCGAACAGATGCGGAAGCTGGGCGGCACCGACCCGCGTGTCTTCGACAACGAGGAACTGGTGGAGCTCGCGCTGCCGGTGATCCGCGCCGACTACGAGGCCGTGGAAAGCTATCAGTACCGTCCGGGCCCGCAGCTGAGCTGCCCCGTGATCGCGCTGAACGGCCAGGACGACCCCAAGGTGCCGGACGGGGACGCCGACGCGTGGGCCGAGCAGACCACCGGCGCGTTCGAGCAGTTCACCCTGCCCGGCGGGCACTTCTACCTCATGGACCGGCAGGCCGAGGTGACCGGCGTCATCGCCGACCGGCTGGCGCGGCTGACCCGCACCCAGCCTGTCTGAGCGACGTCTTGGGGCGACCCTGACTGCGTCGCCCGGGACGCTTTGGGTAGTGTGCGATACAGCAGGGGTGCGAGTCATCCGTGCGACGGGGGAGGAATCTGCGTGACCGTTCAGTGCTTGGTGCCGGGCCCGGCTGTGCCGTCGATGACGGGCCGTGTGCCCGACGAGCAGCCCGCGTGGCCGGCCGGACAGCCGTAGACACGCCTTTGGCAGCCGTCCGCACCACGCGGACGAACACCAGTGCCGAGTTCTGACGCGCGTTCACCCACTCCCCCCGTCGAGGGTCCGATCGCGACAACGGCCGAAGCCACCCACTGACCGGCAACGCACCCAAGGGACACGGGGGTTCGAATGTGATGACCTTACGATCGCAATCCGAGCAGGGGCTGGACGACGGCACGAGACGGTCCCTGCTTCGCCACATGCTCGTGGCGCGGGGCATCGACGAGGAGGCCCGGCAGCTCCAGAAACAAGGAGCGCTCGACCTCTGGCTGTCCTGCCAGGGGCAGGAGGCGGCGCAGGTGGGGTCCGCCCTGGCCGTGGGCCCCGAACCCGCCGTCTTCCCCAGCTACCGTGAACACGCGGTGGCTCTCCTTCGGGGTGTGGCCCCGGACGAGCTGCTGGCGCAGTGGGCCGGCCGTACCTTCTGCGGCTGGGATCCGCTGCAGCGGCGCTTCTTCCCCTACACGCTGGTGCTGGCGGCGCAGACCCTGCACGCCGTCGGCTACTCGCTGGGACAACGGCTCCAGGGACGGGACGACTTCGTCGTCGTCTACGTCGGTGACGGCGCGACCAGCGAGGGTGACATGTCCGAGGCGATGAACCTGGCCGCCGTCGAATCCGCCGCCGTGCTGTTCGTCTGCCAGAACAACGGCTGGGCCATCTCCAAGCCCTCCGGCGAGCAGATGCGCACCTCCGTCGCCGAACGCGCCCGGGGCTTCGGCATCGAGTCCGCCGCGTTGTCCGGGCGGGAACCCGAGGCCGTCTTCACCGCCTGCCGCCGGGCCGCCCAGCACATACGCGAGTCCAAGTCGCCGTATCTGGTGGAGCTCTCGGTGGGACGCATCCACGGCCATTCGACGTCCGACGCCCAGGAGCTGTACCGCGAGCGGGACGACATCGCGAGGACCCGGGAGTCGGACCCCGTGACCGCCTACGCGGACCGGCTGACCACCGAGGGCGTGGTGGACGCCGCGTGGCGGGAGTCCGTCGACGCGGAAGTGCGGGAGCTGCGGAACCAGCTGATGAAGGGGTACGTGTGATGGCCGCGGGACGGCCCGCCAGCATGGCGGAGACGATCAACGCGACGCTCGCCGACCTGATGGAGCAGGATCCGAAGGTGCTGCTCCTCGGCGAGGACATCGGACGGCTGGGCGGGGTCTTCCGGGTCACCCGGGGTCTCCAGCAGCGGTTCGGCGGGGACCGGGTGCGGGACTCGCTGCTGGCGGAGTCCACCATCGTCGGCCAGGCCGTCGGGATGGCGATCAGCGGTCTCGTACCGGTGTGCGAGATCCAGTTCGACGGGTTCGTCTATCCCGCGGTGAACCAGCTGGTCACGCAGGCGGCCCGGGTCGGCGACCGCTGGAACGGGCAGATCAGTCCGAGTCTGGTGGTGCGCATCCCGTCCGGTGGCGGCATCCGGGGCGTCGAGCACCACAGCGAGTCCAACGAGGCGCTGTTCGCGCGCGCCCCCGGCATCTCGGTGGCGTATCCGTCCACGGGCGAGGACGCCGACCAGATCCTGCGGTATGCGGTGGGGCTGGGGTCGCCCGTGGTGATGTACGAGCCGATCCGGCTCTACTGGCGCCGGACTGCGCCCGCGCGCAGCGCAGCGCCGGCGGCGTCGCCGACGGCTGCCCGGGTCGTCCGGCCGGGCACGGACGTGACCGTGGTGACCTTCGGCGCGGTCACGAACGAGGTCCTGGAGGCGGCGCACGCGCTCAGCCCGACGGTGGACGCCGAAGTGGTGGACCTGCGCTGGGTGGCCCCGGTCGACATGGACACAATCCTTCGGTCCGTGGCCCGGACCGGGCGGCTGCTGATCGTGCACGAGGCGACGAAGTACGCGGGCATCGGTGCGGAGGTGGCCGCCGCGGTGGCCGAGCACGGCTTCGACTCGCTGCGCTGCCCGATCCGGCGGCTGGCCCCCGACCGTCGCGCATATCCGCCGGCGGACTTCGAGAACGACTACCTGATCGGCGTGCAGGAGATCACGGATGAGGTTCTGGTGATGATGAAGTGAGTGTTGAGCACATCGACCTCCGGGTCCCCGGCTTCGGACACGGCCTCGGCGAGGCGCTGCTGGTCGAGTGGGTCGCCGCCGTCGGCGACCACGTCGAGCGGGGGGACGTGGTCGCGGTGATGGAGACCGACAAGGCGAGCACCGAGATCGTGGCGGAGCGCGGTGGCCGGGTCGCCGCGCTGTCCGCGACGGTCGGCACCATTCTCAAATCCGGTGACGTGCTTTACCAGTTGGCGGCCGACTAGCCGCCGTCCCACGGCTTCAAGGAGAGGGAAATGAACGACATCGAACGCCGGATAGCCGACATCATGCTCACCAAGCTGCGGGAGCGGGACCCGTCCCTGGGCTACGACGACCTCGAGCGGCCGGTGGGCGACCTCGACCTGGACTCGCTCGACATCGTCGAGCTGACCCAGCTGCTGGAGCGGGAGTTGCAGGTCAAGGCCGATCTGCGGGAAACCGCGAGCTTCGGTCTGCTCCAGGACTTCACCGCCTACTTCGTGAAGCTGGCCGAGCAGTGACGAGCGCGGGCATCGTCGATCTCGCCACCGCGAAACCGGGCCGGACCATCGACAACACCCACTTCGAGGCGATCGGCCTCACCGACGAGTGGATCAGGCGCCGCAGCGGGATCGCCTCCCGCGGCTGGCTCGACGACGACGTCCCGCTGGCGGAGGTGGCGGCGGAGGCCTGCGCCCCGATCGTGAGCCGGATGGCCGACCCCTCGTCCGTCGGCGCCCTCGTCCTCGTCAGCACGTCCGTACGCCAGCGTGTCCCGGGCATCGCGCAGAAGGTGGCTGAGCTGGCCGGGCTGCCGTCGTCGGTGCTGGGCTTCGACATGAACGCGGCCTGCTGCGGCTTCGTCTACGGACTGGTCACCGGGCTGTCCCTCTGCGACGCCGGGCAGGCGCCGTCGGTCCTGGTGTGCTCGGTGGAGGCCATGTCCCGGCTGGTGGACCGGACCGACCGGCAGACCGCCTGCCTCTTCGCCGACGGGGCCGCCGCCGTCCTGCTGGAGCGGCGCGAGGAGTTCGCGCGTTTCCACCATGTCGCCGGGAGCGACGGCTCCCGCGAGGGGCTCATGCGGGAGACCGACGCCGGCGGCATTCATCTCGACGGGATGCAGGTGTACGACCGTGCGGTGCGCCGGATGTCGGAGTCGGCCCGGTATCTCGCCGAGCGGGAACCCGCGCCGACGGTGCTGGTCGGCCACCAGGCCAACGGACGCATCCTGGAGCAGGTCCGCACGTTCACCGCCGACCTCGGCGTGCCCTTCGTGAACCGTATCGCGCACTTCGGCAACACCTCCTCGGCGTCGGTTCCGCTGGCGTTCGCCGAGGAGCTGGACTCGGGCTCCCTGCCCGCCGAGGGCCGTCTCGGTGCCGTCGCCTACGGCGCGGGCGAGGCCTGGGGCGGGGTGTCGGTGAACTACCGGATACCGGCGGCCCGGTAGCCGGGCACGGGGAAGTCCTGACCTTAGGAGGTTGTCATCTATTCGCCAGAAGCCTGGGTGCTTCGCTCCGGTTCGCTGGTCGGCACGTCCGACGGCGGCCCGGGCGGCGCCCTGCAACGTGATCTGTTCTCCTTCGGCCCGCTGGAGGAGGGTGAGGCCCTGGTGGAGCCGATTCTCGGCTCCTGGGAGGCCAACATCGATCATGCGCTGGCCCGTTCGCCGATCGACGTGTGCAGCAGCCGCGGTGAGGACGCCGTGGTCCTCGGAAACCTCGGGGTGGTACGTGTCCTCAAGGTGAACGCGGCCGGCCGGGACGTCCAGGTCCGCGAGGGGGACCTGTGTCTGCTGCTGCCGTTCGGCAAGTGCGACCGGTACGGCTACGCCGAACTCGCCTACGCCTACGACGCGCCGCACACCATCGGCCTGCTGACCAAGCGGTCGAAGATGGACACCCGGGTGCTGCTGCCCATCCCGGCCGACACCGCCTACTCCCTGCCCCAGTGGGCCACCTACGGCCGGTACTTCACGGCATGGGACAACTGGCAGAAGGCGTACGGCTGCTGGCGGACGCAGATCGCCGACGACGACCCGTCCGGCCATCTGGTGTTCGGCTGGGGCGGCGGGGTCGCCTTCGCCGAGCTGATGCTGGCCCGGCGCGCCGGGTTCCGGGTGGCGATGACGGCGGGCTCGGACGAGCGGATCGCCTTCCTGCGCGCCCACGGCATCGTCCCGGTGGACCGCCGGCTCTACCCTGACCTCTCTCTTCCACCCCGCCAGGCCAGGGCGGACCGGGAGCGCCTGGCCCGCCGCCGGCAGTCGGTGGCCGACTTCCTCGGCGTGGTCGACGAGCTGAGCGACGGCCGGGGAGCGGCGATCTTCGTGGACAACATCGGCGAACCGCTGTACGACGTCACCGTGAAGGCCCTCGCCCGGGAGGGCGTCGTCACCACCTGCGGCTGGAAGGCGGGCATGCGACTGTCCCACCTGCGGGGCGCCGAGTGCATCAGCAGGCACATCCATGTGAATACGCATGTGTGGCGGCTGCCGGACTCGCCGGCCATCCGGGACTTCCAGGAGGCGGGCGGCTGGACGGCTCCCGAGGGGTCGACCGTCGTCTACGACTTCGAAGAGGTGCCGAGGCTGGCCGACGACTACGCCGCGGGCCGGATCGAGTCGTACTTCCCGCTGTACAACGTGAACCCGCTCTAGATCCACAACCGCCGGACGGGGCCACCAGAACCGTCGAGGCCCCGCCCCGGCGTCGTACGGACGCCGGGGCGGGGCCTTGTCGTGGGTGCGGAGACCGAGCCGTCAGTCCGGGTCCCGGTCGAGCCATTCCACGACCGGCCGGGCCGTGGCGGCGGACTGTTCCTCCATCATGCTCCAGTGGTTTCCCGGCACCTCGACCGCGGTGTGCGGCAGCTGCCAGAAGGCCTGCGGGGCAGGGGCACCGGACCGGTCTCCCGGGGCGATCCGTTCACCGGCGCGGACGAACAGGGTGGGGGTCGCGATCCCGGCCGGTTCCCAGTCCGCGAAGAGCCGGAAGTAGGCGCCCATCGCGGTCAGCCGGGTGAAGTCCACCCCGTCCACCAGCCCCTCCCGGTCGAACATGCTGTCCATGAAGACCGAGGCGAAGCCGTCGACGACGTCGTTGCCGGGCAGATAGGTGTCCAGCAGCACCACACCGTCGGGCACCACGCCGACGCTCTCCAGCCGCGCGGCCACGGCGTGCGCGAGCCATCCACCCGAGGAGTGCCCGACCAGCACCATCGGTCCCCCGTCGGCGCAGGCCAGTGCCGCGTCCGCCTGGGCGGCGACGGCCGCCTCGACCGACCGCGGCAGCGCCTCCCCGTCGGAGAAGCCGGTCGGCACCAGCACCGACACGTCCCTGACGTCGTGGAAGGCCGTCGCGAACCGCGCGTACTGGTGGGCGCTGGACAGCGCCACCGGGGCGGCGAAGCAGACCAGCGACGGCCGTCGCGGCCCGTGGGAGAGCCGCACCGGCTTCGGCGCGCGCCGGGCCGCGTCCGCCGCGTCGAAGGCGGGACGGACCCGGGAGGCCGCCATCAGCAGCTCCACGCCGTCCTTGTACTGCCCGGCCTCGCAGGCCTGCCGGAACAGCGCCTCCACGGAGCCGGCCTGCGAGGACGCGCCGGCGGGCGGCACGGTCTGCGGCCCGGCGTCCTCGGTGGCGGCCGTCGCCAGCAACCCGCGCAGATGCGCGGCTACCTCGGCCGGCGTCGGATGGTCGAAGATCAGCGTGGCCGGCAACGGGACGCCGCCCGCGGCGGTGAGCCGGTTGCGCAGTTCGATGGCACCGAGCGAGTCGAAGCCCATGTCCGTGAACGGCTGATCGGCATCGATCACCGCTCCGGAGGAGTGGCCGAGCACCGCCGCGACCTGGTCGCGCACCGCCGTGCCGAGGAACTCCTCCCACGCGGCCTGCGGCATCTCCGCGAGTGCCCGTCGCAGGCCGCCGGTCTCCGCGGTGGGCCGCGCCCGGCGTGCCGGGGCCCGGACCAGGTCCCGCAGCAGCGGAGGCAGCAGACCGGCCGGCGACTCCCCACCGAGGCCGCTGGGGTCGAACCGCATGGGGACGAGCGTGGCGTCCTCGCCGGTGCTCGCCGCATCGAACAGCGCCAGACCCTCCTGGTCCGACAGCGCGCCCAGGCCCGCCCGGTGCAGCCGCTGCAGCTCCGCCTCGCCCAGCCCCTCGGTCATCCCGCTGAGCCGCGCCCACATGCCCCACGCCAGGGAGACCGCGGGGCGGCCGCTCGCCCGCCGGTGCAGGGCCAGCGCGTCCAGGAAGGCGTTCGCCGCGGCGTAGTTGCCCTGTCCGGCGCCGCCCAGCGTGCCGGCCAGCGACGAGAACAGCACGAACAGGGAGAGGTCCGCGTCGGCGGTCAGCTCGTGCAGATGCCAGGCGCCGTCCACCTTGGGCCGGAGCACCGAGGCCAGCCGCTCCGGGGTCTGCGAGCCGATCACGCCGTCCGCGACCACACCCGCCGTATGCACCACGCCGGTCAGCGGATGCTCCCGCGGTACGGCGGCCAGTACCGCGCCCAGCCCTTCCCGGTCGGCGACGTCGACCGCGGCCACGGTCACGGACGCGCCCAGTGCCTCCAGCTCCGCGACCAGTTCGGCGGCGCCCGGGGCGGCCTCGCCCTGTCTGCTGGTGAGCAGGAGCCGCCGTACGCCGCGATCGGCCACCAGATGCCGCGCCACCAGGGCGCCCAACGCTCCGGTGCCACCGGTGACGAGCACCGTGCCGTGCGCCCCGGGCCGGGCCTCGGCCGGGCCGGTGACCGCTGCCCGGGTGAACCGGGCCACCGACGCCACACCCTGTCGGATTATCAGCTGTGGTTCGTCGGTGCCGAGGGCGGTGGGCACCGCGGCGCCGGACTCCTGGGCGTCGTCAAGGTCCAGCAGGACGAACCGGCCGGGGTGCTCGGCCTGCGCGGAACGCACCAGCCCCCAGACGGTCGCGGCTGCCGGATCCGTGACGGGCGGTGCCGCCGCGCCCCGGGTGACCACCACCAGCCGGGCTGAGGCGAACCGTTCGTCCGCAAGCCACGACTGGAGCAGGCCTAGGACGTCTCGTGCCAGCCGGTGCGCGCGCTCCACCGGGCTCTCGTCACCCGCGGGCTCCGCCACGCCGGCCAGGACCAGGTCCGGGACCACGGCACCGGGCTCCCGCAGACAGGCCTCGAGCGCCGTGAGGTCGGCGTGCCGCTCCACGGCACCGCCCGCGTCCGTGAACGCGCGCCGCAATCCGGTGTCGTCGGGGCCCAGCAGGGCGCACCGGGAGGCGCGGGCCTCTCCCGCGGCGAGCGGCGTCCACTCCAGCCGGAACAGCGACCTCCGGTAGGCACCGGCCTGCACCTGCTCGGCACTGACCGGCCGCAGTACCAGGGCGTCCACGGACGCCACCGGGGCTCCCGAGGACTCGACGGCCGCGAACGACACCGTGTCCGGCCCGGCCGGGGCCAGCCGTACCCGCAGTGTGGTCGCCCCCGCGCGGTGCAGCCTCACCCCGTTCCAGGAGAACGGCAGCCGCCCCCGGCCGTCGTCGGCCAGGAGTCCTCCGAGGTTCAGTCCGTGCATCGCCGTGTCCAGCAGCGCCGGATGAAGCCCGAAGCCCTCGGTGGTGTCCCTCACCGGCTGCGGCGCCTCCACCTCCGCGTACACCTCGTCACCGAGCCGCCAGGCGGCCCGCAGCCCCTGGAAGGCGGGCCCGTACTCCAGCCCGCCGTCGGCCAGCCGCTCGTACAGCCCGTCCACCCGCAGCGGCTCGGCCCCGGCCGGCGGCCACTCCCCCGGTGCCCACGGGAACGCGGCATCGGGGCTCGACGCGGAGAGCAGGCCCTCCGCGTTGAGCGTCCACTCGGCCTCACCGTCGGCACCCGCCGCCCGTGAGTAGACCCGTACGAGCCGGGAGCCGTGCTCGTCCGGAGCGCCCACGAGCACCTGGAGGGCGACCGCCCCCCGCTCCGGCAGGACCAGCGGCGCCCGCAGCGTGAGCTCGCTCAGCTCACCACAGCCCAGCCCCTCCCCGGCCCGCAGTGCCACGTCCACCAGGGCCGTGCCGGGCAGCAGCACCACCCCGGTCACGGTGTGGTCGGCCGAACACTGCGTCGACACTGTCCTGGCCCATCGCGGACAGGACACCGTCCGGGCCCAGCTCGATGAACGTCCGCACACCCTGCTCGGCCAGCGCCCGCACCCCGTCCGCGAAGCGCACCGCCGCACGGACGTGCCGCACCCAGTAACCCGGGTCGCACAGCTCCTCGGCGGTGGCCGCGCGGCCCGTCACGTTCGAAACGACGGGGATACGCGGCGCGTGGAACGACAGCTTCTCCGCCACCTGACGGAACTCCTCCAGCATCGGCTCCATGTGCGAGGAGTGGAAGGCATGGGAAACCGTCAGGCGCTTGGACTTGCGACCCTGCTGAGCGAACTGCTCCACAACCTCGAGGACTTCGCGTTCATCGCCCGAAATCACCACGGACTCGGGCCCGTTGACAGCAGCGATCGACACGGCATCGGTCAGTGCCTCGACGACCTCGGCCTCGCTCGCCTGCACGGCCATCATCGCACCACCGGCGGGCCGCACACACCGCATCGAACGCCTCCGCGAACACCGGAAACGCCCCATACAACTCCCGGCCCATACCAACCCGCTGCGACCCCTGCCCCGTGAACAGGAACGCGGATTCGCCCCGGCGGGAGACGTCCCCTCGTACCACGCCCGGCGCCTCTCCGCCCTCGGCGAGTGCTGTCAGGCCGGCCGCGAAGGCGTTCCGGTCCGAGGCCACGACGGCGGCACGGTGGCCCATGAGGGTGCGGGAGGTCACCAGGGACAGGCCGATGTCCTGGGGTGTGCCGTCCGGGTGAAGGTCCAGGTGCGTGCGCAGGCGGCGAGCCTGGGCGCGCAGGGCTTCCTCGGACTTGGCGGTGAGCACCCAGGGCACGGTGGTGGTGCGGACGGTGGGCTGCGGGGTGTCGGCAGGGTCGGCGGCGGGAGCCTGCTCCACCACGGCGTGCGCGTTGGTGCCGCTGATGCCGAAGGAGGACACGGCGGCCCGGCGGGGTCGCCCGCTCTCCGGCCACTCCCGCGCCTCGGTCAGCAGCTCGACCGCGCCCGCGGACCAGTCCACCTGCGGTGAGGGCTCGTCCACGTGCAGGGTGTGCGGCAGCCGGCCGTGCCGCATCGCCATCACCATCTTGATGACACCGGCGACACCGGCGGCCGCCTGGGTGTGGCCGATGTTGGACTTCAACGAGCCCAGCCACAGCGGTCGTCCCCCGGCCCGGTCCTGGCCGTACGTGGCCAGCAGGGCCTGGGCTTCTATGGGGTCGCCCAGCCGGGTGCCGGTGCCGTGGGCCTCCACCGCGTCGATCTCGTCGGCGGAGAGCCGGGCGTCGGCGAGGGCCTGGCGGATGACGCGCTGCTGGGAGGGGCCGTTGGGGGCCGTCATACCGTTGGAGGCGCCGTCCTGGTTGACGGCGGTGCCGCGCACGACGGCCAGGATCGGGCGGCCGTTGCGGCGGGCGTCGGAGAGCCGTTCCAGCAGCAGCATGCCGACGCCCTCGCCGAGGCCGGTGCCGTCGGCGGCGGCGGCGAACGCCTTCACCCGGCCGTCCGGTGCGAGGCCCCGCTGCCTGGAGAACTCCAGCAGGGTCACCGGAGAGGCCATCACGCTGACGCCGCCGGCCAGGGCCATGGTGCACTCCCCGGAGCGCAGCGCCTGGGCGGCGAGGTGGAGGGCGACCAGCGAGGACGAGCAGGCGGTGTCGAGGGTGACCGCGGGGCCTTCCAGCCCGTAGGTGTACGCCAGCCGCCCCGAGGCGATGCTGCCCGAGTTGCCGTTGCCGATGTAGCCGGCGACGTCGTCGGGCACGGCGCGCAGCCGGGCGGCGTAGTCGTGGTACATCACCCCGGCGAACACGCCGGTGCGGCTGCCCTTCAGTGCGGACGGGGCGATGCCGGCCCGTTCGAACGCCTCCCACGAGGTCTCCAGCAGCAGGCGGTGCTGGGGGTCGGTGGCCAGCGCCTCGCGCGGCGAGATGCCGAACGGGGCGGGGTCGAAGTCCGCGGCGTCGTACAGGAAGGCGCCTTCGCGGGCGTAGGCGGTGCCGATGCGGTCCGGGTCGGGGTCGTAGAGGTTGTCCACGTCCCAGCCACGGTCCTCGGGAAGGCCGGACACGGTGTCGGTGCCCTCGGAGACCAACCGCCACAGGTCCTCGGGGGACATGACGCCGCCGGGGTAGCGGCAGGCCATGCCCACGATGGCGATCGGCTCCCGGCTGCCGGCCTCCAGCTCGCGCACGCGCAGCTTCGCCTCCTGCAGGTCGGCGGTCACACGGCGGAGATAGCCGAGGAGCTTTTCCTCATTCATCACGTACTCGTCGCTCCTCGCGGATCGTCGTCAAAGGTGCAGGGCATCGCTCACAGCTCCCCGAGCTCGCCGTCGATGAAGTCGAACAGCTCGTCGGCGGTGGCCGTGTCCAGGCTGCGGGTGGTCTGCGCGGGTTCCGGCTCGGTGCGGAAGCGGCTCCACTTGGCGAGCAGCGTCTGAAGCCGCACGGTGATCTCCTCGTGGGCGGTGTCGTCCGGGGCGACCTCGGCGAAGTCGTCCGGGCTGATCGTGGCTAGGGCCGACTCCATGCGGGCGAGTTCGGCGAGCAGCGGTGCCGTCGCCGTGGGCTCCTCCAGGTCCAGGTCGGCGAGGAGCTGGTCCGCGAGCCGGTTGGGGTTGGGATGGTCGAAGACCACGGTCGCGGTGAGCCGCAGCCCGGTGACCTGGTTGAGCCGGTTGCGCAGTTCCACGGCGGTCAGCGAGTCGAAGCCGAGTTCGCTGAAGGCCTGGTCGGGTTCCACGGCGTCCGCGGAGGTGTGTCCGAGGACGTCGGCGACCTGGCCGCGGACCACGTCGAGCAGCACCCGGGCGCGGTCCTGGGCGGGTACGCCCAGCAGCCGGTCGCGCAGGGCGGTGCCGTCCGTGTCGGTCTGCTCCTGTGCGGTGCGCCGGGCCCGGCCGCGGACCAGGTCGCGCAGCAGCGGCGGTACGGCGCCCGCGCCGCCCGGGGCGAGGTCGAGGCGGGTCGGCACCAGCAGGGCCTCGTCCAGGGTGTCGGCGAGGTCCAGCAGGGCCAGGCCCTCCTGCGCGGACAGGCCGGTCATGCCCGAGCGGGTCATACGGCGTATGTCGACGTCGCCGATGGTGTCGGCCATGCCGCTGTTGACGCCGGTCTCGTCGGCCCACAGGCCCCAGGCGAGGGAGGTGGCCGCCAGCCCGTGGGCCCGGCGGTGGTGGGCCAGGGCGTCCAGATAGGCGTTGGCCGCCGCGTAGTTGCCCTGGCCGGGGCCGCCGAAGACACCGGCCGCGGAGGAGAAGAGGACGAACGCCGACAGCTCCAGGTCCCTGGTGAGGGTGTGGAGGTGCCAGGCGGCGTCCACCTTGGGGCGCAGCACCCGGTCCACCCGCTCGGGGGTGAGGGAGCCGATCACGCCGTCGTCGAGCACGCCGGCGGCGTGCACCACGGCGGTCAGCGGATGCTCCTCGGGGATGCCGGCCAGCAGCGCGGCCAGCGCTTCCCGGTCGGAGGTGTCACAGGCGGCGACCGTCACGCGGGCGCCCAGTCCGGTGAGTTCCGCGGCCAGTTCGGCGGCGCCGTCGGCGGCCGGTCCGCGCCTGCTGGTGAGCAGCAGGTCACGGACGCCGCGGGCGGTGACGAGGTGGCGGGCTACCAGGCTGCCAAGGGCGCCGGTACCGCCGGTGATCAGGACGGTGCCGCCGGGGCGGGCGGCGAGGCCGGTTCCCGTGCCGTCCGCCGGTGTGTCCGGCCCGGCCGGGTCCGGCGGTGAGGCGGTGACCCGGGTGAGGCGGGCGGCGTGCGCGGTGCCGTCCCGCAGAGCCAGTTGGGGTTCGCCGGCGGCGAGGGCGGCGGGCAGGGCTCGCCAGGAGGGTTCCCGGTCGTCGAGGTCGAGGAGGACGAACCGGTCCGGGTTCTCGGTCTGTGCCGACCGGATCAGTCCCCACACGGCGGCGCCGGCGAGGTCCGGCACGCTGTCATCGGGGTGCGCGGCGACCGCGCCGCGGGTCACCACGACCAGCCGGGCGGTGGCCAGGCGCGGGTCGGCCAGCCAGGACTGGGCCAGGTTCAGCGCGTCGTGCGCGGCGGTGTGCACCGCGTCCGGCGGCTGGGGGCCCTCCGCGCCCGTCCGTTCCGGCGTCCGCGATCCGCCGGCGGCCACCAGCACCGTCTCCGGCACCGGGGCGCCCGCGCCGACGGCTTCGGCGAGCGCGGCCAGGTCGGGGTAGGCGCCGGGCGGGGCGCCCACGGCCTTGAGGTTCTCGGCGAGGCGCAGCTCGTCGGAGCCGAGGACCGCCCAGGAGCCCGGCGCCACGGCCGGGCGGGCGGACGTCTCGGGCAGGGCCGCCCAGCCGAGCCGGAACAGCTTGTCGTGGTGCCCGGCGCGTGCGCCCGCGAACGTGTCGGCCGTCACCGGGCGCAGCACCAGCGACTCCACCGAGGCGACCGGTGAGCCGGATGCGTCGGCGACGGTGAGGGACACCGTGTCCGGGCCGGCCGGCGACAGCCGGACGCGCAGCGCTCCCGCGCCGGCCGTGTGCAGTGACACGCCGGACCAGGAGAACGGCAGCCGGATGCTGTCCTGGTCGGTGAGCAGTCCGCCGGGGCCGATCGCGTGCAGCGCGGCGTCCAGCAGTGCCGGGTGCAGCCCGAAGTGTGCCGCGTCGGCGCCGGTCCGCTGGTCGGGGGCGACTTCGGCGAGTACGTCCGCACCGTCCTGCCAGACGGCCCGCAGGCCCTGGAACGCCGGGCCGTAGTCGACGCCGTCGACCGCCAGCCGCTCGTACAGGCCGTCCACGGGGACGGGCACGGCACCGGCGGGCGGCCAGAGGCCCGTCCCGGCGGGGGCGGGCACGGCGCCGACGGCGAGCAGACCGGTGGCGTGGCGGGTCCAGGGTTCGCCGGTCGCGGTGTCCTGGGCGCCCGCGGAGCGGGAATGGACGGTCAGCGGGCGGCGTCCGGCGGTGTCGGCCTCGCCGACGGTCAGCCGGACCTGGACGGCGCCGTGTTCGGGCAGCACCAGCGGGGCCTCGATGGTGAGTTCGTCCAGCCGGTCGCAGCCGACGTGGTCGCCGGCGCGGACGGCCAGCTCGACGAAGGCGGTGCCGGGTACCAGCACCACTCCGGCGACGGCGTGGTCGGCGAGCCACGGGTGGGTGTCGAGCGACAGCCGTCCGGTGAACAGCAGGCCGCCGGAGTCGGGCAGTTCCACGGTGGCGCCGAGCAGCGGATGGCCGGCGGCGGCCAGCCCGGCCGCGGTGACGTCACCGGCGGTCGCGTGCGGCAGCTGCGGCCAGTACGACTGGTGCTGGAAGGCGTAGGTGGGCAGGGGCACCGGGCGGGCGCCCCGGTCCGCGAAGACCGGCCGCCAGTCGACCGGCAGGCCCGCGACATGCGCCTCGCCCAGGGAGGCGAGGAAGCGGTCCAGGCCGCCCTCCCGGCGGCGGATCGTGCCGATCACGGTCGCGTCGCCGTCGATCTGCTGCACCGCGACCGTCAGCATCGGGTGCGGGGAGCTCTCCAGGAACGTGCGGTACCCGTCCGCCAGCAGTCGGCGGACGACGGGCTCGAACAGCACGGTGCCGCGCATGTTGCGGTACCAGTACTCGGCGGTCAGCTCGGCGGTGTCGACGATCCCGCCGGTCACCGTCGAGTAGAACGGGATGTCCGTCGACCGGGCGGTCACCGGGGCGAGCAGTTCCAGCAGGGGTTCGCGCAGGGGCTCTACCTGCGGGCAGTGGCTGGGCACCGAGGCGGGGATGACCCGCACCCGGATGCCGTCCGCCTGGCACTCGTCGACCAGCTCGGCCAGCGCCTGCTCGTCGCCGGCGATGGTGACGGCCTTGGGACCGTTGACGCCGGCCACGGACAGGGCCCGGTCCCAGCGGGCGACGCGGCGGGCCGCCTCTTCGCTGGAGATCATCACGGAGGCGACACCGCCCCGGCCGGCCAGGTTCTCGGCCAGCATGCGGCTGCGCAGCGCGACCACGCGGGCCGCGTCCTCCAGGGACAGCGCGCCCACGAAGCAGGCGGCGGCGATCTCGCCCTGCGAGTAGCCGACGACGGCCGAGGGCCGCACGCCGTGCGCGCGCCACACTTCGGCCAGCGACACCATCACCGCGAACAGCACCGGCTGGACCACGTCCACCCGGTCGAGGTCCGGTGCTCCGGGCACGCCGCGCAGCACGTCCATCAGGGACCAGTCGAGGAACGGGGCGAACGCGGCGGCGCACTCCGTCATCCGCTCGGCGAACACCGGGGAGGCGTCGAGCAGTTCGAGCCCCATTCCCTGCCACTGGGTGCCCTGGCCGGGGAAGACGAACACCGGGCCGCCTCCGGTCCCCGCGCCGGTGCCGCCACGGGCCGCTCCGGGCAGCTCGCGGCCGTCGGCGAGGGCGGCCAGCCGCTCCAGGAATGCGGCAGGCTCCGTGCCCACCACGACCGCGCGGTGGTCGAACACGGTACGCCCGGTGAGCAGCGAGTGGCCCACGTCCAGCGGGCGCAGCCGCGGGTGCCGCTCCAGGTGGGCCCGCAACCGGGCGGCCTGGGCACGTACGCCCGCCGCGGTCCTGGCGGAGAGCAGCCAGGGCACGACCGGTGCCGTGTCCTCGCCGGGCCCGTGGTCGGCGGGGCGCCGGTCCGCGGGGGGCGGTTCCTCCAGGATGACGTGCGCGTTCGTACCGCTGACGCCGAAGGACGACACGGCCGCCCGGCGCGGCCGGTCCACGGCGGGCCAGTCGCGTGCCTCGGTGAGCAGCTCGACAGCCCCGGACTCCCAGTCGACCTGCGAGGTCGGCCGGCCGACGTGCAGGGTGCGCGGCAGGGCCCGGTGCCGCAACGCCATCACCATCTTGATGATTCCGGCGGCGCCCGCGGCGGCCTGCGCGTGGCCGATGTTGGACTTGATGGAGCCGAGATACAGCGGTTCGGCGTCCGCCTCGCGCCGCCCGTAGGTGGCGAGCAGCGCCTGCGCCTCGATCGGGTCGCCCAGCTTGGTGCCGGTGCCGTGCGCCTCCACCGCGTCGACGTCCGCCACGGACAGTCCGGCGTTGTCCAGCGCCTGCCGGATCACCCGCTGCTGGGCCGGTCCGTTCGGCGCGGTGAGCCCGTTGGAGGCGCCGTCCTGGTTGACGGCGCTGCCGCGCACGATCGCCAGGACCGGGTGGCCGTTGCGGCGGGCGTCGGAGAGCCGCTCCACGAGCAACATGCCGACGCCCTCGCCCCAGCCGGTGCCGTCGGCGTCGTCCGAGAAGGACTTGCTGCGCCCGTCCGGGGAGAGCGCACGCTGCCGGGAGAACTCGACGAAGGTGCGCGGGGTGGACATGACGGTCACACCACCGGCGAGGGCCATCGAGCACTCCCCCGACCGCAGCGCCTGCGCGGCCAGGTGCAGGGTGACCAGCGACGAGGAGCAGGCGGTGTCGATGGTGACCGCCGGGCCCTCGAGGCCGAGGGTGTACGACACCCGGCCGGAGGCGACGCTTCCGGAGCTGCCGGCGCCGCCGACGTCGCCTTCGGTGTCTTCGTCGGAGGCCTGCGCCAGGAGCACGCCGTAGTCGTGGTACATCACTCCGGCGAAGACCCCGGTACGGCTGCCCTTGAGGGAGGCCGGGTCGATGCCCGCGTGCTCGATGGCCTCCCACGAGGTCTCCAGCAGCAGCCGCTGGTGCGGGTCCATCATCAGGGCCTCGCGCGGGCTGATGCCGAAGAAGGCCGGGTCGAACTCGGCGGCGCCGTAGAGGAATCCGCCCTCGTTGGTGTACGAGGTGGCGGGGCGGGACAGCTCCGGGTCGTACAGCGACTCGACGTCCCAGCCACGGTCGGCGGGGAAGACGCTCACGCCGTCGGCGCCGGTGGCCACCAGCTGCCACAGCTCGTCCGGGGAGGTCACTCCGCCCGGATAGCGGCAGGCCATGCCGATGATCGCGATGGGCTCGTCGGCGGCCGGCGCGGTGCTGCGGGTCGGCGGCGTCGTCTCGGTCTCCGCGCCGACGAGTTCGTCGCGCAGCATCCGCGCCAGCGCCAGCGGCGTCGGATAGTCGAAGACCAGGGTCGCGGGCAGTCGCAGCCCGGCGGCCTTGGTGAGCCGGTTGCGCAGCTCCACGGCGGTCAGCGAGTCGAACCCGGCGTCCCGGAAGGCCTGTTCGGTTTCGACGGCGTCCGCCGAGGCGTGGCCCAGTACCGCGGCCACATGGGTGCGGACCAGTTCCAGCAGCCGCCGTTCCTGCTCCGCCGGGTCGAGTCCGGCGAGCCCTCGGGCCAGCGCCGAGCCGGTGGCGGACTCCTCCGCGGCGAGCCGGCGCCGGGCGGGCCCGCGCACCAGGCCCCGCAGCAGGGCCGGTACGTCCGCGGCTTCCGCAACGGTGCCCGGGGTGCCGAGGTCGAGGTGCATGGGCACCAGGACGGGCTCGTCGACGGCGGCCGCGCGGTCGAACAGCGCGGTGCCCTGCCGGGCGGACAGCGGATGCAGACCCGAACGGGCCATCCGCTGAAGGTCGCTGTCGGTCAGCGCGTCCGCCATGCCGCCGGCCTCGTCCCACGGTCCCCAGGCCAGGGACCGGCCGGGCAGGCCGGAGGCGGTGCGGAGCTGGGCGAGCGCGTCGAGGAAGGCGTTCGCCGCCGCGTAGTTGGCCTGTCCGGCGCCGCCCATGACGCCCGCCACGGACGAGAACAGCACGAAGGTGGTGAGGTGCGCGTCGCGTGTCAGCTCGTGCAGGTTCCACGCGCGTCCGCCACGTCCACGGCGGCGACCCGCACGAAGGCGCCCAGACCGGTCAGTTCGGCCACCAGTTCCGCCGCCCCCGGCGCGGCCTCGCCCCGCCGGCTGGTCAGCAGCAGCCGACGTACCCCGCGTTCGGTCACCAGATGGCGTGCGAGCACCGCGCCGAGGGCGCCCGTACCACCGGTCACCAGCACCGTGCCGTCGCTCTCCGCCGCGGCCGGGGCGGTCTCGGCGGGGGCCGTCACCCGGGCCAGTCTCGGCACCAGGACACGGCCCTCGCGCACGGCCAGCTGGGGTTCGTCCGTGCCGAGCGCCGCGCCCAGCGACCCGATGGGGACGGCTTCCGCGTCCAGGTCGAGGAGGACGAAACGGCCGGGGTTCTCCGACTGCGCCGAGCGCACCAGGCCCCATACGGCCGCGCCCGCCAGGTCTGACAGCCCGTCCCCGACGGCGCCCCGGGTCACCAGGACCAGCCGCGAGGACGCGAACCGCTCCTCGTCCAGCCACGACTGCACCAGCGTCAGGGCGGCGACGGCCGCCTCGTGCACATCACCGGCCGCGGTCTCGCCGCCGGCACAGGCGAACACCACGTCGGGCACCGGCCCGTCGAGCGCGGCGAGGTCCGGACGGACGTCCGGACCCGGGCCGTCCGGGCCGAACGCGGCGGCGACACCGAACGCGTCGTCGCCCACGACGGCCCAGGAGCGGGCCGCGTCCTCCGCCGTCTGCTGCCGCTCGGGCAGCGGCACCCACTCGACGCGGAACAGGGATTCCCGGGCACCGCCCCGAGCCGCGTCCATCTGCCCGGCGTGCACCGGCCGCAGGGACAGCGCGTCGACGTTCGCCACGGGGACACCGGCCGGGTCGGTGACCGTGAGGGACACCGTGTCCGCGCCGACCCGGGACAGCCGTACCCGCACCGACCGGGCGCCCCCGGCGTGCAGGCTCACGCCCGTCCAGGCGAAGGGCAGCCGGGCCCGGCCGGTCCCCTCGACGAGATCGCCCAGGGCCACCGCGTGCAGTGCCGCGTCCAGCAGCGCCGGATGCAGTCCGAACTCGCCGGCCGCCTCCGCGACCTCCTCGTCCAGCGCGACCTCGGCGAACACCTCACCGGGCCGCGTCCACACCGCGCGCACGCCCTGGAACGCCGGCCCGTACTCCAGCCCGGCGGCGGCGAACCCGTCGTACAGTCCCTCGACCGCCACCGGGGCCGCGTCCGCCGGCGGCCAGGCGGCCGGCTCGGCCGGCGGAACCGGCCGGGCCGGAGCCAGCCGGCCACTCGCGTGGCGCGTCCACGCCCGGCCCGCCGTACGCGAGTGGATGCTCAGTGCCCGCGCGCCGGAGCCGTCCGGCCCGCCGACCGCCAACTGCACCTGGACCGCTCCGCGTTCAGGCAGGATCAGCGGCGTCTCCAGGGTCAGTTCCTCCAGATGACCGCAGTCGACCTGGTCCCCGGCCCGGATGGCCAGCTCCACGAAGGCGGTGCCGGGCAGCAGCACCGAGCCCAGGACGGCGTGGTCCGCCAGCCACGGATGGGTGTCCAGCGACAGCCGGCCGGTGAACAACAGCCCACCGGTGCCGGGGGTCTCCACCGCCGCGCCCAGCAGCGGATGGTCCGCGGCGCTCATGCCGGCCAGCTCGACGTTGCTCGAGGAGACACCGACCTCCAGCCAGTACCGCTGATGCTGGAAGGCGTAGGTCGGCAGCTCGACCGGCTCGGCGCCGCGGCCTGCGAAGAACGCCGCCCAGTCCACCCCGACGCCCTCGACGTGCGCCCGGGCGACGGCGGAGGTCAGCGTGTGCCCCTCGGGTCGGTCGGCGCGGAGGGAGGGAATGAACGACCCGTCGATGATGTCCTGGCCCATCGCGGACAGGACGCCGTCCGGGCCGAGTTCGATCAGGGTACGGATGCCCTGCTCGGCGAGCGTGCCGGCCCCGTCCGCGAAACGGACGGCCGCACGGACGTGCCGCACCCAGTAACCCGGGTCGCACAGCTCCTCGGCGGTGGCCATCCCACCGGTCACGTTGGAGACGAGAGGGATACGCGGCGCC
>NZ_JNXD01000014.1:0-203392 GCF_000725785.1 Streptomyces flavovariabilis | reverse complement strand
CCCGAGGCCCCCGTGCCCGACCCCGCCCCCGCCGCCGAAGAGGCAGCTCCGGCTCAGGCACCCGAGGCGGTCACAGCCGCCCCCGCCGCCGAACCCGTCGAGCCCGGCCCCGCCTTTGAGGGAACCGCCCCCGAGACCCCGGCACCCACCGAGGACGTCACCGTCGTACTCCCCGCCCCGGCCGCGGAAGAGCAGGCCGGGCAGCCCGTGCAGGGCCCGCAGCAGTCCCGGCCGGCGCAGCCCGAGACGCCGGAGCCCCCCGCACCCGCGGCCACCGTCCCGGCTCCCCGCGACGGCGACGCCGAACTCGCCCAGAACGCCGACGACCTGGACACCCGGGCCGCCGAACAGGAAGACCTGGCGGACCAGGAACGCCGAGACGAAGAGAGCGCGGCCGCTGTGGCAGAAGCACGACAGTCCACCGGTCCCGCCGCCCCCGGCTACGACCCCGCCGAGCGTGAGGCCGTCCTGAAGGTCATGCGTGAACGCCGCGACATCCGCAACGGCTTCCGCAACGACCCCATCCCGCACGAGGTGCTGCTGCGCGTCCTCGAGGCCGCCCACCACGCGCCCTCCGTCGGCCACTCGCAGCCGTGGGACTTCGTCGTCATCCGCTCCGCCGACACCCGGCGCGCGATGCACGAACTGGCCATGCGCCAGCGCGACGCCTACGCGAAGTCCCTCCCCAAGGGCCGGGCGAAGCAGTTCAAGGAACTGAAGATCGAGGCCATCCTCGACACACCGGTGAACATCGTCGTCACCGCCGACCCGACCCGCGGCGGCCGCCACACCCTCGGCCGTCACACCCAGCCCCAGATGGCCCCCTACTCGGCGGCCCTGGCCGTGGAGAACCTCTGGCTCGCCGCCCGCGCCGAAGGCCTCGGCGTCGGCTGGGTCAGCTTCTTCGACGAGCGCGAGATGGTCCGCGCCCTCGGCCTGCCCGAGCACCTGGAGATCATCGCCTACCTGTGCGTCGGCTACGTCGACGAGTTCCCGGACGAGCCCGAGCTGCTGCAGGCAGGCTGGTCCAAGCGCCGCCCGCTGTCCTGGGTCGTGCACGAAGAGACATACGGCCGCCGTGCCCTGCCCGGAGAGGAGCCCCACGACCTGCTCGCCGAGACCGTCGCGCAGATCCGCCCGCTGGACGCCAAGGCGCTCGGCGAGGCGTGGGAGCGCCAGAAGCGTATGACCAAACCGGCCGGTGCGCTGGGCATGCTGGAGATCATCTCCGCGCAGCTGTCCGGCCTGTCCCGCCAGTGCCCGCCGCCCATCCCGGAGCCCGCGGCCGTCGCGATCTTCGCGGGCGACCACGGCGTGCACGCCCAGGGCGTCACCCCCTGGCCGCAGGAGGTGACGGCCCAGATGGTGGCCAACTTCCTCGGCGGCGGTGCCGTCTGCAACGCCTTCGCCACCCAGGTCGGCGCCGAGGTCTGCATCGTGGACGTGGGCGTCGCCGCCGACCTCCCCGCCACCCCGGGCCTGCTGCCCCGCAAGATCCGTGCCGGTACGTCCGACCTGACGACCGGCCCCGCGATGACCCGCGAGGAGGCCAAGCAGGCCATCGAGATCGGCATCGAGACCGCCCGCGACCTGGTCGCCGCCGGCAACAAGGCCCTGCTGACCGGCGAGATGGGCATCGCGAACACCACCGCGTCCGCCGCCCTGATCTCCGTCTTCACGGGCGCGGACCCGGCCGAGGTCACGGGCCGTGGCACCGGCATCAACGACGAGACCCTCGCCCGCAAGACCGAGGTCGTCCGCCGCGCCCTGGAACTCCACCAGCCGGATCCGGCCGACCCGATCGGCGTGCTCGCCGCGATCGGCGGTTTCGAGCACGCCGCCATCGTCGGTCTCCTCCTCGGCGGCGCCTCCCTGCGCACGCCGGTGATCCTGGACGGCGTCAGCGCCGGCGCCGCCGCCCTGGTCGCCCGCGCGATCGCCCCCGAGGTCCTGGCCGCGTGCATCGCGGGCCACCGCAGCGCCGAACCGGGCCACGTCGCCGCCCTCAACAAGCTGGGCCTGAGGCCCCTGGTCGACCTCGACCTGCGCCTCGGCGAGGGCACCGGCGCCCTGCTCGCCCTCCCGCTGGTCCAGAGCACGGCCAGGGCGATGCACGAGGTGGCGACGTTCGATTCGGCAGGAGTGACGGAGAAGTAAGGCTCCCGTGGCCCGGGTGCGGTGCGTGGGGGCGGACCCACGCACCGCACCCGGTGACGACGCCCAGCCACCGGACACCTGTGCCACCCCGCACCCCCGCGCCGTAAAATCCGCACGTCAGGGCTACCGAACCACCGCCGCAACAGGAGCCTCACCTCATGGCCGAACACCCCGCCTACCCCGTAGGCCTCCGCCTCACCGGCCGCCGTGTGGTCGTCCTCGGCGGCGGCCAGGTCGCCCAGCGCCGCCTCCCGGCACTGATCGCGGCGGGCGCGGACGTCCTCCTCGTGTCCCCCGAGGCCACCCCCTCGGTCGAGGCCATGGCGGACGCCGGCGAGATCACCTGGCAGCAGCGCCCGTACGCGCAGGGCGACCTCGCGGACGCCTGGTACGCCCTCATCGCCACCGGCGACGCCGAGGCCAACACCGCCGCCTCGGCCGAAGCGGAGCGGCACCGCGTCTGGTGCGTCCGCTCCGACGACGCCGACCGGGCGACCGCCTGGACCCCGGCGACCGGCCACAGCGAGGGCGTCACGGTCGCCGTCCTCACCACCGACGCCAAGGGCCGCGACCCCCGCCACACCGCCGCCATCCGCGACGCGGTCGTCGAAGGCCTGCGCGACGGCACCCTCGTCGCCCCGCACCACCGCACTCGCACACCCGGAGTCGCCCTGGTCGGCGGCGGCCCCGGCGACCCGGACCTGATCACCGTGCGCGGCCGCCGCCTGCTCGCCGAGGCCGACGTGGTCATCACCGACCACCTCGGCCCCCGCGACCTGCTCGCCGAACTGTCCCCGAGCGTCGAGGTGATCGACGCGGCGAAGCTGCCCTTCGGCAGGTTCATGGCCCAGGAAGCCATCAACGACGCCCTGATCGAGCACGCGCGCAAGGGCAAGTCGGTCGTCCGGCTCAAGGGCGGCGACCCCTTCGTCTACGGGCGCGGCATGGAGGAGGTCCAGGCCCTGGCCGAGGCCGGCATCCCGTGCACGGTCGTGCCGGGCATCTCCAGCTCCATCTCGGTCCCGGGCGCCGCCGGCATCCCGGTCACCCACCGGGGCGTCGCCCATGAGTTCACCGTGGTCAGCGGCCACATCGCCCCCGACGACGAGCGCTCCCTGGTCGACTGGCCGTCCCTGGCGAAGCTGACCGGCACGCTGGTGATCCTCATGGGGGTCAGCACGATCGGCAAGGTCGCCGAGACGCTCATCGCCCACGGCAAGTCCCCGGACGCACCCGTCGCCCTGATCCAGGAGGGCACGACGGCCGGCCAGCGCCGCGTCGACGCCACTCTCGCGACGGTCGCGGAGACCGTGCGGACCGAAGACGTGAAGCCCCCGGCGGTCATCGTCATCGGCGAGGTCGTGAAGGTCGGCCCCACGGCCCCCGCGCCCCGAAAGTAACCCCGGGTAACACAACCCGTACCGAGCCGTTGGCACCGCACCCAGGACAAGGCAGTATCACCCTGTGGCCGATCTCATCACCGTCGAGGATCCCGACGACCCGCGTCTGCGCGACTACACCGGCCTGACCGACGTGGAACTGCGCCGCAAGCGCGAACCCGCCGAGGGCCTGTTCATCGCCGAGGGCGAGAAGGTCATCAGAAGGGCCAAGGAAGCGGGCTACGAGATGCGGTCCATGCTGCTCTCGGCCAAGTGGGTCGACGTCATGCGCGACGTCATCGACGAACTCCCCGCCCCGGTCTACGCCGTCAGTCCGGAGCTCGCCGAGCAGGTCACCGGCTACCACGTGCACCGCGGCGCGCTCGCCTCCATGCAGCGCAAACCCCTGCCCACCGCCGCCGACCTCCTCCAGAGCGCCCGCCGCGTCGTCATCATGGAGTCGGTCAACGACCACACCAACATCGGAGCGATCTTCCGCTCGGCCGCCGCCCTCGGCATGGACGCGGTCCTGCTCTCCCCGGACTGCGCCGACCCCCTCTACCGCCGCAGCGTGAAGGTCTCCATGGGCGCGGTCTTCTCCGTCCCGTACGCCCGTCTGGACACCTGGCCCAAGGGCCTGGAGTCGGTCCGCGAGGCGGGCTTCACCCTCCTCGCCCTCACCCCCGACGAGAAGGCCCGGCCCCTCGACGAGGCCGCGCCGCACACCATGGACCGGGTGGCCCTCATGCTCGGCGCCGAGGGCGACGGCCTGTCCACCCAGGCCCTGGTCGCCGCCGACGAGTGGGTCCGCATCCCCATGTCCCACGGCGTCGACTCGCTCAACGTGGGCGCGGCTGCGGCCGTGGCCTTCTACGCCGTGGCCACCGGCCGGCCCCCGGTCTAGGGCCGGTCCATGGAGCAGCGCGAAGCCGTCGTCGCCGTGCTCCTGCGCGGCGAGCGCCTGCTAGCGATCCGGCGCGGCCCGGCGGTCGCCCGCCCCGGCTACTGGCAGCCGCTCAGCGGCAAGGTCGAGCCGGGCGAGTCCCAGGAGCAGGCGGTCGTCCGGGAAGTCCGCGAGGAGGTCGGCCTCACCGTCGCACCGGAGGCGAAGGTCTGGGAGTCGGAGACCGACGACCACCGCTTCCGCCTCCACTGGTGGACCGCCCGCGCCGACACCGGCGAGGTGGTCCCCGACCCGCGCGAGGTCGCCGAGACCCGCTGGGTCACCCCGCGGGAGTTCCTGGCCCTGGACCCGGTCTTCGACGGCGACCGCGAGTTCTTCGAACGGATCCTGCCGGAGCTGTGACGACCCGCTGAACAGCCGGCCTGCTCCGGAGGGCGGGCCGAGGATGCGCCGCAGGAGAGGACGACTCCGAGCGATGTTCGTCCCGCGGCCGGAGCCCTACGGCTCGAGGCCCCGCGGGTCATGGCCCTGCTGAACGCGCTCCTGGCGCACCCCGCCCCCGTCGCCGCCGAGCCCGCGCGCCGGGCCCTGACAGCCCTGCACCAGGGCGATACCGACCGCCACCAGCAGCGTCACCACGACGAACACGAACAGCCGCTGCCGCAGCAACCGCGGATTGGCGGGCCGCAGCCTGGTCCCCGTGTTCCTGGACGGCGGACGCCCGGTGCCGCTGTGCGGGGCGGAGCGTCCGCCGCTGCCCGACCGCGTCCCGTTGCGCCCGGTGGGCGTCGGCCGCGACCCGGACCGCGACGGGGTGCCGCCGCGCGAGGCACCGGGCCCGCGCATCGGGGTCCTGCCGCGGTTCCCGCCCCCCGTCGACCGGTTCCCGCCCCCGGTCGCCCGGGCTCCGCCCCGCGACCCGGCCCCGCTCTGGGAAGCCGAGCCGTCCTGCGACGGATGGCCGTCCCGGGACGGGGCGGAGCCGCGCGGCGGGGGAGTGCCCCGGCCCCGCTGCGCCCCGGACGTCCCGGCACCCTGCTGCCCCTGCGGACGACGGGCGCGCTCGGGGTAGGTGTCGGCGAGCCGCTCGGTCTCGGCACCACGTGGCGCGGGCGGCCGTACGCCGGCGAGGTCCTGCGACTCCCGGGCCGCGATCTCCTTGAGGCGCAGCGACAGCTGGAGCGTGCTGGGCCGCTCCTCGGGGTCCTTCGCCAGACATGCCCGGACGAGGGGGGCCAGCGCGTCGGGCACGCCGTGCAGCTGTGGCTCCTCGTGCACCACGCGGTACAGCATCACCTCGGAACTGCCGTGCCCGAAGGGCGAGTCGCCCATCGAGGAGTACGCGAGCGTGGCACCGAGAGAGAAGACGTCCGTGGCCGGTGTGACGGCGGCGCCGCGCACCTGCTCCGGCGCGAGGAAGCCGGGGGAGCCGACCGCCGTGCCGACGTGGGTGAGCGTCGAGGCGCCGGTGGCCCAGGCGATGCCGAAGTCGATGATCCGCGGCCCCTTCGGGGACAGCAGGATGTTGGACGGCTTCAGGTCCCGGTGCACCACCCCGGCCTCGTGCACCGCGACCAGGCCCTCCGACAGGGCGGCGCCCACGGCTGCGACGTCCGCCGCGCCGAGCGGCCCCTCTGCCGCGACCTTGTCGTGCAGGGAGGGGCCGGGCACGTACTGCGTGGCGAACCAGGGCCGGTCCGCGTCGAGGTCGGCGGCCACCAGCCGGGCCGTGCAGCCCCCGCGGATCCGCCGGGCCGCCGAGACCTCTCGGGCGAACCGTGAGCGGAACTCCTGATCCTCCGCCAGGTCGGGCCGGATGACCTTGAGCGCGACCCGCTGCCCCTTCTTGTCGGAGCCCAGGTAGACCACGCCCATCCCGCCCGCGCCGAGCCGTCTGTGAAGCTTGAACGAGCCGACGACGCGCGGGTCCTCGCGCCTCAGGCGCATCATCGCCATGTTCATCCCCGCTGCCCGGTCCTGTGACGAGCCACAGCTTACGTTTCCACGGCCGCCCGCGCGCAGAGGCCGCGCCCTCTCAGGGTGATGGATTGTCAGTGGTGGGTGGGAGACTTGAAAGGTGGTCAGGGAGGGCGCGAAGAGGCGGACTTCGCGCGGCGAGTGATCCCAACCACCCGTCGCAGAAGGGGGATTGGTCCTGTGAAGGGTGATCGTGTGGAGATAGTCGTGGACGCGGGGGACACGACGCGCACGTATGAGGTGGTGGCGAGCAGAGCGGGCCGCAGGGTGGAGACGGCGGTACGCCGAGGTGTCGTGGAAGTGAGCGAAGTCACCCGTAGCGGAACGGTCGTACGTACCGCCCGCTTCATGGCGAATCGGGTGCTGGCCCTGGTGGAACAGCCGGTTCCTCGGGAGGAGAGCCCGGACAAAGAGGGCTGACCGGGGCGCCCCGTCGGGGAAGACCCTGAGACCGGTGTCCCCGTCTCCACCCAGGGGAGTACATCGCAGGTGGCGGCTCATCCTCCGGGAGGCCCGGCAATCGGTACGAGGGCATGACGCCGGGGGAGGGCCGGACGCCTAGATTTGAGGTCAAGCGGCGGGTGCAGCACTCGTCCCCCGAGGTCAGACGCCCGCCGCTTGCCGACGACAACCGATATCGGTCAGGAGAGGGGCCATGGCCCAGACGGCTCCGCGGACGCTGCTCCGCGAGGAGGGACGCAAGGTGTACGCCGCCGCGTTCCGCCGCCGCCAGGGCCGTCGCCACCCGGTGGTGGCGACGCTGATGGCCCTTCCCCTGGCGGTCCTGCTCCTTCTCGTCTTCGACGGGTGGGAGACAGTGGCCACACAGGCGTCGTCCGTGGGAGAGATGCTGGGGCGCTGAGCGGCGACCCCAGGCCCGGAAGAGCGGTCCGGGCGGGGACATCCCGACCATGAAACCCCGTGGGGACGGGGGTGCGGCGGACGGCAAAAAATGCCGGCGCAGCTGGGGAGCTGCGCCGGCATTGCTTTTCCCTCCGGCGGCCGGCCGGGGGCGCGCGGCTCCGCCTGGGGTGCGCTCAGCGCCCCGGCTCACGTGCCGCCGGCCGCCGCGGGTCATCGTGCCGCTCAAAGGGCGGCACGGATGGTCGCGCCGGCGCCTCGGCACCGAGCTGTGCGCCCGCCCCACGTCAGCGCCGACGCCGAGCACCCGAAGCCGAGCGTCCGGCGGGCGTACTCTCGCTCCAGACCGCTCACCCAGGGAGCCCCGTGACGCCCGCCCCCGACCTGCTCATACGCGCCCTCACCGCCAAGGCCCGAGCCGCGGCACACACCCGCTCGCCGGCCTGCCCCTGCGGCGCGGTCACGCTCGCGGACCGCCCCGACGGCACCGTCGTACGCCACGCGGACACCGTCGCGAAGGCCCACCCCCCGGACACCACCCCCGCCGAACTGGTCCGTCGTCTCGCCGTCGCCGCCGCCCACCCCGAGGTCCTCCTCCCCCCACTCGACCCGGCCCCGGTCGACCTGCACGGCCGCCTCGTGACGTTCTGGCCGTACGGCACACCAGTGGACCCGGCCGATCCCGACACCGCACCCTGGGAAGCCGCCGCCACCCTCCTGGCCCGCCTCCACCGCACCCCGGCTTCGGCGGACCTGCCCGTCATGCGCGGCCCCGCCAAGGCGGCCCGGGCCATCGCACGGCTACGTGAGGCCGGCCCGCATCCCGCAGTCGCCCCCGTCCTGCGGGCCTGGGCCACCCTCCCGCCGTGGGCCCGAGCCGAGACCCCGATGCCGCACACCGGCACCCTCTGCCACGGCGACCTTCACCTCGGCCAGCTCATACGCCACCCCGCCGCCGACGGCCCCTGGCTGCTGATAGACGTGGACGACCTCGGGGTCGGCGTCCCCGCCTGGGACCTGGCCCGGCCCGCCGCCTGGTACGCCTGCGGTCTGCTCCCGCCCGACGAATGGACCCGGTTCCTCACCGCCTACCGGGAGGCCGGCGGCCCCGCCGTCCCGGCCGAGGGCGATCCCTGGCCCGCCCTCGACGTCCCCGCCCGCGCCCTCACCGCGCAGACCGCGGCCCGGGCCGTCGCCAAGGCGGCAGCGGCCGGCCGTCCTCTGGACGAAGTGGAGCAGTCGGTCGTGGACGCCTGTGACCGAATGGCTACCCTCCCGCCGCAGTTGGCGCAGGAGCACGCGAAGTAGGGTGCAACCGACCACAGCGGGACAGAGTCTGTCCTGGCGAGATGTGAAGCAGGACCGACCGGCGAGGAGTTGAACGACCATGCAGTGTCCGAAGTGCCGTGCGCCGATGCACACGTACAACCGCAACGGTGTCCAGATCGAGCAGTGCAGCGGCTGCCGCGGGATCTTTCTCGACTACGGCGAGCTGGAGTCGCTGACCCGTCTGGAGGCCCAGTGGTCCCAGGCGGCCCCGCCGCCGCCCCCGCCCGCCCCGCATGCACCGCACGCACCGCAGGCCTACCCCGCCCCTCCGGCCCCCGCCTGGGGTGCCCCGCACGGCGGCCACGGCCACCACGGCCACCACGGCCATCACCGCAACAAGAGCTTCGGCCGCATGCTGTTCTCGTCCTGAGCCGTGACATCACAGGAGCCCCCGGCCGAGAACGGCCGGGGGCTCCTGTGTGGTGTGGACGATACTGGGATTGAACCAGTGACCTCTTCCGTGTCAGGGAAGCGCTCTCCCGCTGAGCTAATCGTCCTCGGGCCATGACCACCGAGTGCAGCGGATCATGGGAACTGCGTGCGCGATACTGGGATTGAACCAGTGACCTCTTCCGTGTCAGGGAAGCGCTCTCCCGCTGAGCTAATCGCGCGGGTCGGGATCTTGAGAGATCCAGTGGACGATACTGGGATTGAACCAGTGACCTCTTCCGTGTCAGGGAAGCGCTCTCCCGCTGAGCTAATCGTCCTTGGAGGTGGAGACGGGATTTGAACCCGTGTAGACGGCTTTGCAGGCCGTTGCCTCGCCTCTCGGCCACTCCACCAGGAGTGCAGGGGACCGGGAAGTCCCCTCTTCCTTCGAGCGGACGACGAGGTTCGAACTCGCGACCTCAACCTTGGCAAGGTTGCGCTCTACCAACTGAGCTACGTCCGCCTGTCGTTTCGGTTCCGCTCGCGCGGCCCGGCGACGTGTTGAACTCTAGCGGATTCCCGGGCCAGTACAAAAACGCGTTTGTGCAGCGTGCTGCGCCTGCCCTGCTCAGGGAGGTCGCAGTGCCTGCTGAAGGGACATCCCCCGGTCACCCGCGGGACACCCGCCATAGACTCGGCTGCGTGCTCGACCTCCCTGACCTCGCCCGCTTCGGCGACCGTGTCGCCACCGGGCTCCTCGATGTCACCGACGATCCCGAGGCCCTGGAGTCCAGCGGCTTCTGGGCCGTCTGCGCCGACTTCGAGGGCCGTCTGACCTGCGCACGCTTCGCGCAGGTCCGGACGGCGGACGTACCGGCTCACGTGCCCGGCGCATGGCGGGGACCGGCCGCCGGTGACTGGACGTCCTCGCTCGACCGCGCCGCGTACACGGCCGCGGTTCGGCGGATCCGTGATCACATCGCGGCCGGCGACGTCTACCAGGCGAACCTGTGCCGGGTGCTCTCGGCGCCCGTCCCGCCGGGCGCGGATATGGACGCCCTCACCGCGCTGCTGGCCCGCGGCAACCCGGCACCGTACGCAGGAACGATTCGGCTTCCCGGGCACGGAGTGGAGATCGCCACCGCCTCCCCCGAGCTGTTCCTGCGTCGCGAGGGCCGGGTCGTCGAGTCCGGGCCGATCAAGGGCACCGGCCGCACCGAGGCGGACCTGCTGGAGAAGGACTACGCCGAGAACGTGATGATCGTGGACCTCGTCCGCAACGACATCGGCCGGGTGTGCGCCACAGGCAGTGTGACGGTGCCCGACCTGTGCGCCCTCGAGAAACACCCGGGGCTGGTCCACCTCGTCTCGACGGTCCGGGGCGAGCTGGCGGACGGGGCCGGCTGGGCCGACCTGCTCGGCGCCGCCTTCCCGCCCGGCTCGGTCACCGGCGCACCCAAGTCCAGCGCGCTGCGGATCATCGACGCGCTGGAAACGGCGCCCCGAGGGCCCTACTGCGGCGGGATCGGCTGGGTCGACGCCGACCGGGGGACCGGAGAGCTGGCCGTCGGCATCCGCACCTTCTGGATCGACCGGGCGGACGGCGTGCTGCGCTTCGGTACCGGCGCGGGCATCACCTGGGGCTCCGATCCGGAGGGGGAGTGGCGGGAGACCGAGCTGAAGGCGTCCCGGCTGCTCGCGATAGCGTCGGGAGCGTATGAGGTGAGTGGAGAGGACCTGACGTGAAGATCTGGCTCGACGGCGGGCTGCAGGACACCGAGTCCGCCCGCGTCTCCGTCTTCGATCACGGGCTGACCGTGGGCGACGGCATCTTCGAGACCGTGAAGGCCGTGGACGGCCGGGCGTTCGCGCTCACCCGGCACCTCGACCGGCTGACCCTCTCGGCGCGCGGCCTCGGCCTGCCCGACCCGGACCACGACGAGGTGCGCCGCGCCTGCGCCGCCGTCCTCGACGCCAACCCCGTACCGCTCGGCCGCCTCCGCATCACCTACACCGGCGGCCACGGCCCTCTCGGCTCCGACCGCGGCGAGCACGGCCCGACCCTCGTCGTCGCCCTCGGCGGGACGACCCGCCGCCCCGACTCCACCGCCGTCATCACGGTCCCCTGGACCCGCAACGAGCGCGGCGCGCTCACCGGCCTGAAGACCACCTCGTACGCCGAGAACGTCGTCGCCCTCGCCCGCGCCCGCGAACAGGGCGCGTCCGAGGCCCTGTTCGCCAACACGGTGGGGCGGCTGTGCGAGGGCACCGGATCGAACGTCTTCGTCGTCCTCGACGGCGAGATCCACACGCCGCCGCTCGCCTCGGGCTGCCTCGCGGGCATCACGCGCGCGCTGGCGGCCGAATGGACCGGCGCCAGGGAGACCGACCTGCCGCTGGACGTCCTGGAGCGGGCCGACGAGATCTTCCTGACGTCCACCCTGCGGGACGTGCAGGCCGTGCACCGCGTCGACGGCCGTGAGCTGCCCGGCGCACCGGGCCCGGTGACCGCCAAGGCCATGCGGATCTTCGAGGAGCGGGCCGGGAACGACCTCGACCCCTGACAGCCCCGCAAATTCAGCTGACCGGGGCCGTGGTTGCGGGTAGAACACCCCTGATGACCACGACCCTGCGGCCGACCGAGCCGCTTCAGCAGAACGCCGACGGGACGCGCTCACGCCGCTTCCAGGTGTGTGTGAACAGCCGTCCCGTGGGGGCGATACATCTCGGCACGCATCCCGTGTTCGGCACCGGGGTGGCCCGCATCATGAAGCTGCACATCGACGAAGCGGACCGCAGGCGCGGCCGGGGTACGGTCGCCGCGCTCGCCGCGGAGGAGGTGGCGCGCGGCTGGGGGTGCCGCCGCATCGAGGCGGTGGTCCCCGCCGCGTCCGAGGCAGGCCTCCGGCTCGCCACCGCGCTCGGTTACGTCGTACGCAACCGCGGGATGGAGAAGGTGCTCGACGACACCCCGCCGGACCTGCCGGAGGGCAGCCGGGCCCGGCCCATGACCGAGGCGGAGTTCGGCCCCTGGCTGGAGAAGGGCAAAGAGGACTACGCCCGCAGCTGGGTCGAGCGGGGCGTCCCGGAGGCCGAGGCCCGGGCCAAGTCGGAGCGCGAGCACGCCACCCTGCTGCCCGACGGCCCCGCCAGCCCCGGCATGCTCATCAGCGTCGTCGAACACCTGGGGACACCGGTGGGCACGCTGTGGCTTGCGATGCGCGAGAGCAGCGCCTTCGTCTTCGACGTCGAGACCGACCCCGCCCACCGGGGGAAGGGGCACGGCCGCACCCTCATGCTGCTGGCCGAGGCCCAGACCATCGCCGAGGGCAGGCGGACCCTCGGCCTCAACGTCTTCGCCGGCAACGCCCCGGCCGAACGGCTCTACGCCTCACTCGGCTACGAGACCGAGCAGTACGCCATGTACAAGCCGCTGCTGTAGGACCCCCGGAAGCCGGGCGAGGGGGATCAGTGCTCCTGCCCGGCCAGCAGCCGGTCGGCGATCTCCTCGATCCGCTCGCGCAGCCCCTCCTGGCTCTTGCCGCCGTCGAGCCGCTCACCGCCGATGACATACGTCGGGGTGCCGGTGACACCGATCGCCTTGCCCTCGGCCTGGTCGGCGTCCACGATCAGGATGTGCCGGCCGTCGACCAGCGCGGTGTCGAACTCCTCGGCATCCAGGCCCAGTTCGCGGGCCAGCTCGACCAGGAAGGGCTCACCCGCACGGGCCAGCTCCTCGACCCGCCCCAGCAGGGCCTCGGCGTACGGCCATCCCCGGCCCTGCTCCCACGCCTCCTCCGCGGCCTGGGCGGCGGCGAAGGCGTGCTTGTTCTTCTCCAGCGGAAAGTGCCGCAGCCGCAGCTCCAGCCTGTCGCCGTAGCGGGCGCGCAGGGCACGGAGATCGTCCAGCGCGGTGCGGCAGTCCGGGCACTGGAGGTCGCACCAGATCTCGAGGACGGGGGCGGCGGAACGGTCGGGGGTGGAGTCACTCATGCCGACAGTCTTCCAGCAGACGTGGCCGGGGGCGCAGCCCGCACCGGCACCTGCGGAGGAGGCGACCCGGAGATGTCCCTGATGTCGGGCCGGGGCATGGCCCGCCGGGGTGCGGCGGGTGCAGGATGGAAGGGACGAAGTGCCCACACCCGACCGCGCCACGCCTGGAGGACCGGATGATTGCCGAGACCGTCTGCTCCGCCGTGTCCGCGGCAGGCCTGGGCATTGCGGTCGTCACGGCGTACCGCAAGCGCTACCTCGCCGCGGTCCGTGTCGCGGCGTACTCCCTCGTCCCGATCGGCCTGGTGATGACGGGCGTCGTCGAGTGGCTGGCCGACACCGCGTTCAGCCCGACGGCATGGGCCGGGTTCGGGGTGCTCGGCGTCGCGTGGGTGCTCTTCATGACCACACGAACCGTGGAGCGCCGCCGCGGCGGCACCCGCAAGGAGCGCAGGGCGGCGGCCCGCGCGGCCGACCGGGACGCGGTGGCCCCCGCTGCCTCGGCGCCCTCCCTGGGCCAGGGCTCCCGCCCGGCGACCGGGCGGGCGCCGGCGTCCCGCGGCGACGACGACTTCAGCGACATCGAGGCCATCCTCAAGAAGCACGGCATCTGACGACCGCCCCGCCCGGGGCTGAATCGTCACAGTGGGTCCGCCGGTGCGCGGAAGTGATCACAACCTGAACCGGACCTCGCGGAATCGGTGCACTCCCGCACGGAACGAGGCCACTGATCGCGTGCGGCGGGATGTCTGCGTCATCATCGCCGCGAGATGCTGGACACGACGAACCAGAGCGACCCCGCACCACCGCGGGACGGGCCACGTCCCCCGCTGGACGAGCCACTTCCCCGGCAGGACGAGCCGCGCGGTTGCCTCTTCGCCCTATCCCAGCCACCGCTGATGATCTTCCTGGCGGTGATCGGGAGTCTGCTGCTCATGGCCTCGTTGCACGACCTGCTGCTGCTGTGAGCCTTACCTGCGGCACCCGGCGCCACCCGCCGGGGCCGCGTCGGCATCGACGTCCCCCCGAGCCCCGCGACCCGGCGACCGCTGTCAGCCCGCCGCCTCCTTGCGGCGCGCCCGGTACGCGGCCACGTGCAGGCGGTTCCCGCAGGTGCGGCTGTCGCAGTACCGCCGCGAGCGGTTGCGGGACAGGTCCACGAAGGCGCGCCGGCAGTCGGGCGCCTCGCATCGTCGCAGCCGCTCCTGCTCCCCGGCCACCACGAAGAACGCCAGCGCCATCCCGCAGTCGGCGGCCAGATGATCGGCGACGGAGGCACCGGGCGCGAAGTAGTGCACATGCCAGTCGTAGCCGTCGTGGTCCGTGAGCCGGGGCGTGGTGCCGGCCGCCGCGACCAGCTCGTTGATCTGCTGGGCGGCGGCGCGGGCGTCGGGGGCGGCGAAGACGGCGGCGAAGCGCCCGCGGATCTTGCGCACCGCCGACAGGTCGAACTCCGAGAGCACCCCGACATCGCTGATCTCGTGGTTCCGTACGAATTCCGCGAGGGTCGCCAGGTCCGGCAGCCCGTCCGGCGCCGTGTCGTCCTCCGGTGCGGTGTTCACCAGATCGACCACGGTGTCGAGCGCGCACCGGGTGTCGTGGGTGATCAGCACGATTCGCTCCCTGGCCTGAGGGTCGGGCGGACGCCCGCCGATGCTGGCCGATGGTAACGGCTCCGCCACCGCCGGACCGCCCTGATGCCCGCACATGGCTTCGAATACAACGCTGCCGGGCCCGCCGGGGTTCCCGCGCGGCGCCAGCGGGGGAGGGGCGCCCCGCACGCGAACCGGCGCCGGACCGCGTGAGCCGCGGCACCGGCGCCGGTGTCATCCCGTATGCGGTTGTCCGGGCCCGAGCCGTCTCCCCGAGTCGACGGCGCCGGGCGGCTTTGTGGGGGCCTCGCCCTAGCTTTCCGCCAGGATGTGCGAGAGCTCCTGGTCGAGGTCGAAGTGCCGGTGTTCCGTGCCGGGCGGCACGGCGGCGTCGGTCCGCTTCAGGAAGGACTCCAGGGCCCGTGCCGGGGCCTCGAGCAGGGCCTCGCCCTCCGGCGAGCTCAGGGCGATGCACACGACGCCCTGACCGTGGCTGCGCGACGGCCAGACGCGGACGTCGCCGGTGCCCGTAGGGCGGTGAAGTCCCTCGGCGAGGAGGTCGCGGGCGAACACCCACTCGACGGTTTCCTCGGCTCCGGTGTGGAAGGTGGCGTGCACGGCGTAGGGGTCGGCCGTGTCGTACCGCAGGCCTGCGGGGACAGGCAGGGAGGACTCGCTCGACACAACGAGGCGCAGGTGCAGCTCGCAGCTGACCGTGGTGTTCATAAGCGCCAGGGCCTTTCGCTCAGTGTGCGCTCGGGGATTCGCACGTCGGCGAAATCGACATGCCACCTACGGTGCCGTTGTAAACCCCTCTGAGTGTTTTGCGTGCGTTTACGTAACTCTTCCGGCCGAGGGATCGTTCGCGTCGTGCGTCCATTCCGGTGACTGGTTTCGCTCGGGTAGTGTTTCCCCGTATGAATACGGGGAGTAACGAGCCGGGCGAGGTGGCCGTGGCGGCGAACGAGACGGGGACGGGCGAGGTACACGGCGAGCAGGACCGTGGGCTCGGCTCGCGGGCGCCGGAATTCATCAAGGCACGTCGCGTGCTGCATCTGAGCTGGCAGGTCGGCGTCTTCATCATCGGGCTCGCGGTCGTCGTGGCCGGCATCATCATGCTGCCCCTGCCCGGACCGGGCTGGGTCGTGATCTTCTGCGGCATGGCGATCTGGGCGACGGAGTTCGTCTGGGCCCAGCTGGTGCTGCGCTGGACCAAGCGGAAGGTCACCGAGGCGGCACAGCGCGCCCTCGATCCCAGGGTGCGGCGCCGCAACATCATCCTGACGTCGATCGGGCTGGTGATCGTGGGCGTCCTGATCGGCATCTACCTGTGGAAGTTCGGCATCGTCATGCCGTGGAAGATCAAGGACCAGTGAGCGGCACAGGCACCCGCTGACATGGGGTAATGTTCTTCCTGCGTCCGGGCGATTAGCTCAGTGGGAGAGCGCTTCGTTCACACCGAAGAGGTCACTGGTTCGAACCCAGTATCGCCCACCCGGACCGGCGGCCCACCTGCGACCGAGCAGGTGGGCCGCCGTTGTCGTACCCTCGGGAGGCCGTCCGCTGGAATCTCCGCTGCCGCTGCCGGTGCTGCTGCTCAAGGGCGGTTTGCCGGGGTGCTCGCCACCGTCCGGCGGCGCCCGGGCCGCCGGAAAGCCGAGATTCGTGCCTTTGCGCTGCAAGGCGGGCCAGGACTCTGCGTAGCGGGCCGCTCGCGACGGCCCCGCCGGGCCGGCTCGTGCCGAGTTCCGCCAGCAGGTCGATCCCGGCATCGATCCGCCGCCGGACCGACCCCGTCCGCCGGCGCGCGGTCGCGCACGAAATCAGCCCGGCTCGCCCGGCTCCGTTCGGCGTACCGGCCGCGCGGCCGTCACCAGCGACGTCGTCCGAGCCCGCCCCAGGCCCCACCCCCTCGGGCCGCGCCGCCGCCCGGCCCCTCGGTAAGAAAATCTTGTCCGAATCATTGACGCACTCTCAGCCCCTCCGTACCTTGTGCCAGCAAGCGCTTACTTGAAACGATTCATGCGAGCGGGACGACGTGCGGGGAGGTCCAACCGTGGTGAACGGCAGGAATGTTGAGAGACGAACCATCCTGAAGGCGGCCGGAGCCACGGCAGCCACGCTGGGGCTGGCCGCGACGACCGCCTGCGGGGGTGACGGAGGGACCTCCGCGGACGGGACGGTGACGATCCGTTACGCGTGGTGGGGGGCGGAGGACCGCGCCCAGAGAATCAACAAGACCATCGCCCTCTTCGAGAAGAAGTACCCGAAGATCAAGGTGAAAACGGACTTCCAGCCTTATCTCGACTTCTGGAAGAAGTTCAACACCCAGGCCTCCGGCGGGAATCCGCCGGACGTGTTCCAGAATGCGATCGGGTTCCTTCGCAAATACGACGCGAAGAACGTGCTGCTGGATCTGAGCGAGCAGGCGAAGGCGGGCAACCTCCGGATGGAGGGATTCCGCGCGGGCCTGGAGAAGTTCGGCGAGATCGACGGCAAGCTCCTCGGCGTTCCGGTCGGTTCGAACTCCATGGCCCTCGTCATCGACAAGCCCGTCTACACCCGCGCCGGCGTGAAGCCGGAGCAGGGCTGGACGTGGGACGACTTCGAAGCCGGCATGAAGAAGATCCGGGACAAGACCGGCCGCGCCGGCGACAGCGGCATGTACGGCACGATGTACCTCTACGACCTCTACCTGCGCCAGAACGGCAAGGCGTTCTTCACCGAGGACGGACTCGGCTTCACCGAGGCGGACCTGACGGACTGGTGGACGAAGGCCAGGAAGGGCGTCGAGGAGGGTCTCTTCTCCGACCCCAAGAAGGTCGCCCAGATCAAGCCCAAGTCGGCGCTCGCCGCGGAGCTCTCCGGTGGCGAGTACACCTGGGACAACTTCACCGTCCGCTACACCTCCGAGGGCAAGAGCGAGTACGGCCTGGCTCCCATCCCGACGACGGACGGCAAGAAGACCGGCCAGTACCTCGGTTCCCTGATGCTGAGCGCCTCCAAGCGCACCCAGCACCCCAAGGAAGTCGCCCAGTTCATCGACTTCATGGTGCACGACCCCGAGGTCGCCAAGATCATGGGCTACGACCGCGGTGTGCCCGCGACCCAGGCCCAGTTCGACGCGTACAAGCCGACCGACCCGGTCAACCAGGCGATAGCCGCCTACGAGCAGTCCATCGTCAAGGCCGGAGTCCTGGAGCCCATCACCCCGCACCCGAACGGCGCGGACATCTGCGAGTCGGCGTTCCTGCGCATCGCCGAGGAGATGGGCCTGGGCAAGAGGTCGGTGGCGGAAGCCGTCAAGCAGTTCTTCACCGAGTCGAAGACGGCTCTCGGCACCTGATGGGAACCACCGTGACACACGCCCCTGCGATGGAGGGCCTGTCCCAGGACTCCGAGCCGCGGCACGGTCCGGTGAAGCCCGCGCGCCCCGCCGCCCTCAAGCGGCGGCGGCGCCGGGAGAACCTGGCCGGCTATCTCTTCATGTCCCCGTGGATCGCCGGGTTCCTGCTCCTCACAGCGGGCCCGATGATCGCGTCGCTCTACTTCGCCTTCACCGACTACAACCTGTTCGACGCGCCCAAGTGGATCGGTCTCGGCAACTTCTCCGAGATGTTCGGCGATCCGCGCTGGCGCCACTCGGTGCAGGTGACGCTCTGGTACGTCGCCGTCGGTACGCCGCTGAAGCTGCTCGCGGCCCTCGGTGTGGCGCTGCTGCTCGCCCAGAGCCGACGCGGGCAGGCCTTCTACCGGGCCGCCTTCTACGCGCCGTCGCTCATCGGCGCGAGCGTCTCCGTCGCGATCGTGTGGAAGGCGATCTTCTCGGACGACGCGGTCGTCGACCGTACCCAGAAGATCTTCGGGATCGACGTCGGCGGCTGGACCGGCGACCCGGACATGATCATCTACAGCCTGGTGGCGCTCACCGTCTGGCAGTTCGGCGCCCCCATGGTCATCTTCCTGGCCGGCCTCAAGCAGGTCCCGCGTGAGCTGTACGAGGCGGCCGAGGTCGACGGGGCGGGCAAGCTGCGGCGGTTCTGGAACATCACGCTGCCGATGATCTCGCCGGTCCTCTTCTTCAACGTCCTGCTGGAGACGATCCACTCCTTCCAGATCTTCAGCTCGGCGTACATCGTCGGCGGCGGCGCCGGGAGCAACGCCTGCGGTCCCGCCGACGGCTCGATGGTCTACACCTGTTACCTCTACGTCCAGGGCTTCGAGAACAGCCGCATGGGTCTGGCCTCGGCGATGGCCTGGCTGCTGCTGGTCGCGGTCGCGCTGGTGACGGCGGTGCTGTTCTGGTCCCAGAAGCGCTGGGTGCACTACGAGGAGGGCGCCCGATGAGCGCGCAGGCCACCACCGACATCAAGCCCGCCACCGGAGGCGGAGCGCTCCGCCACAAGCTGCCCGGCTCCCTCGCCTGGCACATCGGGTCGCTGCTGATCCTCGCGGTGATCCTCTACCCGGTGATCTGGGTCGCCGGCGGGTCCTTCAAGAAGAGCGAGGAGATCGTCGGCAGTCTGGACCTTCTCCCGTCCGATCCGGTCATCGCCAACTACAAGAGCCTCGCCGACGGCATCGCCGACATCTCGATCTCCACGTTCTTCCTCAACTCGCTCTTCCTCGCGGTCGGTTCGGTCATCGGGATCCTGGTGTCCTGCTCGCTGACGGCCTACGCCTTCGCGAGGATCAGGTTCGCCGGCCGCAATCTGCTGTTCACGCTGATGATCGGCACCCTCCTGCTGCCGTACCACGTGCTGCTGATCCCGCAGTACGTGCTGTTCCGCAACATGGAGATGATCAACACCTACACGCCGCTGCTGCTCGGGAAGTACCTGGCCACCGAGGCGTTCTTCGTCTTCCTGATGGTGCAGTTCATGCGCAACATGCCCAAGGAACTGGACGAGGCGGCCCGCCTCGACGGCTGCGGGCACTTCCGGATCTACTGGTCGATCGTGCTGCCGCTGAGCCGGCCGGCCCTCATCACCAGCGCGATCTTCACCTTCATCAACTCCTGGAACGACTTCATGGGCCCGCTGATCTACCTCAACGAGCCGGACAAGTACACGGTCTCGCTCGGCCTGAAGATGTTCGTCGACCAGGAAGGCCTGGCCAACTACGGCGGCATGATCGCCATGTCGCTGGTCGCGCTGCTGCCGGTCCTCGCCTTCTTCCTCGCCTTCCAGCGCTATCTGATCGACGGCATGGCCACGTCGGGTCTGAAGGGCTGAGGCGGGTATGGCCGGGACCCGAGTGAAGGCGTGGGGCGAGTCGGCGCTGGCCGAGCGGTTCGCGGTGTTCGCCGAGTGTCTGCTGACCGGCGTATGGATCGCGGTGGCCTCGCTGGGTGTCGTCACGTATCCCGCGGCCTTCGCCGCCGGGGCGCGGCATCTGCGGCGCCGTACCGCCCATGAGGGTGGTGGCTGGCGGGAGTTCGTCGCCGACTTCCGGACGGCCGTGCGCGGCGGGTGGCTCGCCGGGCTCGCCGGGTGGGCGGCGGTGGCCGCCGTGTGGGTGGACGTCCAGGCGGCCCGGGCGGGGATTCCCGGCGGGCCGCTCGTCGGGGCCGTCGGAGTCGTCGCGCTGATCGGGCTCGTCGTGACCGGGCTGCGTGCGGCGGCGGTCTGGGAGCCGGGCGCCCGCTGGCGGACGCTGCTGGCAGGGGCCGGGCGGCGGACGGTGCTCGATCCGGCCGGGTCCTTCCTGATCGTCGGCGGGCTGGCCGTGGTGGCCCTGTCCGCCTGGTTCGCCGCACCGCTGGCGATCGCCGTCCTCGGTGCCGTGGCGGCGGCCGCCGTCGCCGTGGAGGAGCGGTACCGGCACCGCTGACCGGCGGTGCCCCCTCCTTCCAGGTCGGCGCCCCGGCGCCGTACCTCTCTCTGTCATGCCCCTGACCGCAGCGTACGGATGTGCTTCCCGCACGGACGAGGAAAGGCAGCATCGCCATGTCTCCCATCCCCCGCAGGTCCCTCCTCAAAGCGGCCGCCGTCACCGGAGCCGCCGCCCAGTTCAGCTGGGCGCTGGGAGCCCAGGACGCGCAGGCCGCCCCCAGAGCCGAGCCCGCCGACGCCGACCCCGTGACGCTCGACTGGCTGGAGGACGGCGGCCTCGGCGCCGCACCCGGCTCCACCGTCGGTGTGCCCTGGCCCAAGGGCGCGTACCGGAAGGACCAGACCTTCGCGCTGACGGACGCCGGCGGCAAGGCCGTGCCCGTGCAGTCCTGGCCGATCGCCTACTGGCCGGACGGCTCCCTCAAGTGGACCGCGCACGCGGTCGCCTCGGGCGACGGCAAGCTCACCCTCGCCGCCGGGACGCCCGCCGCACCCGAGAAGAAGGTCACCGTCGAAAAGCGCGGCGGCACCATCGACATCTCCACCGGCGTCATCACCGCGAAGATCGGCAAGTCCGGCTCCACGCTCGTCAAGTCCGTCACCCGCGGCTCCACGGAGATCGCGAAGAACGGCCGGCTCGTGCTGATCCGCCAGCCCGAGATCGAGGACGAGGACCAGGGCGCGGTCAGGACCGAGCGCTTCGACGGCGCGATCTCCAAGGTCGAGGTCGAGCAGGCGGGCCCGGTCCGCGCGGTCGTCCGCATCGACGGCAAGCACCGCAAGGGCGGCCGCAGCTGGCTGCCCTTCTCGATCAGGCTCTACTTCTACGCGGGCGCCGACTCCTTCCGCATGGTGCACACCATCACCTACGACGGCAAGCAGGAGCCGGGCAAGGCCAGTGGTGACTTCATCCGCGGCCTCGGTGTCCGCTTCACCGTGCCGATGCGCGACGAGTCGTACGACCGCCACATCCGCATCGGCGGTGACGGCACCGGACTGCTGCGCGAAGCCGTCAAGGGCATCACCGGACTGCGCCGGGACCCGGGCGCGGCCGTGCAGGCGGCCCAGTTCGAAGGCAGGAAGCTGCCCGACCCGGCCACCTGGGACCAGCGGGTGACGACGCGGCTGCAGTACATCCCCGAATGGGGCGACTACACCCTCTCCCAGCTCTCCGCCGACGGCTTCACGCTGCGCAAGCGCACCAAGAAGGGGCACGGCTGGGTCGCCGCGGGCGGTGGCCGGCGCGCGTCCGGCTTCGGCTACGTCGGCGGGGCGAGCGGCGGGTTCTCCTTCGGGCTGCGCGACTTCTGGGAGAAGTTCCCCGCCCAGCTCGACATCCGGGACGCCCACACCGACGAGGCCGAGGTCACCCTCTGGCTCTGGTCGCCCGAGGCGCAGCCCATGGACATGCGCTTCTACCACGACGGCATGGGCCAGGACACCTACCCGGAACAGATCGAAGGCCTCAACATCACGTACGAGGACTACGAGCCGGAGTTCGGCACCCCGTACGGCATCGCCCGCACCTCCGAACTCCTCTTCTGGGCCAGCGAGTCGACCCCGAGCCCTGACCGGTTCGCCGAGCAGGTCGAGGCCGTCCGCGTACTGCCCCAGCTGGCCGCGCCGCCCAAGCAGCTCATCAATGCCAAGGTCTTCGGGCCGAACCTGTACTCCGAGCCCGACCGCTCCACCCCGGCCAAGGCCAAGATCGAGGACCACCTCGACTTCCTCTTCACCTACTACAAGGACCAGGTGGAGCAGCGCCGCTGGTACGGCTTCTGGGACTACGGCGACATCATGCACACCTACGACACGTTCCGGCACCAGTGGCGGTACGACATCGGCGGCTACGCCTGGGACAACTCCGAACTGTCACCGGACCTGTGGCTCTGGTTCGCCTACCTTCGCTCCGGCCGCGCCGACATCTTCCGTTTCGCCGAGGCGATGACCCGGCACACCGGCGAGGTCGACGTCTACCACCTGGGCAAGTGGGCGGGCCTCGGCACCCGGCACGGTGTGCAGCACTTCGCCGACAGCGCCAAGCAGCAGCGCATCGCCAACACCACCTACCGGCGCTACTACTACTTCCTCACGGCGGACGAACGCGTCGGCGACCTCATGCACGCCAACGTCGACTCCGACGAGACGTTCCTCGCCCTCGACCCGCTCCGCAAGATCCGCACCGAGCCGTACACCCCCGACCGGCACGCCCTGTCGATCGGCTTCGGCACGGACTGGAGCGGCCTGGTGTCGGCCTGGCTGACGGAGTGGGAGCGCAAGGGCCCGAAGTGGGAGAAGGCCAAGGCCCGCGTGCTGTCCACGATGGAGACGATCGCCGCCCAGCCCAACGGCTTCGTCCAGGGCAGTGGTCTGTACGACCTGGACACCGGCAGGTTCGCCGTCGCCGGGGCACCCAAGGTGGAGGTCTCGCACCTGTCGGCGGTCTTCGGCCTCAACGAGCTGTGCGCCGAGCTCATCGACCTGGTCGACATGCCGAAGTTCAACGAGGCGTACTTCGACTACTGCCGCTACTTCAACGCCACCAAGGCCGAACAGGCGGCCCGCTACGGCTCCAACTTCGGCAGCCTGCTGCTCTTCCAGGGCCACTCGCGCCTCGACGCCTACGCGGCCGTCAAGACCGGCGACGAGAAACTCGCCAAGCGGGCCTGGGAGAAGTTCTACAACTCCGACGGCTACAAGGAGTCGGCGCCCTGGCGGACGGAGAAGCTGAGCGGCCCGGTCGCACTGGTGCCGGGCAGCGAGGCCACCTGGGTGTCCACGAACGACACCGCGCTGTACGGCCTCGCCGCCATCGAGAACCTGGCACTGCTCGGGGACAGGATGCCGTAACGGGGACCGGACGAGCGGATCCCGTGGCGAGGCGTCGGGATCCGCTCGTCCAGGGCTGTCGCGACAGCGGCCCCTGCCGTGCGATACCCGGCACGCCCTAGTCGATGATCTGGTTGAAGAACAGGACGGCCGGGGCCACCACCCCGCCTCCGACGCTCACCGCGACCGGCCACACGTTGCCGGCCAGCGCCGCCAGGACGGTGGCACCGATGCCGACCAGGGCTGCCAGCAGGAAGACGATCGCGGCGCGCTGACTGAGGAGCGGTCCGTCCCGGCCGGGCCCCCGACGGTCGGCCTGTGCCACCTCGGTGCTCCTTACCCGACGCCGTGGGCGGTCTCGTGCACTCGTTGCCGCGGGGGAGTGCCGTGGCCGCCCGGGCCCGGCACGTCCCACGGATCCTGCGCGGGACGCAGGAGTTCGAAGCGCACAGCGTCACCGTCACCGCCCGTCCGGACCCCGTGCACGGCGGGCTCCGGCAGGCTGTTGTAGTGGAAGGGCGTCGAGAAGTAGTAGGCGCCGGTGTCCGGGACGGTGACGATGTCGCCGGGTTCCAGGAGCGGCAACGCGCGGTCACGCGCCAGCAGGTCCCCGGCGAAGCAGGCGGGTCCCGCGATGTCCTGGCGGACCGATCCGCCCCGCTTGGCCCTGCCGCTGCCGTCGTGCGCCTCGATCCGCAGGGGCCAGGCGTCGGGGTTGAACACCGTCCGGGTGGCCACCTGCACACCGGCGTGGGTGACCGCGATCGGCCGGCCGCCCATGCTCTTGGTGTACTCGACGTACGCGGCGGTGAACCCGTTCTTGGCGAGAACCGAACGCCCGAACTCGGTGACGATCTCGTACCCGCCGGAGAACAGCGCGGGCGCCTGGACGCGCAGCTGCTGGACGTATGTGCCGAAGGTCGGCGCGGTCTCGTCGTCGGCGAAGTTGACGGGCAGTCCGCCGCCGATGTCGATGCCGACGACCTGGCGCCTGCCGAGCGAGGCGTTGACCTCCTCGGCGAACGCCACGGCCTGCGCGACCCCGCCGGCCATGAGGTCGAGCGGGCAGCCCTGCGAACCGGCATGGGTGTGTACCCAGGTCAGCCACGGGTGGTCGTGGTAGGCGCGCAGCAACCGCCGTCGGCTTCCCGGGTCCGCCAGGGGAACACCGAACTTCGAGGTGCTCGTCGCCGTGCTCATCGCGGCGATGCTGCCGCCGCCGAGCTGGGAGTTGACGCGCACCCCGATCCGCGACACCGGCATGCGGTCGCCCAGCGCCCGGTCGATCCTTGCCAGCTCCTGGTAGTTGTCGGCGTTGACGGTCACGCCCAGATCGAGGGCGTGCCTGAGTTCGGCCTCCGTCTTGGCCGGAGAGTCGAACACGATCCGGTCCGCTGCGAATCCCGCGGCCAACGCACGCGCCAGCTCACCCGCGGTGGCCACCTCGCAGCCCATGCCGAGTCGCCGCAGCTCCGCCAGCACCGGCACCAGGCAGTTGGCCTTGGCGGCGAACGCGTGCAGCACACGCGGCGCAGAGGGGAAGGCGCGGTGCAGGGACTCGACGGTCGCGGCGACGCCGTCGAGGTCGACGAAGGCGGCCAGCTGGGACCGCCCGGCGTCCAGCAGTCCCTGCCGCACCGCTTCCTGGAGGATCCGTTCGCGCCGCTCGGCGGCGGTGGTCAGTCCGGTCATGATGAGCCTTCCCATGTCGTACACGCAGCGCCCGGGACCGCCCCGGGTTGGAGTACCAGGCTGCTGTCCGTACCGGGACGGCGTCTTCGTCGAGTCGTCAAAGACGCGGGCCTCGCCCACGGCGGTTGAACGCAACGACCGCCGTGCCGGGCAGAGGCGTTGTGCGATACGACGAAGGAGAGGCCCTTCGATGGTGGCGGCGGCTGAACGGCGGACGGCACGCCCGCGGCCCCGCCTCGGTGCCGGTCGCTCAGGGGCGTGCGCCGTCGGCGTCTCCACCCAGACGCAACTGCACCTGGGCGAGCAGCCGGGCGTCCGGACTCTCCAGGTCCAGCCCCGACACCTGCGTGATCCGGCGTAACCGGTAGCGCAGGCTGTTGGAATGCACGCCCAGCGCGCGCGAGGCGGCTGTCACCGAAGTGGTCGAGGTAGGCGCGCAGGGTCTCCACGAGGCAACTGCCGCTGTGCTCGGCGTCGAACTCCCTCAGCCGGGCCACCGAGGTCCGAGGTGGCAGCGCCACCTCTCGCAGGGCGTCGACGACTTGAAGGATGCCCACGGTGTCGGCGACGTCCTCGCTCCGCGCGACGGTGCGTGGCCCGGCGCCCGCGATGAGCGCCTGCAGGGTCCGTTCGGCCGACCGGCGCGATTCGGGCGCCCGTGCCAGGCCGGGCACCACGTCGCCGAGCCCCACCCGCACCGCCGAGCCGATCGTCGCCGACAGTTGATCGGCCAGTGATTCCCCGAGCCGCCTCACCTGGCCGTCCGCCCGCCCCGGGGCGCGCTCCAGCCCGCTCAGCAGCACCAGGATCCTGCCGCCCGCCGGGACCACCACGACTCGGTGGCCCAGGGCCGCGCAGTGCAGGGTGAGCAGCCCGTACAGCCCGGACGGGTCGTCGTCCCCGTGGCGGCCGGACCCGGTGGCGACCGCCAGGACGGCACAGGGCAGCCGGGGCGGAAGCGAGGCCCGCTCCGCGAGCACCTCGACGGATCCACGGTCCTCCAGCAGCGCCCGGGCCGCATCCTCCACCAGGCGGCCGTCCGAGCTGTGGGTGCGGTGATGCAGCAGGTGGGCGGCGGCGGCCCGGGCCGCCGCGCGCAGCGTCTCCGCGGCGTTCGGCGACAGCGGGCGGCCGGCGACCGCCGCCACCCAGATGGACCCCAGCGCCTCTCCGCCCGCCCGTACGGCTCCGACCAGACGCTCCGGGTCCTGGCCGTGAGCGGGCCGGTGCAGCACGTCACCCGCACCCCACAGCGCCTGGAAGAACCCCGCCTCCCGCATGGCCGCCACCCGCCAGGGCGGCACACGACGGCCGAGGATGGTCAGCCGGCGCATCTCGTCGACGTTCTCCTCGGTGGAGGAGTAGGCCAGCACCCGCGACTCCGTGTCCTCGATGGTCACCGAGCCACCCACCAGGGCCGCCACCGCGTCGGCCAGTGAGTCCAGATCGCCCAGGCGCAGGCCGCTGGTCGCCTGCGTCGGGGGAACCCCCGCCGCCGCCAGCCCCGCCCTCAGCACCCCCACGAGTTGGGCCCAGGTGCACCAGGCGGTACGGAAGAGCACCGCCGTGCCGCTCTCCTCCGCGGCTGTCTGCAACGCCCGCACGGTGGGCTCCGGCCGACCCGGGCCGAACACCACACCCGCCGCACCGGCCTCACCGGCCCGACGCACCACGTCGACCGCGTGCGCCGAGCGCGGGTCGACGCCGACGGCGAGCAGTAACTCCCGCGGCCTGATCACGGGTTCGAGGGCGTCCAGCACATGGACGCCGGTGACACTCGTCCGCAGTCCCTCCGGAGCCGTGTGCAGCTCCACGGCCCCCGCTCCCACCACCGAGAGCAGGCGCTCCAGTGTCCCCTGGTCCTCGGCGCCCGTGCCGCGGCCCGGTGATTCCCCCAGGTCCGTCATGATGCCTCCCCCGTCCCCCGCCCGACTGCGCCGTCGGCGGCAGATCGGAGAACGTATGACATCACGGGCTTTGTCCGCAGTCGAGACGCCCTACGGCACACAGAAGGACCGACGGCGCGAACCACAGGGGCTAGTTCATCCGCCCCAGAACCTCCCGCACCCGCCGGACGTCCCGGATCCGCTGCTCGTACGTCGCCCCGAGTGCGAGCAGCAGGAGTCCGGCGAGGGCGGGAGGCGCCCAGCGGGGGAGCGCCCCCGTCACCTGCACGACGTACGGGGCCAGTTCGTGCAGGGTGACCAGGGCCAGCACCCAGCCGCCCAGCACCAGTGGCGCCCGGAGGTGGTGGCGGGCACCCAGCAGGGTGACCAGCAGCGCCGCCGTGCCCAGCAGCAGCGGCCGCGTCCAGTGCGGATCCGCCCAGGCCGCCACGAGGCTCGGCACGAGAGTGGCGGCCAGCCCGGGGCCGTACGCCGTCCAGGACGAGGCCTGCGGGTCCCGGCGCCGGCGCAGCGCTCCGACGAGCAGCGCCGGGACGGTCACCGGGAGGGTGTACGCCTCGGGCGTCCCCACGTCCCAGGCCGCCAGGCGCACCCACGCGGCCAGCACGAACAGGGCCGTGGCCGCGTAACCCACGGGACGGCGCTCGGCACGCAGGGCCGTGCCCGCGGCGATCACCCCGCACAGGGCCAGCACCAGGGCGAGCATCGGCGGGTCGGTGACGGCGAGAACCACGGCGAACAGCCCGAGGGCGGTGCCCACGGCCTCGACGGGCACCGTCGCCCGGGACGCGCCGAGCCGCGCCGCCAGCAGCGCGGCAACAGCGGGAACCACCAGGACCAGCAGAGCGGTTCGGGTCGGCGGCCAGTGCGCGGCGGCGCCGGACGCCGTGGCCAGCGCGGCGGCGTACACGAGAGCGGCCGGAGCCGTGAACGGGGCGACGCCCGACCGCCACGAGGCCGCGGCGAACAGCACCGTCAGCACGGACAGCACGACCAGCGTCGCGGACTGGGAGGCGAGGGAGACCAGAGTGAGGCTGACGGCCGTGACCAGGGCGAGGACGAGGGCCGTGACCTGCGCGGCCGATGCCGGGATCCGGCAGGCGTACAGCGCGGCCGTCGTCATGACGCCCAGGGCCAGCATGCCCGCGGCGTACGGGACCTCCAGGATTGCCGGCAGGATCAGCGCCGTGGCCCAGAGCAGGCCGAGAGCACCGAGCCGGGCCCGCGGACGCCAGACCTCCGCGCGGATCGCCAGGGCGAGCACGGCCGCCACGGCCACCAGCACGACCGGAGCCACCACCGCGTCCGGCGGCCAGGGCGCCTCGACGACCACCGCCGCGCGGGCATCCGACGGCGCACCGCTCCACACCCGGCCCAGCCGGCCGGCCGGGCCGAGCAGCACCACGGCGACGACGGGCAGCGTCCACAGGATTGCCAGCGCCTGTACGGCACCGGAGGCCCAGGCGAAGCCCCTCCGTATCGCGCCCGGCAGGCTTTCGGCCCGCACCGCCCCCAACAGGGCGATGCCTACGGCCAGATGAACCGGAACCGCCCACTCCGACGGCACCCCGGAACGGGCCACCCCGCCGAGCGCACCGACGACGAGCAGTCCGGACGTGATCGCGAGGCCGAGGGCGTGCTGGACGCCCGGCCCTCGCCAGGCCGCGCCCAGGGCGATCGCCGCCGCGAGCACGAGCAGCGCCCCGGCACGGGAAGCGTCACCGGGACCGTCGGCTGTCAAGGACAGCCAGCCGGCGCCCAGAACGCCCCATCCGCCCATGCCGTACGCACCGACGACGGCGGTGATCCGCACGGCCCCGGCCGGCAGCCGCACCACCGCCACCGCGTCGAGCCCGGCCGTCACCAGCAGCGCGGCCGTGATCGCATACGGGCCCGGGGCGGCGGACAGGGCCCACAGCAGCAGCGGGAACTGGGCCGCCGCCAGTGCGGAGGGCAGGGGCAGGCGCAGCGCGGCCGTGACCGGCAGCAGGCCGTACGCCGTCCAGGCCGCCGCCAGCACCGCCGACGCGGCGGCCGCGTATGCGGTGCCGTCCGTCCCGGCGAGGGCCGCCGCGTGCAGCGCGTAGGCGTCCAGGACGGTCAGCGCGAGCCCGAGGCCCGCCACGGACTCGGCCGTCGAGAGCAGTCCCCGCTTCAGCAGTGCCACGGGCGCGGCGAGCGTGGCCAGCGTGACCGCGCCGAGCACCAGAGCCCGCCCGGCGATGCCCATGTGCCCCCAGCTGACCAGCGTGAACACCGCCGCCGCGAGCGTGAGCAGAACGCCGCCGAGGACCAGCAGCACGTTCTGCACGCTGGGCGCGGTCGTCTCCGGGCGGGGCGCTGCGGTGGGCGGCGGCTGCGTCGCGGCCTGAGCCCGCGACTGCTGGCGCGTCGGGTGCAGGGCCGCGATCAGCCAGGCGCGACGGGTCAGCAACTGGGCGCGCCGGGCGTCCAGTTGCCAGAGTTCGGCATCGAGGAGCCGCAATTCCTCGGCCGGGGGCGGAAGGTGGGTCATGAATCGCAGTGTGGTCCGTGTCACCTCGCCCGGCATGAGTGCGGATACTCAGGCGCGTACTCAGACAGTTCCCGTCACGCATGGGCAGACTGCCGGAATGGACTGGAACCATTACCGCTTCCGCACTCTGTGGACCCTGCCCGCGCCCCCCGCCGCCGTGTACGACGTGCTGGAACGCCCCGAGGACTACCCGCGCTGGTGGCCCCAGGTCCAGGAGGTGACCCGGCTCGACGACACCACCGGGGTGATCCGCATCCGCTCCGTCCTGCCGTACGACATGACGTTCACGGCGCGGGAGGTGCGGCGCGATCCCGCGGCCGGTGTGCTGGAGACCGCCCTGTCCGGGGACATCGAGGGCTGGGCGCGCTGGACGGTCACACCGCGGGGGACGGGCAGTCTCGCGCGCTACGACCAGGTGGTCAGTGTGCGCAAGCCGCTGCTGCGGCGGCTCGCCGTGCCGGGACGACCCGTCTTCCGCGCCAACCACGCGCTGATGATGAGGTCCGGGCGGCGCGGACTCCTCAGGCATCTCCGAACGGTTTGAAGGAAGCGTGCCCGGACCTGTATTGTTCAGTGCGTTCCCGGGCGATTAGCTCAGTGGGAGAGCGCTTCGTTCACACCGAAGAGGTCACTGGTTCGAACCCAGTATCGCCCACCGGAAACAGCCGGTCCGTCGCAGACGGACCGGTTTTTTCATGCCCGGAGAACAGCTCTCGGGGCTCGGGGAACAGCTCTCAGGCCGCCGCCGGAAAGTCCGGACGCAGGGGCCACGCCGGGTCGACCGCCTCGTCCACGCCGCTGCGCGCGAACCACGCCTGCAGGCCCCGCGCCTGCGCCGCGTGCCACACCGCTTGCAGCGTGTGCAGCTCACCCGGGGCGAGACGCTCCAGCCGGGACGCGAACCGGCGGCCCACCGCCCGGGTGACCTCCAGCGCCGCCACGGCGTCGGCCGCCGCGTCGTGCGCGCCCTCCAGGGCGACACCGTAGTGCGCGCACAGGTCGGTCAGGGTGCGGCGGCCCTTGCGGTAGCGGTCCAGATGCTTGTCCAGGACCCGCGGGTCCAGCACGGACAGCGGCGCCGACTCGAACCAGCGGCCGAGCGCCGAGGCACGATGGCGGCGCAACTCCCGGTCCAGCATGGTCAGATCGAACGGCGCGTTCATCACCACCAGCGGGCGTCCGGCGTGCGCCTGCTCGGCCAGCGCCTGCGCTATCTCGTACATCACCGGAGCCGGCCACCGGCCGTTGTGCTGCAGGTGCTCCTCCGTCAGTCCGTGCACCGCCGTCGCCTCGGCGGGCACCGGCACCCCCGGGTTCACCAGCCAGCGGCTCACCCGCGGCCGGATGCCCGGGGCATCCTGGACGACGACGGCGGCCGACACGATCCGGTCGGTCTCGACGTCCACGCCCGTCGTCTCCGTGTCGAAGGCGGCCAGCGGCCCTTCGAACCAGCACGTCGTCATAGCCACACAACCCCTCGTTCACCTTCGGCAGTTGACGCACCGTCCGCTGCCCGATCCGGTGATACCCGGGCTGTTTGCGCCGTACGCCGGAAGGAGACAACAGGAGTACGGGTCGGTGCAGTTCAGCGGCCCGCAGCGGGGAATCACTTGTTCTGGAAGGCTGTCGGCCATGGCCATAGCGCAGCCCGAACGGGGCGGGCTGCTGCCCGAGCGCACGGCTCCCTCTCGCGGCACTCTCGCCACCACCGCCTGCATGGAGACACTGCAGGTCGGCTATCTGCACGCCGTCGCGGCGGCCGCCGGCTGCTCGCTGTCCCAGCCCTTCCCCGACAACGGCATCGACTGGCACGTCAGCCACAGCGCCCCCGGGCACACGGTCGACGACGAGGTCACCATCAAGGTGCAGCTCAAGGCCACCTACCAGGTGCCGCCCAACCCACCGGGCCGCACCTTCTCCTTCACGCTCGACAACGACCACCTGGCGAAGCTCGCCCGCACACCGGTGTCGGTGCACAAGATCCTCGTGGTGATGCTGGTGCCGCGCGTCCAGGACGACTGGCTGCGTGCCGGCCACGACCGGCTGGACCTGCGGCACTGCTGCTACTGGACCAACCTCGCCGGACAGCCGATCACCGGCCGCCGCCGCACCACCGTGCGCATACCGACCTCACGCATCTTCGACGACCGGGCCCTGTGCGAGATCATGACGCGGGTCGGGACGGGAGGGAAACCGTGACGCACCGCCCGGCCGAAGGGCCACTGAGGCCCGTGCGGCCCCACCCCGCCGACCCGCCCTGGCGTGGCTCCGCACCCGACCCCGTCGACGTCGACCCTGCCGTCCTGAGCGCCCTGCTGCGCCGGCACGGCTGGCAGCGGCGCGGCGGGGCCCCCGGGCGCTACGGCCGCTGGACCCCGCCGGGCCCCGGCGGCAGCGGCACCAGCCTCCTGGTGCCTGAGAGCCGTGCCTTCCCCGACAGCGACGACCTGCTCGGCGAGGCCCTGCTCGCCCTGTCCCGCAGCGGCACGCCGTCCGCCCGCGAGGTCCTCGTCTCCCTCGCCGTGCCCAGCGACGAGATCCGCTGGTGGCACGACGTCCCCGCCGGGCCCGCCGGCGCGGCGTCCTGGACCGCCGAGGACCGGCTGCGCGGCGCCGCCCGCCGGATGCTGCTCGCCGCGGCCCTCGCCACCCGCGCGCGGGCCGGCTACCACGGGGCCCGCCACCGGCGCTCGGCCGCCGCGGCTCTGCAGAACGTCCTGGTCGGCTCCGCCACCGACGGCCGGCTCACCGCCTTCGTGCCCGTCGCCACCGGCCGCCCCCTCGCCGTACGCCTCCACCAGGCTTTGTTCGCCGCCCGGGAGGCCATCGACTACCAGCGGGCCACCGGCGGCATGGACGCCTTCGACGCCGCCGTCGAGGCAGGAGTGAGCCACGAGCTCACCGAGTCCCTCGTCGCCCTCGTCCGGGGCACGGAGGGCGCCCGGATCGCCGTCGCATGGGCCCCGGCGGCCGGTGTGCCCGAGAGCTGCGCACCCTCCGCCGAGCCCGTCGAGTTCTCGCCCGGCGACCTGGCCGCGCTGCGCGAGGCGGGCGCCCGTTACCTGCGCGAGGAACCCGCCGTGCCGGTGCGGATCACGGGCGCGGTGGTACGGCTGCGCCGGTCCGGGCCGCGCGGCGACGGCACCGTACGGCTGCGCGTGCTGGCCGGGGCCGACGTACCGAACGTCCGGATCACCCTCGACGAGGAGGCGTACCGGATCGCCGGGCACGCCCACCTCGTCGGGCTCCCGGTGCGGGTGCAGGGACGGCTGGAGAGCCGGGGCGGATTCCGTCGCCTCACCGGCGCCCACGGGGTGGTCCCCGTTCAGGTCGACGACGCCGAGCGGGACCGGCTGATGAAGGAGCTCCACGAGAACCTCGACTTCTTCGAGGAGGCCTGCGGAGGGGACTGCGCGGACTGATTTCGCGAAGGGTGGTCCCGGGTCGGTACGATCCTTACTCGTGCGCGCGCTCCGGTATGGCGCCCGCGGCCCCCTTCAGTCAGGAGAGACCGGTGTCAGACGTCCGTGTGATCATCCAGCGCGATTCCGAGCGGGAAGAACGCGTGGTGACGACGGGCACTACGGCCGCCGAGCTTTTCGCCGGCGAGCGCTCGATCATCGCCGCACGCGTGGCCGGCGAGCTCAGGGACCTGTCGTACGCCCTGTCCGAGGGCGACGAGGTCGAGGGCGTCGAGATCTCCTCCGAGGACGGCCTGAACATCCTGCGCCACTCCACCGCGCACGTCATGGCGCAGGCCGTGCAGGAGCTCTTCCCCGAGGCCAAGCTCGGCATCGGCCCGCCCGTCAAGGACGGCTTCTACTACGACTTCGACGTCGAGAAGCCGTTCACGCCCGAGGATCTCAAGGCCATCGAGAAGAAGATGCAGGAGATCCAGAAGCGGGGGCAGAAGTTCGCCCGCCGCGTGGTCACCGACGAGGCCGCCCGCGAGGAGCTGGCCGGCGAGCCGTACAAGCTGGAGCTGATCGGCCTCAAGGGCTCCGCCTCCAGCGACGACGGCGCGGACGTCGAGGTCGGCGCCGGCGAGCTGACGATCTATGACAACCTGGACGCCAAGACCGGCGACCTGTGCTGGAAGGACCTCTGCCGAGGCCCCCACCTGCCGTCGACCCGGGCGATCCCGGCGTTCAAGCTGATGCGCAACGCGGCCGCCTACTGGCGCGGCAGCGAGAAGAACCCCATGCTCCAGCGCATCTACGGCACCGCCTGGCCCACCAAGGACGAGCTGAAGGCGCACCTGGAGTTCCTCGCCGAGGCCGAGAAGCGCGACCACCGCAAGCTCGGCAGCGAGCTCGACCTGTTCTCCATCCCCGAGCAGATCGGCTCCGGCCTCGCCGTCTTCCACCCCAAGGGCGGCGTCATCCGCCGGGTCATGGAGGACTACTCGCGGCGCCGCCACGAGGAGGAGGGCTACGAGTTCGTCTACACCCCGCACGCGACGAAGGGGAAGCTCTTCGAGACCTCGGGCCACCTGGACTGGTACGCCGACGGCATGTACCCGCCCATGCAGCTCGACGAGGGCGTGGACTACTACCTCAAGCCCATGAACTGCCCGATGCACAACCTGGTCTTCGACGCGCGCGGGCGTTCCTACCGTGAACTGCCGCTGCGCCTGTTCGAGTTCGGGACGGTGTACCGCTACGAGAAGTCGGGCGTGGTGCACGGCCTGACCCGCGCCCGCGGTTTCACCCAGGACGACGCGCACATCTACTGCACCCGTGAGCAGATGTCGGAGGAGCTCGACAAGACGCTCACCTTCGTCCTCGGCCTGCTGCGCGACTACGGCCTGACCGACTTCTACCTGGAGCTGTCCACCAAGGACCCGGAGAAGTTCGTCGGCTCGGACGAGGCCTGGGAAGAGGCCACGGAGACGCTGCGCCAGGTCGCCGAGAAGCAGGGCCTGCCCCTGGTGCCCGACCCGGGGGGCGCCGCCTTCTACGGCCCGAAGATCTCCGTCCAGACCAAGGACGCCATCGGCCGCACCTGGCAGATGTCGACGATCCAGCTCGACTTCAACCTGCCGGAGCGCTTCGACCTGGAGTACACGGGACCCGACGGCGCCAAGCAGCGTCCGGTCATGATCCACCGCGCGCTGTTCGGCTCCATCGAGCGCTTCTTCGCGGTGCTCCTGGAGCACTACGCGGGTGCCTTCCCGGCGTGGCTCGCCCCCGTCCAGGCCGTCGGCATCCCGATCGGCGACGCGCACGTGGAGTACCTGGAGAAGTTCGCCGCCGCGGCCAGGAAGAAGGGCCTGCGCATCGAGGTCGACTCCTCCTCCGACCGCATGCAGAAGAAGATCCGCAACGCCCAGAAGCAGAAGGTGCCCTTCATGGTCATCGCGGGCGACGAGGACATGTCCCACGAGTCCGTGTCCTTCCGCTACCGCGACGGTTCGCAGGAGAACGGCATCCCCTTCGACGAGGCCATCGCGAAGATCCAGAAGGTCGTCGAGGAGCGGGCGCAGGTCTGATCTCACGGTGTCCGGGCCCCCGGGGAGATCCCGGGGGCCTTTGCCGTCCCCCCAGCTCGACGCCATATGCTGCACTGCATGACGAGTGAGCCGGAGAAGCAGCTGGGAGTAGGGACGCAGGACGCGTTCCAGCGTCTGTGGACGCCCCACCGGATGGCCTACATCCAGGGCGAGAACAAGCCCACCGGCCCGGGTGCCGGCGACGGCTGCCCCTTCTGCTCGATCCCGGCCAAGTCCGACGAGGACGGCCTCGTCGTCCGGCGTGGCGAGCAGGTCTACGCGGTGCTCAACCTCTACCCGTACAACGGCGGGCACCTGATGACGGTGCCCTACCGGCATGTCGCCGACTACACCGACCTCACGGCGGGGGAGACCGCCGAGCTCGGCGAACTCACCAAACAGGCGATGACGGCCCTGCGCACGGCCTCCGGCGCACACGGCTTCAACATCGGCATGAACCAGGGGTCGGTCGCCGGCGCGGGCATCGCCGCGCACCTGCACCAGCACATCGTGCCGCGCTGGGGCGGGGACACGAACTTCATGCCGGTGGTGGGCCACACACGGGTGCTGCCGCAGCTGCTGGCCGACACGAGGAAGATGCTGGCGGAGTCCTGGCCCTCGTGACCGCGGGCCATCGTGCCGCCTGGGGCGATGGGGGTCCCCCTGCTCGAGCGAAGCCGAGAGCCTGGGGGAGGGTGGGCGCGGCGGCACCCCGCAGCGCCGGGTTGCGCGCCCACCTCGCCTCAGCGGCAACGCAGGGCACCTCAACAACTAGGCGTCGTACACATCGGCCTTCTTCGGCGAAGCCTCCTGAACCGCCCCGCTGAGCGCAGCCGACCTGGACCCGAACTTCTCCACGTCCACCCCGTTCTCCCGCAGCACCTTCAGCGCCGCCGCATGCACCACCCGCAGCACGGGCGTGGCCGCCCGCAGCGCGTCGTCGGCCATGAACCGGTGCCGCCACGGCTGGTCGGCCCACGCGTGCCGCAGACCGAACGGCTCCGGCAACGTCAGACTGCCGCCGAGCCAGTTCAGCAGCGGTGGGTACCAGGTCAGCGGGGCACGCGCGGCCAGCCTCACCACCTCGTCGGCGTCGATCAGGGGCATCTTCACGGTGCGGGTCTCCCAGAAGCGGAAGGCCTTCTGGACCGTCTTCTCCTTGGCCGCCGGCTTCTCGTTGAACAGGGGGTTGACCGGCCCCAACGCGTGCCCGGTGACCTCGATGCGCAGCGTGTCGTGCAGCACGGTCACCGTGATCAGCATCGTGATCACCAGATGGCCGTCCCACAGGGTCCACTGCACGCCCAGGTAGTGCCGGTCGCCGCTGCCGAACTGCTGCTTGTTGCAGATGTCCTGTATGGCGTGGGTCCGGACCGTGTACGCGTCGACGTCCGTACCGCTCGGCCGGGACACCTCCGTCGCCTTCTCGCCGATCGGCGAGACGACCCAGTGCGTGATGGACGGCTTGGGGAAGCCGCCGGTGTTGATGGACGTGCGCTCCAGCATGCCGAGACCGCCCTGGATCGCCACGATGACGTCCCAGCTGCGGAACGGGTGGAAGTCCTTGCCCGGATCGGCGGAGACCAGCTCCTCGGCCAGCTGCCAGCTGCCCCACCGCGTGCCCATGCCGAGTATGCCCTTGGGGCCGGCGTAGAAGACCGAGTTGGACCGCTGCTCGGCGGCGAGGCGGGCCAGCTCCTTGCGGATCTGCTCGGCCGCGTCACCGGGGTTGCCGGGAACGGCCTCGGGGATCTTGGCGCCCACACCGCCGCCGGACAGCATGCTCGACCAGCGCTCCCGCAGGTCACGCGCGGTCCGCTCGCAGATCTGCTTGGCCCAGAACCAGCCGACGACCGGCATGATCACCGCCGCGCGTCCGTACAGGGCCCAGAAGCCCGTGAACGGCATGCGGATCACGAACAGCACGGCGAGCGCCCCCACGGCGACCAGCAGGGTCGTGGCGAGGGCGCCGGCGCGCTTGTCCTCGCGCTTGGCCATCGTGGTGCGCAGCGTGAACACCAGCAGCCACACGAGGAAGCCGGGCAGGAAGAGCACCCCGCAGATCACCGTGATCGCCGACAGCAGGTTGTCGCGGTCGCGGCGGATGCGGTGGGCCGCCAGGCAGTGCTCCACGACGACCTGGGGCTCGATGCCGAAGGACTGGATGACCGGCTTGCGTCCGGCGCCCAGCATCCGGTCGATCACCGCGCGGGAGAAGGCCTCGCCGAACCTGGGGCGGAAGATCTTCGCCCAGGAGCGCGGCGGGGTCACCTTGGACTGGTGCCACTCGTTGTCGGCGTTCAGGATCTTGGTGACCTCGTCGTCCCGGTACGCCGCCGCGGCCAGCGCGTAGGTCGCCGCCGTCTGGCCGCTCGCACCCGCCAGGGGCACCTGGGCTCCCGGGCTGAAGTCGAATCCGTCCGTCACTGCCGCCCCCATCGCTGCCGCATCCGCATCTGCGGCCTTCCCGACTTCCGCGCTCCGCACACCTGTTGATCAGGTCATCAGCGTATCCGTCCGCACCGGCACGCGGGGGCGGGTGGCCCGTCAAGCGGCCCGCCCCCGCGCAGGGGGGCCCTCAGGAGGGCACTTGGTGGCGCCCGGCGCCAACTACGAGGCCTTGCGCTCCTCTTCACGCACCCGGTCCGCGATCTGCTGCGGCATCGGTTCATGCCGGGCGTACCGGCGGCTGAACCCCGCTGTGCCGTGCGCCATCGACCGCAGGTCGATCGCGTAGCGGCCGATCTCGATCTCGGGCACCTCGGCCCGGATCAGAGTGCGCCCGCCGGGTGTCTGCTCGGTGCCGAGCACCCGGCCGCGGCGCCCCGACAGGTCGCTCATCACGGCGCCCACGAAGTCGTCGCCGACCAGCACCGACACCTCGGCCACCGGCTCCAGCAGATGGATCTTCGCGTCGGCCGCGGCCTCCCGCAGGGCGAGCGCCCCGGCCGTCTGGAAGGCGGCGTCGGAGGAGTCCACCGAGTGCGCCTTGCCGTCCAGGAGGGTCACCCGTACGTCGATGAGCGGATACCCGGCCGCCACTCCCCTGGCCGCCTGGGCCCGTATGCCCTTCTCCACCGACGGGATGAACTGCCGGGGCACCGCGCCGCCCACGACCTTGTCGACGAACTCGATGCCGGAGCCGCCGGGCAGCGGCTCGACCTCGATCTCGCAGATCGCGAACTGCCCGTGCCCGCCGGACTGCTTGACGTGCCTGCCCCGGCCGGCCGACTTGGTCGCGAACGTCTCGCGCAGGGACACCCGGTGGGGGACGACGTCGACCTGGACGCCGTACCGGCTGCGCAGCCGCTCCAGGGCGACATCGGCGTGTGCCTCGCCCAGGCACCACAGGACCACCTGGCGGGTGTCCTGGTTCTGCTCCAGCCGCATCGTCGGGTCCTCGGCCACCAGCCGGGCCAGGCCCTGGGACAGCTTGTCCTCGTCCGGCTTGCTGTGCGCCTGGATGGCCAGCGGCAGCAGCGGGTCGGGCATCTGCCACGGCTCCATGAGCAGCGGGTCGTCCTTGGCGGACAGGGTGTCCCCGGTCTCGGCGCGGCTCAGCTTCGCCACACAGGCCAGGTCGCCCGCGATGACGTGCGACACCGGGCGCTGCTGTTTGCCGAACGGCGTGGACAGGGCGCCGATCCGCTCGTCGACGTCGTGGTCCTCGTGCCCGCGGTCGGCCAGCCCGTGCCCGGAGACGTGGACCGTCTGGTCGGCGCGCAGGGTGCCGGAGAACAGGCGGATCAGAGACAGCCGGCCCACGTACGGGTCCGAGGAGGTCTTCACGACCTCAGCGACCAGCGGGGCGTCCGGGTCGCACGGCTTGAGCTCGCGCGGCTTGCCGTCGATGGTCGTGACCCGCACCGTCTCGTGCTCCAGGGGCGTCGGGAAGCCCCGCGTGATCAGTTCCAGCAGTTCCACGGTGCCGAGCCCCTGCCGGGCGCCCTCACCCGCGGGGGCGGCGGCCAGGACGGGGAAGAAGACCCCGCGCGCGACGGCCCGCTCCAGGTCCTCGATGAGTGTCTTGACGTCGACCGGCTCCCCGCCGAGATAGCGGTCCATGAGGGTCTCGTCCTCGCTCTCCGAGATGATCCCCTCGATGAGCCGGTTGCGAGCCTCCTCGATCACCGGCAGCTGGTCCTCGCCCGGCTCGGACTCCTTGCGCTCGCCGGTCGAGTAGTCGAACAGCTTCTGCGACAGCAGCCCGATCAGCCCGGTCACGGGCGCGTGCCCGTCGGGCGCCTGGGGGCCGTGCAGCGGCAGGTAGAGCGGCAGGACCGCGTCGGGATCGTCCGCGCCGAAGGCCTCCGCGCAGGTCCGGGTCATCTCCTCGAAGTCGGAACGCGCCGACTCCAGGTGCGTGACGACGATGGCCCGGGGCATGCCCACGGCCGCGCACTCCTCCCACACCATGCGGGTCGAGCCGTCCACACCGTCCGAGGCCGAGACGACGAAGAGGGCCGCGTCCGCCGCGCGCAGACCGGCCCTGAGTTCACCGACGAAGTCGGCGTATCCGGGGGTGTCGAGCAGGTTGACCTTGATGCCGTCCCACTCGACGGGTACCAGGGAGAGCTGTACCGAGCGCTGCTGCCGGTGCTCGATGTCGTCGTAGTCGGATACGGTGCCGCCGTCCTCCACGCGGCCCGCCCGGTTCACCGCCCCCGCAGTGAGCGCGAGGGCTTCGACCAACGTGGTCTTTCCCGATCCGGAGTGGCCGACCAGCACCACATTCCGTACGGACTGAGGGTGGTCGGCCGCTCGTGCCCTGCCGGCGGCCCCAGGGTGTGTCTGTGCCTTGTCGCCCATGATCCTGCCTCCCGTGCACGGTGAGGTCACTGTGGGCGCGGACACGCGGGATCCTCCCCCAGACTCCGTCCGGGGGCACCCCCAGCGGTGGCGGCTCCGGCGACGCCCGCGGTCATTCGACCTTCCCACTCCCGTCACGGTGCGTCCATACGAACGACGTGACCGCACCGCCCACCAGCGGCCCGAGGGTTCCCCCGAAAGGGGTGCGGGTGCCCGCACCTCGGCCACGCGCGCGCGTGACTACGATGGGCCAGCCGGTGGCCAGCAGGGGCCAGACGGCGACACCGACCCTCGGGAAGGCCATGCTGAACAAGTACGCGCGTGCATTCTTCACGCGTGTCCTCACACCGTTCGCCGCGTTTCTGATCCGCCGGGGCGTCAGCCCCGACACCGTCACGCTCATCGGTACCGCCGGTGTGGTCGCGGGCGCGCTGGTCTTCTACCCCATGGGCGAGTTCTTCTGGGGCACGGTCGTGATCACGCTGTTCGTGTTCTCCGACCTCGTCGACGGCAACATGGCCCGTCAGCTCGGCCGCTCCAGCCGCTGGGGCGCTTTCCTGGACTCCACGCTCGACCGGGTCGCCGACGGCGCGATCTTCGGCGGCTTCATCCTCTGGTACGCCGGCGGGGGCGACGACCTCGTCCTGTGCGCCGTCTCGATCTTCTGCCTGGCCAGCGGCCAGGTGGTGTCGTACACCAAGGCCCGGGGCGAGTCGATCGGCCTGCCGGTCGCGGTCAACGGGCTCGTCGAGCGTGCCGAGCGTCTGGTGATCTCCCTGGTCGCGGCCGGGCTCGCGGGTCTGCACGCGTTCGGTGTGCCCGGCATCCAGTACCTGCTGCCCGTCGCCCTGTGGATCGTCGCCGTGGGCAGCCTCGTCACGCTGATCCAGCGGGTCGTCACGGTCCGCCGGGAGTCCGCCGAGGCCGAGGAGGCGGCGGCCGCCCAGGACGGTGCGGCCTCGCAGGACGGTGCGGCCTCGCAGGACGGTGCGGCCGCGCAGGACACCGAGGGCAAGCAGCACAACGCCTCCCACGGGAGCGAGGCGGCCACGTGAGCGCACAGGACCGGCTGACGGACGCGCTGTACGGCCTTGGCTGGAGCACGGTCAAGAAGCTCCCAGAGCCGGTCGCCGTACGGCTCGGCCGGACCATCGCCGACATGGCCTGGAAGCAGCGAGGCAAGGGCGTCCAGCGCCTGGAGAGCAACTACGCGCGCGTGGTGCCCGGCGCGAGCCCCGAGCGTCTCGCCGCGTTGTCCCGCGCGGGCATGCGCTCCTACCTGCGCTACTGGATGGAGTCGTTCCGCCTCCCGGCCTGGAGCAAGGAGCGGATCAAGGGCGGAGTCGAGGTCAAGGACCTGCACCACGTCACCGAGGGCCTGGACGCCGGCAAGGGCGTCATCGTCGCCCTGCCCCACCTGGCCAATTGGGACCTCGCCGGTGCCTGGGTCACCACGAAGCTCGGCATCCCGTTCACGACGGTCGCCGAGCGCCTGAAGCCGGAGACGCTGTACGACAGGTTCGTCGCCTACCGCGAGGGCCTCGGCATGGAGGTCCTGCCGCACAGCGGCGGCACGGCCTTCGGCACCCTGGCCCGGCGGCTGCGCGACGGCGGCCTGGTCTGCCTGGTCGCCGACCGCGACCTGTCCGCATCGGGCGTCGAGGTGGACTTCTTCGGTGACACGGCCCGCATGCCGGCCGGACCGGCGCTGCTCGCCCAGCAGACGGGCGCCCTGCTGCTGCCCGTCACGCTCTGGTACGACGGCTCGCCCGTGATGCGGGGCCGGGTCCATCCGCCCGTCGAGGTCCCCGAGTCAGGCACGCGCGCCGAGAAGACGTCCGTCATGACACAGGCGCTGGCCGACGCCTTCGCCACGGGGATCGCCGACCATCCGGAGGACTGGCACATGCTGCAGCGCTTGTGGCTCACGGACCTCGACCCCGAGAAGGGGCGCCCGTGAGGATCGGCATCGTCTGCCCGTACTCCTGGGACGTACCGGGCGGCGTCCAGTTCCACATCCGCGACCTCGCCGAGTACTTCCTCCGCCTCGGCCACGAGGTGTCCGTCCTGGCCCCGGCCGACGACGACACCCCGCTGCCGCCGTACGTGGTCTCGGCCGGGCGCGCGGTGCCGGTCCCGTACAACGGGTCGGTGGCCCGGCTGAACTTCGGCTTCCTGAGCGCCGCCCGGGTGCGCCGCTGGCTGCACGACGGCGCGTTCGACGTCATCCACATCCACGAGCCGACCTCGCCCTCGCTGGGCCTGCTGACCTGCTGGGCCGCCCAGGGGCCGATCGTGGCGACCTTCCACACCTCCAACCCGCGCTCCCGCGCGATGATCGCCGCGTACTCGATCCTCCAGGCCGCCCTGGAGAAGATCAGCGCCCGCATCGCGGTGAGCGAGTACGCCCGCCGCACCCTCGTCGAGCACCTCGGCGGCGACGCCGTGGTGATCCCGAACGGTGTCGACGTCGATTTCTTCGCGGAGGCCGAACCCAAGGCGGAGTGGCAGGGCGACACCGTCGGCTTCATAGGGCGCATCGACGAGCCCCGCAAGGGACTCCCGGTGCTGATGAAGGCCCTGCCGAAGATCCTCGCCGCGCGCCCGCAGACCCGGCTGCTGGTCGCCGGGCGCGGAGACGAGGAGGAGGCCGTGGCGTCCCTGCCGGCCGAGCTGCGCTCCCGCGTCGAGTTCCTCGGCATGGTCAGCGATGAGGACAAGGCCCGCTTCCTGCGCAGCGTCGACCTGTACGTCGCTCCCAACACCGGCGGCGAGAGCTTCGGCATCATCCTCGTCGAGGCCATGTCCGCCGGAGCTCCCGTCCTCGCCTCCGACCTGGACGCCTTCGCCCAGGTCCTGGACCGGGGGGCGGCCGGCGAACTGTTCCCCACGGAGGACGCCGACGCCCTGGCCGACGCGGCCGTACAGCTCCTGGCGGACCCGGAGCGGCGGGCGGAGCTGCGCCGGCGGGGGAGCGCCCACGTACGGCGCTTCGACTGGTCGACCGTCGGCGCGGACATCCTGTCCGTCTACGAGACGGTGACGGCCGGAGCGGCGGCGGTGGCCGAGGACGAGCGGACGACCGGGCTGTGGGGGCGGCTGGGGTTCGCCCGGGACTGAGACCGGGCCCGGCGGCCGACCACGGGCCGGGCAGGGTGAACGGCGAGGACGCTCGTGCCGCTAGCCTTGCCGCCCGTGACCACCACTCTCATCTGGATCGTCGTCGCCCTGGTCGCGATCGGGCTCTACCTGAGCTGGACCGCCGGCCGGCTCGACCGACTCCACGCCCGGATCGACGCCGCCCGGGCCGCCCTGGACGCGCAACTGCTGCGCCGGGCCTCGGTGGCGCAGGAACTGGCGACGGCGGGTGTCCTGGACCCGGCCGCCTCGATCGTGCTGTACGAGGCCGCGCACGCCGCCCGGCAGGCCGAGGAGGAGCAGCGGGAGGTCGCCGAGAGCGACCTGAGCCAGGCGCTGAGGGCCGTCTTCGGGGAGGCCCCGCAGGTGGAGGCGGTGCGCGAGGCGCCCGGGGGAGAGGAAGCGGCCCGCGAACTCACCGAGGCGGTGCGCAGGGTGCCGATGGCCCGGCGCTTCCACAACGACGCCGTACGGGCGGCCCGGGCCCTGCGCCGGCACCGCAAGGTGCGCTGGTTCCGCCTGGCCGGTCACGCGCCCTTCCCGATGGCCTTCGAAATGGACGACGAGCCTCCGGCGGCCCTGGTGGACCGGGCCGCCTGAGCCCCGTTCACACGGCGTTCTCCGGCCGACCGGCCCAAAAGGATCCACGGCGTTCCTATTGGCCCTTGCTGTGGCCTGGTTCTCTCGCGTTTCCTCAGTGCTGCAGAAACCCCCTTTCCCACCAGCGAGGTCACCCGTGTCCATCTCCGAAAACCAGGCTCCCGAGACCGGCACCGCCCGTGTGAAGCGCGGCATGGCCGAGCAGCTCAAGGGCGGCGTCATCATGGACGTCGTCACGCCGGAGCAGGCGAAGATCGCCGAGGACGCGGGCGCCGTCGCCGTCATGGCCCTGGAGCGGGTCCCGGCCGACATCCGCAAGGACGGCGGCGTGGCCCGCATGTCCGACCCGGACATGATCGAGGGCATCATCGAGGCCGTCTCGATCCCGGTCATGGCCAAGTCCCGCATCGGCCACTTCGTCGAGGCCCAGGTCCTGCAGTCCCTCGGCGTCGACTACATCGACGAGTCCGAGGTCCTCACCCCCGCCGACGAGGTCAACCACTCCGACAAGTGGGCCTTCACCACGCCGTTCGTCTGCGGTGCCACCAACCTGGGTGAGGCCCTGCGCCGCATCGCCGAGGGCGCCGCGATGATCCGCTCCAAGGGCGAGGCCGGCACCGGCAACGTCGTCGAGGCCGTCCGCCACCTGCGCCAGATCAAGAACGAGATCGCCCGCCTGCGCGGCTACGACAACAACGAGCTCTACGCCGCCGCCAAGGAGCTGCGCGCCCCGTACGAGCTGGTCAAGGAAGTCTCCGAGCTCGGCAAGCTCCCCGTCGTGCTGTTCTCCGCCGGCGGTGTCGCCACCCCCGCCGACGCGGCCCTGATGCGTCAGCTCGGCGCCGAGGGCGTCTTCGTCGGCTCCGGCATCTTCAAGTCCGGCGACCCGGCCAAGCGCGCCGCCGCCATCGTGAAGGCCACCACCTTCTACGACGACCCGAAGATCATCGCCGACGCCTCCCGCAACCTGGGCGAGGCCATGGTCGGCATCAACTGCGACACCCTCCCCGAGGCCGAGCGCTACGCCAACCGCGGCTGGTAAGGCACAGGAACCCATGAGCGACACCCCCGTCATAGGCGTCCTGGCCCTCCAGGGCGACGTTCGGGAGCACCTCGTCGCCCTGGCCGCGGCCGACGCCGTGGCCAGGCCGGTGCGGCGCCCCGAGGAACTCGCCGAGGTCGACGGCCTCGTCCTCCCCGGCGGCGAGTCCACCACCATCTCCAAGCTGGCCGTCCTGTTCGGCCTGATGGAGCCCCTCCGCGCGCGCGTGCGGGACGGCATGCCCGTCTACGGCACCTGCGCCGGCATGATCCTGCTCGCCGACAAGATCCTCGACCCGCGCTCGGGCCAGGAGACCATCGGCGGCATCGACATGATCGTGCGCCGCAACGCCTTCGGACGGCAGAACGAGTCCTTCGAAGCGGCCGTCGCCCTCCAGGGCGTCGAGGGCGACCCGGTGGAGGGCGTCTTCATCCGCGCCCCCTGGGTGGAGTCCGTCGGCGCCCGGGCCGAGGTGCTCGCCGAGCACGACGGCCACATCGTCGCGGTCCGCCAGGGCACCGCGCTGGCCACGTCGTTCCACCCGGAGCTGACCGGCGACCACCGCGTCCACGCCCTGTTCGTCGACATGGTGCGGGCGGACCGGACAGCCGAGTCCTTGTAGGATTCCTGCGTTCGTTGCTGAGATGGGTTACGCGAAGGAGACAGGCAGATGTCCGGCCACTCTAAATGGGCCACGACGAAGCACAAGAAGGCCGTCATCGATGCCAAGCGCGGCAAGCTCTTCGCGAAGCTGATCAAGAACATCGAGGTCGCGGCGCGGATGGGCGGCGCCGACATCGATGGCAACCCGACGCTCTACGACGCCATCCAGAAGGCCAAGAAGTCGTCGGTCCCCAACAAGAACATCGACTCCGCGGTCAAGCGCGGCGCGGGCCTGGAGGCCGGCGGCGCCGACTACGAGACGATCATGTACGAGGGCTACGGCCCGAACGGTGTCGCGGTGCTCATCGAGTGCCTCACCGACAACCGCAACCGCGCCGCCTCCGAGGTCCGCGTCGCCATGACCCGCAACGGTGGCTCGATGGCCGACCCGGGCTCGGTGTCGTACCTGTTCAACCGCAAGGGCGTCGTGATCGTCCCCAAGGGCGAGCTGTCCGAGGACGACGTGCTGACCGCCGTGCTCGACGCGGGCGCCGAGGAGGTCAACGACCTCGGCGAGAGCTTCGAGGTCCTCAGCGAGGCCACCGACCTGGTCGCGGTCCGCACCGCCCTCCAGGACGCCGGCATCGACTACGACTCCGCCGACGCCAACTTCGTCCCGACCATGCAGGTCGAGCTGGACGAGGAGGGCGCCAAGAAGATCTTCAAGCTGATCGACGCGCTGGAGGACAGCGACGACGTGCAGAACGTCTTCGCCAACTTCGACGTCAGCGACGAGGTCATGGAGAAGGTCGACGCGTAACGCGCCGCGAATGCCGCGATCTCGGCGGGCCGGGGGACACACGTCTTCCGGCCCGCTGTCGTTGTCGGTGGCAACGGATAGCCTGGCGTAGCCAAAGATCACCGTCCACGGACCGCGACCCTCAATTGAGGAACCACGACGGTGCTCAGCCAGGTCCGCGAGAGCGGCGGCGGTTCAGCCGCAAAAAAGGGGAGGGCGCGTGCGCGTACTGGGGGTGGACCCGGGGCTGACCCGGTGTGGTGTCGGCGTCGTCGAGGGCGTCGCCGGACGGCCGCTCACGATGATCGGCGTCGGTGTCGTCCGCACGCCCGCCGACGCCGACCTCGGCCACCGCCTCGTCGCCGTCGAGCAGGGCATCGAGCAGTGGCTCGACGAGCACCGGCCCGAATGCGTCGCCGTCGAGCGGGTCTTCAGCCAGCACAACGTCCGTACGGTGATGGGCACCGCCCAGGCCAGCGCCGTCGCCATGCTCTGCGCCGCCCGCCGCGGCATCCCCGTGGCGCTGCACACCCCGAGCGAGGTCAAGGCAGCCGTCACCGGCAGCGGCCGGGCCGACAAGGCCCAGGTGGGCGCCATGGTCACCCGCCTGCTCCGGCTCAGCGCCCCGCCCAAGCCCGCCGACGCGGCCGACGCCCTCGCCCTCGCCATCTGCCACATCTGGCGCGCCCCCGCGCAGAACCGACTCCAGCAGGCCGTCGCCCTGCACACCGCCAAAGCACCGAAAGGCCGTACGGCATGATCGCCTTCGTCAGCGGCACAGTGGCCGCACTCGCTCCCGACGCCGCGGTCGTCGAGGTCGGCGGTGTCGGCATGGCCGTGCAGTGCACGCCGAACACGCTGTCCACACTCCGCATGGGGCAGCCCGCCAAGCTCCACACGTCCCTGGTCGTACGCGAGGACTCCCTCACCCTGTACGGCTTCGCCGACGACGACGAGCGGCAGGTCTTCGAACTGCTCCAGACGGCCAGCGGTGTCGGTCCCCGGCTGGCCCAGGCCATGCTCGCCGTGCACAGCCCGGACGCACTGCGCCGGGCCGTCGCGACCGCCGACGAAAAGGCCCTCACCGCCGTCCCCGGCATCGGCAAGAAGGGCGCCCAGAAGCTGCTCCTGGAGCTGAAGGACCGGCTCGGCGCGCCCGTCGGCTCCCCGGCCGTGGGGGCTCCGGTCAGCACCGGCTGGCGCGACCAGCTGCACGCGGCTCTCATCGGTCTCGGGTACGCGACCCGGGAGGCCGACGAGGCGGTGACCGCCGTGGCCCCGCAGGCCGAGGCCGCCGGGGGCACGCCCCAGGTCGGGCAGCTGCTGAAGGCGGCCCTGCAGACGCTGAACCGCGCCCGCTAGTCCGAGCAGACCGTACCTCCGTACCGAGATTCCGAGGCACACTCCATGAACTGGGACGACACGACCGACGCCGATGCCGCCGAGCGGCTGGTGGACTCCGTCGCCGACCGTGAGGACCAGGCCGTCGAGGCCGCCCTGCGCCCCAAGGACCTGGACGAGTTCATCGGCCAGGAGAAGGTCCGCGCGCAGCTCGACCTCGTGCTGCGCGCCGCACGCGCGCGTGGCGCGACGGCGGACCATGTGCTGCTCTCCGGGGCCCCCGGCCTCGGCAAGACCACCCTGTCGATGATCATCGCGGCCGAGATGGGCGCCCCCATCCGCATCACCTCGGGCCCCGCCATCCAGCACGCCGGCGACCTCGCCGCGATCCTCTCCTCCCTCCAGGAGGGCGAGGTCCTCTTCCTCGACGAGATCCACCGCATGTCCCGGCCCGCCGAGGAGATGCTGTACATGGCGATGGAGGACTTCCGCGTCGACGTCATCGTCGGCAAGGGCCCGGGCGCCACGGCCATCCCGCTGGAGCTGCCCCCCTTCACCCTGGTCGGCGCCACCACCCGGGCCGGTCTGCTCCCGCCCCCGCTGCGCGACCGCTTCGGCTTCACCGCGCACATGGAGTTCTACGAACCGGCCGAACTGGAGCGGGTCATCCACCGCTCGGCCAGCCTCCTGGAGGTCGAGATCGAGCCGGAGGGCGCCGCCGAGATCGCCGGCCGCTCCCGCGGCACGCCCCGGATCGCCAACCGCCTGCTGCGCCGCGTCCGCGACTACGCGCAGGTCAAGGCCGACGGCCTGATCACCAGGGACATCGCGGCGGCGGCCCTCGCCGTGTACGAGGTGGACGCGCGCGGCCTCGACCGCCTCGACCGGGGCGTGCTGGAGGCCCTGCTCAAGCTGTTCGGCGGCGGTCCGGTCGGCCTCTCCACACTCGCTGTCGCGGTGGGGGAGGAACGTGAGACCGTGGAGGAGGTCGCCGAGCCCTTCCTCGTACGGGAGGGCCTGCTGGCCCGCACCCCCCGCGGCCGGGTCGCCACACCCGCCGCATGGGCGCATCTCGGCCTCACCCCGCCACGCTCCCAGACCGCCGGAAACGGACAACAGGACCTGTTCGGGGCGTGACGGCGCCGTCACGGCTCCGGGCGGCGAGGTCATTGGCCGGAGCAGGAACCCCGGTGCCATGCTGAGCGTTGTTCCCTGCGCGCGGACTCGCTTAGACTCCGCCGATGCCGCCTTTGCCGGCGGCGTACACACCCCCAACCATCTGGCCGCTCACAGCGCGGTCGTGTGAAGGAAGTACCGACCCGTGAGTCTCCTGACCCTCCTCCCGTTCATCGTGCTCATCGGGGCCATGTTCCTGATGACCCGGTCGGCAAAGAAGAAGCAGCAGGCCGCCGCCGACATGCGGAACCAGATGCAGCCCGGCAGCGGTATCCGCACCATCGGGGGCATGTACGCCACGGTCAAGGAGGTCAACGAGGACACCGTCCTCGTCGACGCCGGCCCCGGCGTCGATCTCCTCTTCGCCAAGAACGCGATCGGTGCCGTCCTCACCGACGACGAGTACAACCGCATCGTCCACGGCGTCGAGCACGACCTGAAGTCCGACGCCGACATCGTCCCGGACGACGCCTCCTCCCTCACCGAGACCGGCGACTCCGCCGCCGACGACAAGGCCGTCGACCTCGGCAAGAAGGACGCGGCCGACGAGCCGGCCGCCGACGCCGTGGCCGACGACGCCCCGGCCGCCGAGGCGAAGGCGGACGCAGAGCCGAAGAAGACCGACGGCGACTCCGAGGCGAAGTAGTCGTGTCCCGGGGTGCGCGGGTCCGGCCCGCGCACCCCGGGACACGCCCAGCTCGCACGGAATCCCGACACCATGTCATGGCCGCCCGTCCGCCGATCCGGAGCGAGGTGGCCCGAGAGGGAGTACGAGAAGGTGGCCACACCTAAAAAGGGCAGGAACGCGAGCGCCCAGAGCAAGCCGGGGCGCTCGCTGGCCCTGATCCTGATCGCCATCGCGGCGCTCACCGGTGGGATGTTCGCCTCGGGTCACACGAAGCCGCGTCTCGGCATCGACCTGGCCGGCGGTACGAGCATCACGCTCCGCGCGGTCCCCGAGGCCGGCAACGAGTCGGCGATCAACAAGACCAATATGGACACCGCCGTCTCCATCATGGAGCGCCGTGTCAATGGTCTGGGCGTCTCCGAGTCCGAGGTCCAGACGCAGGGCCGGGAAAACATCATCGTCAACATTCCCAAGGGCACCAACTCGGAGCAGGCCCGCAAGCAGGTCGGCACCACCGCCAAGCTCTACTTCCGCCCGGTCCTCGCCACCGAGGTCTCCGGCGGCAAGGGCACGGCCAGCCCCTCCCCGAGCCCCACCGGCAGCCCCACGGACAAGCCGTCCGGCAAGGCCACCGACAAGCCCGAGGCCACCGACAAGGGCTCCGCCTCCCCGTCCGCCACGCCCACCACCCAGGGCCGCGCGGTCACCGACGCGCTGAAGGCCGACGCCACGCCGTCCGCGAGCGCCTCGGACAAGGCGAAGGCCAGCCCCTCCCCGTCGGCGAGCGGCGGCACCGCCGAGGCCGACGCGAGCGCGCTGCAGGCCAAGTACGCCAAGCTCGACTGCACCGACGAGAAGTCCCGCGCCACCGTGGGCGACGGCGTCAAGGCCTCCGACCCGACGCTGGCCTGCGGCAAGAACGCGCAGGAACAGTGGCAGAAGTACATCCTCGGCCCCGCCGAGGTCGACGGCACGGACGTCGACAAGGCCCAGGCCGTCCTGAACACGCAGACCGGTGCGGGCTGGACGGTGACGATGGACTTCACCGACGCCGGCGCCAAGAAGTTCGCGAACATCACCGGCAAGCTGGCGCAGAACCAGTCCCCGCAGAACCAGTTCGCGATCGTCCTGGACGGCGAGGTGGTCTCCGACCCGTACGTCCGGCAGGCTCTGACCGGTGGAAACGCCGAGATCTCCGGCAACTTCAACCAGCAGTCCGCCCAGGACCTCTCCAACATGCTGTCGTACGGCGCGCTGCCGCTGACCTTCAAGGTCGACAGCATGACGACCGTGACCGCCGCGCTGGGCGGTGACCAGCTGCAGGCCGGGCTGATCGCCGGCGCGATCGGTCTCGCGCTGGTCGTCATCTATCTGCTGGCCTACTACCGCGGTCTGTCGTTCATCGCGATCCTCTCGCTGCTGGTCTCCGCCGCCCTCACCTACACGCTCATGGCCCTGCTCGGCCCGGCCATCGGCTTCGCGCTGAACCTGCCGGCCGTCTGCGGTGCCATCGTCGCCATCGGCATCACGGCGGACTCGTTCATCGTGTACTTCGAACGCGTCCGCGACGAGATCCGGGAGGGCCGCTCGCTGCGCCCCGCAGTCGAGCGGGCCTGGCCGCGCGCCCGGCGCACCATCCTGGTCTCCGACTTCGTGTCGTTCCTGGCCGCCGCGGTGCTCTTCCTCGTCACGGTCGGCAAGGTCCAGGGCTTCGCGTTCACGCTCGGCCTGACCACCCTGCTCGACGTGGTCGTCGTGTTCCTCTTCACCAAGCCGCTGCTCACCCTGATGGCCCGTCGCCCGTTCTTCGCGAACGGCCACAAGTGGTCGGGCCTCGACCCGAAGAGCCTGGGCGCCCAGCCGCCGCTGCGCCGTACCCGCCGCCCCGCCGCCCCCGTCGACCCGAAGGAGGCCTGAGATGTCGAAACTCGGCACCCTCGGCGCCCGACTGCACCGTGGCGAGATCGGCTACGACTTCGTCAAGAACCGCAAGATCTGGTACGGCCTCTCCATCCTGATCACCATCCTGGCCATCGCCGGTCTGGCGGTCCGCGGGCTGAACATGGGCATCGAGTTCCAGGGCGGCGCGGTCTTCAACACCCCGAAGAACACCAGCGTCTCGGTGTCCCAGGCGGAGGAGTACGCGGAAGAGGCCTCCGGCCACGACGCGATCGTCCAGAAACTCGGCGACGGCAGCCTGCGCATCCAGGTCGCCGGCATCGACACCGGCGCGGCGAACGAGATCAAGAGCACACTCGCCGACGACCTCAAGATCGACTCTGAGCAGATCAACGCCGAACTGGTCGGCCCGAGCTGGGGCGAGCAGATCGCCAACAAGGCCTGGCAGGGCCTCGGCATCTTCCTGGTCCTCGTCGTGATCTACCTGGCGATCGCCTTCGAGTGGCGTATGGCCGTCGCGGCGTTCGTCGCCCTGATCCACGACATCACCATCACGGTCGGCATCTACGCCCTGGTCGGCTTCGAGGTCACACCGGGCACGGTGATCGGTCTGCTGACCATCCTCGGCTACTCGCTCTACGACACGGTCGTGGTCTTCGACAGCCTCAAGGAACAGACGAAGGACCTCACCAAGCAGACCCGCTGGACCTACAGCGATGTCGCCAACCGGTCGATCAACAGCACTCTGGTCCGCTCCATCAACACCACGGTGGTCGCGCTGCTGCCGGTCGCCGGCCTGTTGTTCATCGGTGGCGGCGTCCTCGGCGCCGGCATGCTGAACGACATCTCGCTGTCGCTGTTCGTCGGCCTCGCCGCCGGTGCGTACTCCTCGATCTTCATCGCCACGCCGCTCGTCGCCGACCTCAAGGAGCGCGAGCCGGCGATGAAGGCACTGAGGAAGCGCGTCCTGGCCAAGCGGGCGCAGTCCGCCGCCCAGGGCGAGACCGAGGTCCAGGACGCGGAGGTGTACGCCGACGAGCCCGAGGACGACGCCGCACCCGCGGTGGTCGGGCCGCGCAACCAGCCGGCCTCCCGCGGCCGCGGCCGCGGCCGCCCCTCGGGGAAGCGCCGATGACCGACATCAGGGAGCTGCTGCTCAGCCGCATCCGCGACGTGGCCGACTACCCGGAGCCGGGCGTGATGTTCAAGGACATCACCCCGCTTCTGGCGGACCCGGCGGCGTTCACCGCCCTGACCGACGCTCTCGCCGAGATCGCCGAGCGCACCGGCGCCACCAAAGTCGTCGGCCTGGAGGCCCGCGGCTTCATCCTCGGCGCCCCGGTCGCCGTCCGCGCCGGCCTCGGCTTCATCCCCGTACGCAAGGCGGGCAAGCTCCCCGGAGCCACCCTCGCCCAGGCCTACGACCTGGAGTACGGCTCGGCGGAGCTCGAGGTGCACGCCGAGGACCTCACCGCCGACGACCGCGTCCTGATCGTCGACGACGTCCTCGCCACCGGCGGCACCGCCGAGGCCTCGGTCCAGCTCATCCGCCGGGCCGGCGCCGAGGTCGCGGGTCTCGCCGTCCTCATGGAGCTCGGCTTCCTCAGCGGCCGCGCCCGCCTGGAGCCGGCGCTGAACAGCGCCCCGCTGGAGGCGCTGCTCACGGTCTAGCGACCGCGTAGCGGGCCGGTGGACACCGGCACGACACCGCGCAGGCGGGCCCGGGGGAGCCGGTGCCCGCCTCGTGCGTTTCCGGGGTAGACGGTCCTCACATTGGCCTGAAGGCGATCCTTGGGCTCAGGATCGCTACCATGGGGGTCCGGAGCCTGACCGGGGGACCCGGATCGCGCACGAGGAGCCCTCTTGCCAGACGAGGCCCAGCACCTGACCGCCGCCAAGCCCGAGTCCGCCTCGGCAGCGGCGGCGAAGCCCGCGCCGACCACGCCCCACGCGAAGAACGACGCCCGTGGGCCGGTCGAGCACGCCCAGGCGGCGCCGGCCGACAAGCCCGCCGAGCAGACGCGGCCCAAGCCCAACCCGCCCGCGGTGCGTCAGGGTGCCGGACAGCAGGCCCGCTCCGGCTCCTCCAACCGTGTGCGCGCCCGTCTGGCCCGGCTCGGCGTGCAGCGCGCGAACCCGTACAACCCGGTGCTGGAGCCGCTGCTGCGGATAGTGCGCGGCAACGACCCGAAGATCGAGACGTCGACGCTCCGCCAGATCGAGCGCGCCTACCAGGTCGCCGAGCGCTGGCACCGCGGCCAGAAGCGCAAGAGCGGTGACCCGTACATCACGCACCCCCTCGCCGTGACGACCATCCTCGCCGAGCTGGGCATGGATCCGGCCACGCTGATGGCCGGGCTGCTGCACGACACGGTCGAGGACACCGAGTACGGCCTGGACGACCTGCGCCGCGACTTCGGCGATGTCGTCACCCTGCTCGTCGACGGCGTCACCAAGCTGGACAAGGTCAAGTTCGGCGAGGCCGCGCAGGCCGAGACCGTCCGCAAGATGGTCGTCGCCATGGCCAAGGACCCGCGCGTCCTGGTCATCAAGCTCGCCGACCGCCTGCACAACATGCGCACCATGCGCTACCTCAAGCGCGAGAAGCAGGAGAAGAAGGCGCGCGAGACCCTGGAGATCTACGCGCCGCTGGCCCACCGCCTGGGCATGAACACCATCAAGTGGGAGCTGGAGGACCTCGCCTTCGCGATCCTCTACCCCAAGATGTACGACGAGATCGTCCGCCTGGTCGCCGAGCGCGCCCCGAAGCGAGACGAGTACCTCGCGATCGTCACCGACGAGGTCCAGCAGGACCTGCGGGCGGCCCGCATCAAGGCGACCGTCACCGGCCGCCCCAAGCACTACTACAGCGTCTACCAGAAGATGATCGTCCGCGGCCGGGACTTCGCGGAGATCTACGACCTGGTGGGCATCCGCGTCCTCGTGGACACCGTCCGCGACTGCTACGCGGCCCTCGGCACGGTGCACGCGCGATGGAACCCGGTCCCCGGCCGGTTCAAGGACTACATCGCGATGCCCAAGTTCAACATGTACCAGTCGCTGCACACGACGGTCATCGGCCCCGGCGGCAAGCCGGTAGAGCTGCAGATCCGCACCTTCGACATGCACCGCCGCGCCGAGTACGGCATCGCCGCGCACTGGAAGTACAAGCAGGAGGCCGTCGCCGGCGCGTCCAAGGTGCGCAGCGATGCTCCCAAGTCGTCCGGCAAGGGCAAGGACGACCACCTCAACGACATGGCCTGGCTGCGGCAGCTGCTGGACTGGCAGAAGGAGACGGAGGACCCCGGCGAGTTCCTGGAGTCCCTGCGCTTCGACCTCTCCCGCAACGAGGTCTTCGTCTTCACCCCCAAGGGCGACGTCATAGCGCTCCCGGCCGGGGCCACCCCCGTGGACTTCGCCTACGCGGTGCACACCGAGGTCGGGCACCGCACGATCGGCGCCCGCGTCAACGGCCGGCTGGTCCCGCTGGAGTCCACGCTCGACAACGGCGACCTGGTGGAGGTCTTCACCTCCAAGGCGGCCGGAGCCGGTCCGTCCCGCGACTGGCTCGGCTTCGTCAAGTCGCCGCGCGCCCGCAACAAGATCCGGGCCTGGTTCTCCAAGGAGCGCCGCGACGAGGCGATCGAGCAGGGCAAGGACGCCATCGTCCGCGCGATGCGCAAGCAGAACCTGCCGATCCAGCGCATCCTGACCGGCGATTCCCTGGTGACCCTCGCGCACGAGATGCGCTACGCCGACATCTCCGCCCTGTACGCGGCGATCGGCGAAGGCCACGTCTCCGCACAGAACATCGTGCAGAAGCTGGTCCAGGCCCTCGGCGGCGAGGAGGCCGCCACCGAGGAGATCGACGAGTCGGTCCCGCCGGCCCGCGGCCGCAGCCGCAAGCGCCGCTCCAGCGCCGACCCGGGCGTCGTCGTCAAGGGCGTCGACGACGTGTGGGTCAAGCTGGCCCGCTGCTGTACACCCGTCCCGGGCGACCCCATCATCGGCTTCGTCACCCGCGGCAGTGGCGTATCGGTTCACCGCAGCGACTGCGTGAACGTCGACTCACTGTCCCGGGAGCCCGAGCGCATCCTCGAGGTCGAGTGGGCGCCCACCCAGTCCTCGGTCTTCCTGGTCGCCATCCAGGTCGAGGCCCTGGACCGCTCCCGGCTCCTCTCGGACGTCACCCGTGTGCTGTCCGACCAGCACGTCAACATCCTCTCCGCGGCCGTGCAGACCTCCCGCGACCGCGTCGCCACCTCCCGCTTCACCTTCGAGATGGGTGACCCGAAGCACCTCGGCCACGTGCTGAAGGCGGTCCGGGGCGTGGAGGGCGTGTACGACGTGTACCGGGTGACGTCGGCGCGCAGCAGGTCGTAACAGGCCGTCGCACACGACCACACGAAAGGGGCTCCCGTACGGCGTGTACGGGAGCCCCTTTCGATCGGCTGCTCAGCCTCCGAACTCCTGCAGGCCCTTCAGCGCCTGGTCCAGCAGCGCCTGGCGGCCGTCGAGCTCACGCTGGAGCTTGTCGGCCCTGGCGTTGTTGCCCTGCGCACGCGCCTGCTCGATCTGGCCCCGCAGCTTGTCCACGGCGGCCTGGAGCTGGCCGGTCAGACCCTCGGCACGCGCGCGTGCCTCCGGGTTCGTCCGGCGCCACTCGGCCTCCTCGGCCTCCTGGATGGCCCGCTCGACCGCGTGCATCCGGCCCTCGACCTTGGGCCGGGCGTCGCGCGGCACGTGGCCGATGGCCTCCCAGCGCTCGTTCACGTTCCGGAACGCGGCGCGGGCCGCCTTCAGGTCCGAGATCGGCAGGAGCTTCTCGGCCTCCTCGGCCAGCTCCTCCTTGAGCTTGAGGTTCTCCGACTGCTCGGCGTCCCGCTCCGCGAAGACCGAGCTGCGGGCCGCGAAGAAGACGTCCTGGGCGCCGCGGAAGCGGTTCCACAGGTCGTCCTCGTGTTCGCGCTGGGCGCGGCCGGCGGCCTTCCATTCGGACATCAGCTCGCGGTAGCGCGCCGCCGTCACGCCCCAGTCCGTCGAGTTCGACAGCGCCTCGGCCTCGGAGACCAGCCGCTCCTTGGTCTTGCGGGCCTCCTCGCGCTGCGCGTCCAGCTGCGCGAAGTGCTGCTTGCGCCGCTTGGAGAACGCCGACCGCGCGTGCGAGAACCGGTGCCACAGCTCGTCGTCGGACTTGCGGTCCAGGCGCGGCAGGCCCTTCCAGGTGTCCACCAGGGCCCGCAGCCGCTCACCGGCGGCCCGCCACTGGTCGGACTGTGACAGCTCCTCCGCCTCGGCGACCAGCGCCTCCTTGGCGTGGCGTGCCTCGTCGGACTGCTTCGCGCGCTGCGCCTTGCGCTCCTCGCGGCGCGCCTCCACCAGCTCCACGAGCTTGTCCAGCCGGACCCGCAGGGCGTCCAGGTCGCCCACCACGTGATGCGCGTCGACCTGCTCCCGGATGTGGTCGATGGCAGCCTGGGCGTCCTTCGCCGACAGGTCGGTGGTCTTCACTCGCTTCTCGAGGAGGCCGATCTCGACAACCAGGCCCTCGTACTTGCGCTCGAAATAGGCCAGCGCCTCCTCGGGGGAGCCCGCCTGCCAGGAACCGACGACCTGCTCGCCGTCGGCCGTACGCACGTACACGGTCCCCGTCTCGTCGACGCGGCCCCACGGGTCGCTGCTCACAGCGCCTCCTCCACATGATGCCTGCGAGGGGCCTGAAGCTCCCCCGGGCATCGTCCACAGTTTCGTCACGGCCAACATAGGCGACCGGCGGGGGGCCTGTCCGCATCCCGCGCGACCGAAATTTCGCAGTTGAGGGGTCAGGATTTCGTGATCGTGGCCTTGTTGATCACGACCGTCGCGTTGGGTGCCGTGTTACCCGTCTGAGGGTCGGGGGCCTGCGCTCCGGCGTCGGCGATCTTCTTCAAAACCTTCATGCCCGCTTCGGACACCGTTCCGAACGGTGTGTAGTCGGCCGGCAGCTGACTGTCCTGGTAGACGAGGAAGAACTGGCTGCCGCCGCTGTTGCGGCCCTGCTTCGTCTGGGCGTTGTACTGGTTCGCCATCGCGACCGTGCCCGCCGGGTACGTCCCGCCCTTGAGGCTCTTGTCCTTGAGGTTCTCGTCCGGGATGGTGTAGCCCGGTCCCCCCATGCCGGTGCCCTTCGGGTCACCGCACTGCAGGACGTAGATGCCCTGATTCGTGAGCCGGTGGCACTTGCTGTGGTCCAAGTAGCCCTTGCCGAGCAGGAAGTTGAACGAGTTGACCGTGTGCGGCGCCGCCGACGCCTTCAGCGCGACGTCTATCCCGCCGCAGGTCGTGTCCAGCTTCATCGTGTACTTCGCCGACTCGTCGATGGTCATCGCCGGTTCCTTCTTCCAGGTCTCCGACTTGACCTTGCCCGGGGCCGGCTTCTCGCACGGATCCGGGGCCTTGCTGGGGGTGGCGCTCGGCGTGACGTCCGCGTTCGCGTTCTCCGTCTTGCCGTTGTCCTCGAACGGCTTGGTCAGGAAGACCGTCACCGAGAGCACCACGATCACGCCGAGAGCCGAAGCGATCACGGAGTTGCGGATACGGGCCTTGCGTCGCGCGTCCGTGCGTCGCTGCTGCTGCCGCAAGAACTTCTCCCGGGCGAGCTGACGCCGCCGCTGTTCCTGGCTGACCACCGGGTTCTCTCCTCATGGGTCTCGAACGTCGACCGGTACGCGTGCGTCCTGTGTGCCGACCGCCCGCGTGTGCCCCGTACCGTATATGGGTTCGCTGAGGAATCGGCAGCGCCGGTAGGCTCTGTGAGCAGCCGTAGCCGCCCGTATCGACACAACGAAGGACGATCGTGCTCATTGCCGGGTTCCCCGCCGGGGCCTGGGGGACGAACTGCTACCTCGTCGCCCCCGCCGCCGGTGAGGAGTGCGTGATCATCGACCCCGGCCATCAGGCCGCCGACGGCGTCGCGGAGGCCATCGCCAAGCATCGGCTCAAGCCCGTCGCCGTCGTCCTCACCCACGGCCACATCGACCACGTCGCCTCGGTCGTCCCGGTGTGCGGCGCGCACGACGTGCCGGCCTGGATCCACCCGGACGACCGGTACATGATGAGCGACCCCGAGAAGGCGCTCGGCCGGTCCATCGGGATGCCGCTGATGGGCGAGCTGACCGTGGGGGAGCCCGACGACGTCAAGGAGCTGGCCGACGGGGCGAGGCTGGAGCTGGCGGGCCTGGAGCTGTCCGTCGCGCACGCGCCCGGCCATACCAAGGGGTCGGTGACCTTCGGCATGCCCGAGGCGGCGGACATTCCGCCGCTCCTCTTCTCGGGCGACCTGCTGTTCGCCGGCTCCATCGGACGCACCGACCTGCCCGGCGGTGACATGGCCGAGATGCTCGACTCGCTGGCCCGCGTGTGCCTGCCGCTCGACGACTCGACCGTGGTGCTGTCCGGCCACGGCCCCCAGACGACCATCGGCCAGGAGCGCGCCACCAACCCGTATCTGCGGCAGGTGGCGGCCGGCCAGGGAGCATCATCCCCGGCTCCCCGACGAGGAATGTGACGAGACCTTCCGTGAGCACCTTCAAGGCCCCCAAGGGCACGTACGACCTGATCCCGCCGGACAGCGCCAAGTACCTCGCCGTCCGTGAGGCGATCGCCGCTCCGCTGCGCAACTCCGGCTACGGCTACATCGAGACGCCGGGCTTCGAGAACGTCGAGCTCTTCGCGCGCGGGGTCGGCGAGTCCACCGACATCGTCACCAAGGAGATGTACGCCTTCGAGACCAAGGGCGGCGACAAGCTCGCCCTGCGTCCCGAGGGCACGGCCTCCGTCCTGCGCGCCGCGCTGGAGGCCAACCTGCACAAGGCCGGCAACCTCCCGGTCAAGCTCTGGTACTCCGGCTCGTACTACCGCTACGAGCGCCCCCAGAAGGGCCGCTACCGCCACTTCTCCCAGGTCGGCGCCGAGGCGATCGGCGCGGAGGACCCGGCGCTCGACGCCGAGCTGCTCATCCTGGCCGACCAGGCGTACCGCTCGCTGGGCCTGAGCAACTTCCGGATCCTGCTCAACAGCCTGGGCGACCAGGAGTGCCGCCCGGTGTACCGGTCGGCGCTGCAGGAGTTCCTGCGCGGCCTCGACCTGGACGAGGACACCCTGCGCCGCGCCGAGATCAACCCGCTGCGCGTCCTGGACGACAAGCGCGAGTCGGTGCAGAAGCAGCTGGGGGACGCGCCGCTGCTGCGCGACTACCTGTGCGACGCGTGCAAGGCGTACCACGAGGAGGTCCGCGAGCTGATCACGGCGGCGGGCGTCTCCTTCGAGGACGACCCGAAGCTGGTCCGCGGCCTGGACTACTACACCCGCACCACCTTCGAGTTCGTCCACGACGGCCTCGGCTCGCAGTCCGCGGTGGGCGGCGGCGGCCGCTACGACGGCCTGTCCGAGATGATCGGCGGCCCCGCGCTGCCGTCCGTCGGCTGGGCCCTCGGCGTCGACCGCACGGTCCTCGCCCTGGAGGCGGAGGGCGTCGAGCTCGAACTGCCCGCCACCACCAGCGTGTTCGCCGTCCCGCTCGGCGAGGAGGCCCGCCGGGTCCTGTTCGCCAAGGTCACGGAGCTGCGCAAGAACGGCATCGCGGCCGACTTCTCCTACGGCGCCAAGGGGCTCAAGGGCGCCATGAAGAACGCCAACCGCAGCGGCGCCCGCTACACGGTCGTCGCCGGCGAACGCGACCTCGCCGAAGGCGTCGTCCAGCTCAAGGACATGGAGTCGGGCGAGCAGACGGCGGTGGGCGTGAACGAGATCGTGGCCGAGCTGGAAGCCCGGCTCGGCTGAGCAGCCCGCACCGGGGAAGGCGCCGGCCGCCCGGCGCCTTCCTCACTGCCTCAGCAGCCCGTACCGCATCACGCCGGTGACGGCGGCCGTCCGGGTCGTCGAGGCGTGGATCATTGCTCCAGCAGTCCCAGGCGTAGGGCGCTGGTGACGGCGGCTGTCCGGTCGTCGACGCCGAGCTTGCCGAAGACCCGTAGCAGATATGTCTTCACCGTCGACTCGCCTATGAACAGCCGGCGTCCGATCTCCGCGTTCGTGCAGCCCTCGGCGACCAGGCGCAGCACGGCCGTCTCGCGTTCCGAGAGACGTGGCCGGTCCGGCTTGGTCCTCAGCTGGTCGACGAGCCGGGCGGCCACCGACGGGGCCAGGACCGTCTCGCCGCGGGCAGCGGCCCGCACGGCCTCCGCCAGCTCCGCCCGCGGCAGGTCCTTCAGCAGGTAGCCCGCGGCCCCGGCCTCCACCGCTCGCAGGATGTCCCGGTCCGTCTCGTACGTCGTCAGGACCACCACACGGCAGGGGAGCCCCGCCCCGGCCATCCGCACGATGGAGTCCACGCCTGAGCCACCCGGCATCCGCAGGTCCATCAGCACGATGTCCGGCCGCAGCTCCGCCGCCAGCGCCTCTGCCTGCGGCCCGCTGGACGCGTCGGCGACGACCTCCAGGTCGGACTCCGCACTGAGCATCGCCCGCAGCCCCTCCCGCACGACGGGATGGTCGTCGGCCAGGATGATCCGGATCACGGTGTCCGCCTCCTCACGACCGGCAGCCGGACGGTCACGTCCGTGCCGCCCCCCGGGGCGCTGCGCACCTCGGCGGTGCCGCCCACCTCGGCGGCCCGGGCCCGCAGCCCCGCGAGTCCGTACCCGCCGCTGACGGCAGCGGGATCGAACCCGCGGCCGTCGTCCCGTACCGACACCGTCAGCGAGTCGTCGGCGTACGCCAGTGACACGCCGACCGCCACCGAAACCCCCGCGTGCTTACGGGCGTTCGCCAACGCCTCCTGGCAGGCACGCAGCGCGACCACCTCCGGGCCCGCGGGCAGCGTGCGCACCGGGCCGGTCACCTCCAGCGCCGCCTCATGGCGCGCGGCGAGCCGCCGCAGCGCGTCCGGCAGGGACGCGCCGTCCAGGTCGGCCGGCGCGCCCCCGGCGACCAGGGCACGGGCCTCGGCGAGGTTCTGCCGGGCCGTCTCGTCCATCAGCCGCAGATGACGCCGTGCCGCGGGCACGTCGTGCTCCAGCTCCGCCTCGACCGCCTGGATCAGCATCACCACACTGGTGAACCCCTGCGCCAGCGTGTCGTGGATCTCCCGGGCCAGCCGCTCCCGCTCGGCCAGCGCCCCATGGGCCTCCGACAACCTGCCGACCTCATGACGGCTCGCGTCCAGCTCAGCGATCAACTCCGCCCGCTCCTGGCTCTGCTCGATGATCCGGATGATCCAGCTGCCGACGGCCACCGAGAACACCAGGGTGACCACCGAGAACAGCACGTCGAAGGCCACCTCCCGCACCCCGGGCCACCACAGCAGCGCCCAGCCCGCCACGGGCACGAGGTTCATCACGGCCACCGCCACCAGCGCCGACCGCATCCGCAGCGTCATGAAGCACTGCGGGATCAGAGCGAAGGTCAGCACCCGGGTCTCACCGGCGAGCACCGCCGACGGCAGGAACAGCGCCAGCGCCGCCGCCAGATAGCCGATCGCCTGCCGCTGGTCGGGCGGATCGCCCCGGATCAGACGCCGCCCGGCCACCACGTACAGCGGGACGAGCGGCACGAGCAGTGCCGCCGCGACCGCGCGCAGCGGCCAGCCGGGCTGCTCCGTGGCCAGCACGCAGGCCACCGTGGCCACCCAGATCAGCGCGAAGTACGTGTCCCAGAGCCGGAACGAGCGCTCCCAGTGGTAGGCGCTCGCGGCATCGCTCATCCGGCGCGCCGGTCCTTCCAGCGGAACGTCAGCAGACACAGGGCCAATCCTCCGACGCACCACGCGGCCAGCACCAGAGCCACGCGCCCCGGCTCCCAGCTCCCCGCCTGCTCCAGCACCTGCGCGGACTCCGGCAGGAACACCCCGCGCAGCCCCTGGCACATCCACTTCAGCGGGAACAGCGCGCCGATGGTCAGCATCCAGTCCGGGATGGTGCCGATCGCGATGTACACCCCGGAGATGAACTGCAGCACCAGGAAGGGCAGGACGACCACCGAACTCGCGCTGTTCGCAGAGTTCGGGACCGAGCTGATCGCGATGCCGAGCAGGGCGCAGGCCGTGATGCCCAGCACGAAGATCCACGCCAGGTCGAACCAGCGGCCCGCGTCCGCGGGCAGGTCCACGCCGTAGCAGGTCGTGCCCACGAGGAGGAGGATCGCCGTCTCCAGCGCACCGGTGAAGAGAACCAGCCAGATCTTGCCGAGGAAGTAGGCCGCCGGCGGCATCGGTGTGCCCCGCAGCCGGCGCAGCACCTTGTCCTCCCGCTCGATCGCGATCGAGATGCCGAGCGCCTGGAAACTCGTCGACATGATGCCGGCGGCCATCATCGCCGGGACGTACAACTGCGAGGCGGTGATGCCCGCGCCCTCCACGTCGTCCCGGAAGATCGACGCGAACAGGAACAGGAGGACGACCGGGAAGGCGAACGTGAACACCACCTGGTCGCGCTGCCGGAAGAACTGCCTGATCTCCAGGGCGCCGCGCCGCAGCCCGAGCCCCCACGCCCCGGGCAGCCGTCCGACGCCGACCCCACCGCGCTCCCGTACGACGGTCGGGCTCACCGTGTCTCCTCCTGGGACTGTCCGGTCAGCCGGAGGTAGACGTCCTCCAGCGTGGGGCGGCTCACGGTCAGCCCCGGGATCTCGCCGCCGAAGCGATGGGTGAGCCCGGTGACGGTCCGGGCCGGCGTCCCGGTGCGCTCCGCGCGCGGGGTGCCGTCCGGCTCGGTCCACGCGACGGTGGCCTCGGTGCCGAACCGTTCCCTCAGGACTCCGGGTTCGCCCTCGGCGACGATCCGGCCCTTGGCGACGATGGCCAGCCGGTGCACGAGGGCCTCCGCCTCCTCCAGGTAGTGCGTGGTCAGCAGGATGGTGGTGCCGTCGTCGGCCAGGGCGCGGATCAGCGACCAGAACTGGCGCCGGGCCGCCGGATCGAACCCGGTCGTCGGCTCGTCCAGAAGCAGCAGGTCGGGACCTCCGATGACGCCGAGCGCCACGTCCAGACGCCGGCGCTGGCCGCCCGACAGCGCCTTGATCCGGCTGTCCGCCTTCGCCTCGAGACCGACCAGGGCGATGACCTCCTCCGGGTCCCGCGGCCGGGGGTAGTAGCCGGCGAAGTGCCGCACGGTCTCCCGGACCGTCAACTCGGCGGGCGCCGATTCGTCCTGCCAGACGATCCCGACACGGGAACGCCACGCGCGCGTGCCGGTCGCCGGGTCCGACCCGAGCACGGACACCTCGCCCGCGTCCCGGTCCCGGTTGCCCTGGAGGATCTCCACCGTGGTGCTCTTGCCCGCACCGTTGGGCCCGAGCAGGCCGAACACCTCCCCCCGCCGGATGCCGAGATCGATTCCGTCGACGGCGGTCACGCCTCCGTAGCGCTTGCGCAGGCCCCGCACGTCCACGGCGAGTTCGTACCCTTGTGCTGTCATGCGACGAGCGTCGGCCGGAACGCACCCCTCAGGGACGACCGGGCGGACATCCTTATGTCCACTGAACGGTGGACGCGGGCACCGGTGCGGCACAATGGCCCTGCCCGAAGATGTTCCCTCTCAAGTGACGGAATCGGCGTGATGAGCAAGACGACAGTCAAGGACGTCTCCACGGAGCCCGGGCCGGAGCGTGCCGAGATCGCGCCCCGCGCGCAGGGCGGCAGCCGGGCCCTCGCCCTGCTGCTGGTGATCACCGGCGCGGCCGGACTGCTCGCCGCGTGGGTCATCACGATCGACAAGTTCAAGATCCTCGAGGCCAAGGTCGAGGGCAAGACGTTCACGCCCGGGTGCAGCTTCAATCCCGTCGTCTCCTGCGGCAGCGTCATGGAGAGCAAGCAGGCCGCGGTCTTCGGTTTCCCGAACCCGATGCTCGGCCTCGTCGCCTACGGCATCGTCATCGGTGTCGGCATGAGCCTGCTCGCCGGCGCCCGCTTCCCGCGCTGGTACTGGCTCACCTTCAACGCCGGCTGCCTCTTCGGCGTGGGCTTCTGCGCCTGGCTGATGTTCCAGTCCCTGTACCGGATCAACGCGCTGTGCCTGTGGTGCAGCCTCGCCTGGGTCGCCACGATCCTGATGTTCTGGTACGTGACGTCGTTCAACATCCGCAAGGGCTTCCTGCCCGCCCCGAGCCGGCTCAAGAGCTTCTTCGACGAGTTCACGTGGGTCATGCCCGTGCTGCACATCGGGATCATCGGCATGCTGATCCTGACCCGCTGGTGGGACTTCTGGCTCAGCTGACCCGGGCCGCCGCAGTCCCTGGGCGATCGGACTGTCAGTGCCGTGATTTAGGGTTTCTGACGTGGAGCCCGACCTGTTCACCGCCGCAGCCGAAGAACGCCAGGAGAAGGAGCCGTCCAGCAGCCCCCTGGCGGTGCGGATGCGCCCCCGCACCCTCGACGAGGTCGTGGGCCAGCGGCACCTGCTGAAGCCGGGCTCACCCCTGCGCAGACTGGTCGGCGAGGGCGCCTCCGGCCCGGCCGGCGTCTCCTCCGTGCTCCTCTGGGGCCCGCCCGGCACCGGCAAGACCACCCTCGCGTACGTCGTCTCCAAGGCCACCGACGCCCGCTTCGTGGAACTGTCGGCGATCACCGCCGGCGTCAAGGAGGTCCGCGCGGTCATCGACGGCGCCCGCCGCGCCTCCGGCGGATACGGCAAGGAGACCGTCCTCTTCCTCGACGAGATCCACCGCTTCAGCAAGGCCCAGCAGGACTCCCTGCTCCCGGCCGTCGAGAACCGCTGGGTGACGCTCATCGCGGCGACGACGGAGAACCCGTACTTCTCGGTGATCTCGCCCCTGCTGTCCCGCTCCCTGCTGCTCACCCTCGAACCGCTCACGGACGACGACGTCAGGGGTCTCATCCGGCGCGCCCTCACCGACGAGCGCGGCCTCAAGGGCGCCGTCACCCTCCCCGAGGAGACCGAGAGCCACCTCCTGCGCATCGCCGGCGGGGACGCCCGGCGCGCCCTGACCGCCCTGGAGGCGGCCGCCGGGGCCGCCCTCGACAAGGGCGAGGCGGAGATCGGCCTGACCACCCTGGAGGAGACGGTCGACCGGGCCGCCGTGACGTACGACCGTGACGGCGACCAGCACTACGACGTGGCCAGTGCCCTGATCAAGTCCATCCGCGGCTCCGACGTCGACGCCGCCCTGCACTACCTGGCCCGGATGATCGAGGCCGGCGAGGACCCCCGCTTCATCGCGCGGCGCCTGATGATCTCCGCCAGCGAGGACATCGGCCTGGCCGACCCGACCGCTCTGCAGACGGCGGTCGCCGCCGCCCAGGCCGTCGCCATGATCGGCTTCCCCGAGGCCGCCCTCACCCTCAGCCACGCCACCATCGCCCTCGCCCTGGCCCCCAAGTCCAACGCCGCGACCACCGCGATCGGCGCCGCCCTGGAGGACGTCCGCAAGGGCCACGCCGGACCCGTGCCCGCCCACCTGCGCGACAGCCACTACAAGGGCGCGACCAAGCTCGGCCACGGCCAGGGCTACGTCTACCCGCACGATCTGCCCGAGGGCATCGCGGCCCAGCAGTACGCCCCGGACGAGCTGAAGGACCGCGAGTACTACGAGCCGACCCGGCACGGCGCGGAGGCCCGCTACGCCGACGCGGTGGAGTGGACCCGGAAGAACCTCGGTCGAAAGCGGTCCTGAGCACCCTGTAAACTCGTCCGGAGTGCCGCGTCCCGTGCAGTCAGAACGGGACAGTCGGCCGGAGTCCCGATCCTCCGGGATCGGCTCCAGGAGCGTCGCGCACCGTCGAACGGTGTCGCGGGCAGCCCACCACCACGCGTCGCACGACGGCCGGTCGGTGGGCCACTCGCGTGCTGCACGTATGTGCCCAGACCAGGGGAGCGGCTGCCCACCGGGGTCCACCAGGACCGAGGCGGGTTTCCCCGGCTGCGGATGCGACCTCCCTCAACCCTGACAAGCCGATACAAGGAAAGCGAAAAACTGTGGCGAACCAGTCCCGCCCCAAGGTCAAGAAGTCGCGTGCCCTCGGCATCGCGCTGACCCCGAAGGCCGTCAAGTACTTCGAGGCCCGCCCCTACCCGCCCGGCGAGCACGGCCGCGGCCGCAAGCAGAACTCGGACTACAAGGTCCGTCTGCTCGAGAAGCAGCGTCTGCGCGCGCAGTACGACGTGTCCGAGCGCCAGCTCGTCCGCGCCTACGAGCGTGCCTCCAAGGTCCAGGGCAAGACCGGTGAGGCCCTGATCATCGAGCTGGAGCGCCGTCTCGACGCCCTGGTCCTGCGTTCGGGCATCGCCCGCACGATCTACCAGGCCCGCCAGATGGTCGTCCACGGCCACATCGCGGTCAACGGCAAGAAGGTCGACAAGCCCTCCTTCCGTGTCCGTCCGGACGACGTGGTGCAGGTCCGCGAGCGCTCCAAGGAGAAGACCCTCTTCACGATCGCTCGTGAGGGTGGCTTCGCCCCCGACGGTGAGACCCCGCGCTACCTCCAGGTGAACCTCAAGTCCCTGGCGTTCCGCCTGGACCGCGAGCCGAACCGCAAGGAGATCCCGGTGATCTGCGACGAGCAGCTCGTCGTCGAGTACTACGCCCGCTGATCCCCGGCAGGCACGCGGTACTTCAGCCCGCCGTCTCCCCGCCCTTCCCGGCGGGCGAGGCGGCGGGCTTTCGCGATCGGCCCACGCCCGGGCGGTAATCCGGTACGGAGCGCCACCCCCGGCGCGATAGGCTCGTCGCACGACTTTTTGATGTTCAGGCACGTTTCAGGGAGCGGGTGCACACAGTGTCCGGTGGAGAGGTTGCCGGGATCCTGGTGGCCGTCTTCTGGGCGATCCTGGTCTCCTTCCTCGCCGTCGCGCTGGCGAGGGTGGCCCAGACGCTCAAGGCGACCACCAAGCTCGTGGCGGACGTGACCGACCAGGCCGTCCCGCTGCTGGCCGACGCCTCCGCGGCGGTGCGCTCCGCGCAGACCCAGATCGACCGGGTCGACTCGATCGCCTCCGACGTCCAGGAGGTCACGTCGAACGCCTCGGCGCTGTCGACCACCGTCGCCTCCACCTTCGGCGGCCCCCTGGTCAAGGTCGCGGCCTTCGGCTACGGCGTGCGCCGGGCCCTCGGCGGCCGCAAGGAGGACGTGCCCGCCAAGGCGCCCAGGCGTACCGTGATCGTGGGCCGTACGATCACCCGGCGCAGCGCCCGAGGGAAGAGGGACTGAGAGCCAGCGATGTTCCGCCGTACCTTCTGGTTCACCACGGGCGTCGCCGCCGGTGTGTGGGCCACCACCAAGGTCAATCGCAAGCTGAAGCAGCTGACCCCCGAGAGCCTCGCCAGAACCGCAGGCAACAAGGCGATCGAGGCCGGCCACCGCATCAAGGACCGTGCTGTGGGCTTCGCGCTCGACGTCCGGGACAACATGGCCGTGCGGGAGGCCGAGCTGGGCGACGCCCTCGGGATCAACGAGAATCCCGAACTTCCGGCGCCCCGGCGGTTCGCCGCCATCGAGAACCGCAACAACCCGAAGTACGTCGAGGGTTCGGCGTACCAGACGTACCCGTACAACCGGAATGAGGACCACTGATGGAGTCGGCTGAGATTCGCCGCCGCTGGTTGAGCTTCTTCGAGGAGCGCGGTCACACCGTCGTCCCTTCGGCGTCGCTCATCGCGGACGACCCGACTCTGCTCCTCGTCCCGGCCGGCATGGTGCCCTTCAAGCCCTACTTCCTGGGCGAGGTCAAGCCGCCCTTCGACCGCGCCACCAGCGTGCAGAAGTGCGTGCGCACGCCGGACATCGAAGAGGTCGGCAAGACCACCCGGCACGGCACGTTCTTCCAGATGTGCGGCAACTTCTCCTTCGGTGGCTATTTCAAGGAAGGCGCCATCAAGCTCGCCTGGGAGCTGCTCACCGGCGCCCAGGACAAGGGCGGCTACGGCCTCGACCCCGAGCGCCTGTGGATCACGGTCTACAAGGACGACGACGAGGCCGAGCGCATCTGGCACGAGGTCGTCGGCGTGCCGAAGGAGCGCATCCAGCGCCTCGGCATGAAGGACAACTACTGGTCCATGGGCGTTCCCGGCCCGTGCGGCCCCTGCTCCGAGATCAACTACGACCGCGGCCCCGAGTTCGGCGCCGAGGGCGGCCCCGCCGTCAACGACGAGCGGTACGTGGAGATCTGGAACCTCGTCTTCATGCAGTACGAGCGGGGCGAGGGCATCGGCAAGGACAACTTCGAGATCCTCGGCGACCTGCCCAGCAAGAACATCGACACCGGCCTCGGCCTCGAGCGCCTCGCCATGATTCTGCAGGGCGTGCAGAACATGTACGAGATCGACACCTCGATGGCCGTCATCAACAAGGCCACCGAGCTGACCGGCGTCCGCTACGGCGACGCCCACGGCTCGGACGTCTCCTTGCGCGTGGTCACCGACCACATGCGCACCTCCGTGATGCTCATCGGCGACGGCGTCACCCCCGGCAACGAGGGCCGCGGCTATGTGCTGCGCCGCATCATGCGCCGCGCCATCCGCAACATGCGCCTGCTCGGCGCCACCGGTCCGGTCGTGAAGGACCTGATCGACACCGTGATCGAGATGATGGGCCGGCAGTACCCCGAGCTCGTCACCGACCGCGAGCGCATCGAGAAGGTCGCTGTCGCCGAGGAGAACGCCTTCCTCAAGACGCTGAAGGCCGGCACCAACATCCTCGACACGGCCGTCACCGACACCAAGGCCTCCGGCGGCACCGTCCTGCCCGGCGACAAGGCCTTCCTGCTCCACGATACCTGGGGCTTCCCGATCGACCTCACCCTGGAGATGGCCGCCGAGCAGGGCCTCTCCGTGGACGAGGACGGCTTCCGGCGCCTGATGAAGGAGCAGCGGGAGCGCGCCAAGGCCGACGCCCAGGCCAAGAAGACCGGCCACGCCGGCACCGGCGCCTACCGTGAGATCGCCGACCAGGCCGGTGCCACGGACTTCATCGGCTACACCGACACCGAGAGCGAGTCCACGATCGTCGGCATCCTCGTCGACGGCGCCTCCTCCCCGGCCGCCACCGAGGGCGACGAGGTCGAGATCGTCCTCGACCGCACCCCGTTCTACGCCGAGGGCGGCGGCCAGATCGGTGACACCGGCCGCATCAAGGTGGACACCGGTGCCGTCATCGAGATCCGCGACTGCCAGAAGCCGGTCCCGGGCGTCTACGTGCACAAGGGCGTCGTCCAGGTCGGAGAGGTCACCGTCGGTGCCAAGGCCCACGCCTCGATCGACCACCGCCGCCGCACGGCCATCGCCCGTGCCCACTCGGCCACGCACCTGACCCACCAGGCCCTGCGCGACGCCCTCGGCCCGACGGCCGCCCAGGCCGGTTCCGAGAACCAGCCCGGCCGTTTCCGCTTCGACTTCGGCTCTCCGTCCGCCGTCCCGACGGCCGTGATGACCGACGTCGAGCAGAAGATCAACGAGGTGCTCGCCCGCGACCTCGACGTCCGCGCCGACGTCATGGGCATCGACGAGGCCAAGAAACAGGGCGCCATCGCCGAGTTCGGCGAGAAGTACGGCGACCGCGTCCGCGTGGTCACCATCGGCGACTTCTCCAAGGAACTGTGCGGCGGCACCCACGTGCACAACACCGCCCAGCTCGGCCTGGTCAAGCTGCTCGGCGAATCGTCCATCGGCTCGGGTGTCCGCCGGATCGAGGCCCTGGTCGGTGTGGACGCCTACAACTTCCTCGCCCGGGAGCACACGGTCGTCGCCCAGCTCCAGGAGCTGATCAAGGGCCGCCCGGAGGAGCTCCCGGAGAAGGTCTCCGCCATGCTCGGCAAGCTGAAGGACGCCGAGAAGGAGATCGAGAAGTTCCGCGCCGAGAAGGTCCTCCAGGCCGCCGCCGGTCTCGCCGAGTCCGCCAAGGACGTCCGTGGCATTGCTGTCGTGACCGGTCAGGTCCCGGACGGCACGACCGCCGACGACCTGCGCAAGCTGGTCCTTGACGTGCGCGGACGCATCCAGGGCGGACGAGCCGCCGTCGTCGCCCTCTTCACGGTGGCGAACGGCAAGCCGCTCACGGTCATCGCCACCAACGAGGCCGCCCGCGAGCGCGGCCTGAAGGCCGGCGACCTGGTCCGTACGGCTGCCAAGACCCTCGGCGGCGGCGGTGGCGGCAAGCCGGACGTCGCCCAGGGCGGCGGCCAGAACCCGGCCGCCGTCGGTGACGCCGTGGACGCCGTCGAGCGCCTGGTCACCGAGACGGCCAAGTAAGAGACGGGTCGAACAGCATGCGCAGAGGACGTCGACTCGCGATCGACGTCGGGGACGCCCGCATCGGGGTCGCCTCGTGCGACCCCGACGGGATCCTCGCCACCCCGGTGGAGACGGTCCCGGGGCGTGACATCCCCGCAGCCCAGCGGCGGTTGAAGCAACTCGTCGAGGAGTACGAGCCCATCGAGGTGGTGGCCGGTCTCCCGCGCTCCCTCAAGGGCGGCGAGGGCCCGGCAGCGCTGAAGGTCCGGGGCTTCGTCCAGGAACTGGCCCGCATGATCTCCCCGGTTCCGGTGAGACTCATCGACGAGCGGATGACGACCGTGACGGCCAGTCAGGGACTGCGCGCTTCCGGCGTGAAGTCCAAGAAGGGACGGTCCGTCATCGACCAGGCAGCGGCCGTGGTCATCCTGCAACAGGCCCTCGAATCCGAACGGGCGTCAGGTAAAGCACCCGGCGAAGGCGTCGAAGTGGTCATCTGATCGCGATACGGTAACGTTCCGCGCGATGCGACGGCATTCGAACAGCCGCCGCACAGCAAGAGGCGGGACGGGAGCCGGGCCGGAAGCCGCGCGACCGCCGCCTCGCGGCTCTAGGGGATCGATGACTGAGTATGGCCGGGGCCAAGGCTCCGAACCGTGGCATCCGGAGGACCCGTTGTACGGGGACGGCGGATGGGGCGGACAGCAGGCCCATCAGGGTCAGCAGTCCCCCTACGACGGCCAGCCGCAGCACTATCCAGAGCAGCCGCAGCAGCCGCAGTACGGCGACTGGGGCACCGGTGACCAGGCCGGATACGGTCAGGCGCAGCAGCAGTACCCGTACGACCAGCAGTACGCGGCGCAGGCGCAAGGGCACCAGCAGTACCCCGGTCAGCAGGACCCCGGGCACCAGCAGGCCCAGGGCTACCACCAGCAGCAGTACGACACCGGCGGCTGGACGAACGACCCGCATCAGCAGGTCTCGTACCCCGGTGACCCCCAGGATCCGTACGGACAGCAGGCCGGTGCGTACGGCGGGGGCCAGCAGGACTACTACGGCATGCCTGACGCGTATCCGCCTCCCGAGCCGCCCGGCCGGCGAGGGGCCGAGCCCGCGCAGGAACCGCAGACGGACTGGGACCCCGGCCCCGACCAGGGCGAACACGCCTTCTTCGCGGGCGACGACGATGACGACGGCGACGAGCCGAGGGAGCGCCGCGGGCGCGAGGACAAGCGGGGGCGGGGCGGCGGCAAACCGAAGAAACGCCGCAACGGCATGGCCTGCCTGCTGGTCGTCGTGATCCTCGGCGGCGGCCTGGCAGGTGTCAGCTATTTCGGCTACCAGTTCTACCAGGATCGTTTCGGCGATGCCCCGGACTTCGCGGGCGACGGCAGCGGCCAGGAAGTGTCCGTCGAGATCCCCGCGGGCGCGGACGGCTACGCGATCGGGCGGGCGCTGAAGTCCGCCGGTGTCGTCAAGAGCGTCGACGCCTTCGTATCGGCCCAAGCCGGCAACCCCGACGGCCGGGGCATCCAGGCCGGCGTGTACACGCTGCAGAAGCAAATGTCGGCCGAGAGCGCGGTCGAACTGATGCTCAGCCCGGACAGCCGTGACAACCTGATCATCGCCGAGGGCAAGCGCAACGCCGACATCTACCGGCTCATCGACAAGCGCCTCAAGGTCAAGGACGGCACCACCGCCGCGGTCGCCAAGAAGGACTACAAGAAGCTTGGCCTCCCCGCGTGGGCGCAGAACCACGCCGACGTCAAGGACCCGCTGGAGGGCTTCCTCTACCCTTCCAGCTACGGCGTGAGCGAGGGGCAGAAGCCCGAGGCCGTCCTGAAGCAGATGGTCCAGCGGGCCACCGCGACGTACGAGAAGTTCGGCGTCGAGAAGAAGGCCGAGAGCCTCGGACTCGAGGATCCGTGGCAGTTGGTCACCGTTGCCAGCCTGGTCCAGGCGGAGGGCACGAGCCACAGCGACTTCCGCAAGATGGCCGAGGTCATCTACAACCGGATGAAGCCCGGGAACCCCCAAACCAACGGCATGCTGGAGTTCGACTCCACCTACAACTACATCAAGAACCAGAGCAAGATCGACCTGAGCCTGAGCGAACTGCGGAACTACGACAACCCGTACAACACGTACTTCTACAAGGGTCTGCCGCCCGGCCCGATCGACAACCCGGGCGAAGACGCGATCAAGGGCGCCCTCAACCCGACGGACGACGGCTGGTACTACTTCATTTCGCTCGACGGCAAGACCAGCAAGTTCACGAAGACGAACGCCGAACACCAGAAGCTGGTCGACCAGTTCAACGCCTCGCGGAACAACTGAGGAACCCCCCGATGGCCACACCGCGCCGAGCCGCCGTACTAGGCTCCCCGATCACCCACTCGCTCTCCCCGGTCCTGCACCGTGCCGCCTACCAGGAGTTGGGCCTGGCCGGCTGGACGTACGACCGGTTCGAGGTCGACGAGGCCGGGCTGCCCGCGTTCTTCGAGACGCTCGGCGCCGAGTGGGCCGGGCTGTCGCTGACCATGCCGCTGAAGCGGGCCGTCATCCCTCTGCTGGACGAGGTCGGCGAGACCGCCGCCTCGGTGGAGGCGGTCAACACCGTCGTGTTCACCGAGGACGGGCGACGCGTCGGCGACAACACCGACATCCCCGGCATCGTCGCCGCCCTGCGCGAACACGGCATCGGGCAGGTCGACTCCGCCGCGATCCTCGGCGCCGGCGCCACCGCCTCGTCCGCGCTGGCCGCGCTGTCCCGGATCTGCCCGGGTGAGATCGCCGTGTACGTGCGCAGCGAGGCCCGGGCCGCCGAGATGCGCCAGTGGGCCGAGCGGCTGGAGGTCGCCGTGCGCATCGCCGACTGGGCGGACGCCGAGCAGGCCCTGCGCGCCCCTCTGGTGATCAGCACCACTCCGGCCGGTGTCACCGACGCCCTCGCCCGGTCCGTGCCGGAGCGGCCGGCGGCCCTCTTCGACGTCCTGTACGACCCCTGGCCGACCGACCTCGCCGCCCGCTGGTCGGCGTACGGCGGTGCCGTCGTCAGCGGCCTCGACCTGCTGGTGCACCAGGCCGTGCTCCAGGTCGAGCAGATGACAGGGCTGGCCCCGGCGCCCCTGGACGCCATGAGAAAAGCGGGCGAGCGGGCTCTCGCGGCCCGATAAGATCCGCTCTCGGTTCCGCAGGGGGCGGAACAGGGGAAGGGAAAGTCCGTCGTGTCCGCAGGTTTGTCTCAGGCGTCCGTCAAGTCCCAGATATTCGAGTCCCTGCTGGGATTCCTCCCCGACTGGGTGCAGATCACGGTGCTCGCCCTGATCGTGCTCGCCGTCGTGGCGTCATGGGTCGTCAAGATCAAGCGCAAGATCGCCCACCGGCGTGCCGTCCGCAACGGACGGCCGGTCCACGCGGCGGCCCAGTACGGGCAGGGCCGCGGTGCCGACTACCTGGGGCAGTACGCGCCGCAGCAGACGCCGCCGGCACCGCAGCAGGGCAGCGGGGCCGACCACCTGGGGGTGTACGCCCCGCAGCAGGCCCAGAGCGCGCCGCAGCCGAGCGGTGCCGACTTCCTCGGGTCGTACGCGCCCCAGCAGCGTCAGGTCGACGGCCCGTCCGCGAACGCGTCCGCTTGATGGACCGGCCGCCGGGCGGACGGCCCCGGCGTGGGAGGATCGGGGATGGTGGACCGGGCCGCGCACCCGGTCACGCCGTCGCCGTACGCGACGAGGCGCGTACGCAGGGCAGTACCGGGGCGCGAGCATTGAGGAGCACCGTTGAGCAGGTTGCGCTGGCTGACCGCGGGGGAGTCCCACGGTCCCGCACTCGTCGCGACGCTGGAGGGCCTTCCCGCCGGCGTGCCGATCACCACGGACATGGTGGCGGACCATCTCGCGAGGCGGCGCCTGGGCTATGGACGCGGTGCCCGGATGAAGTTCGAGCGGGACGAGGTCACCTTCCTCGGCGGCGTCCGGCACGGCCTCACCCTCGGTTCCCCGGTCGCGATCATGGTGGGCAACACCGAGTGGCCGAAGTGGGAGCAGGTCATGGCCGCCGACCCGGTCGACCCGGAGATCCTCGCCGGGCTCGCCCGCAACGCCCCGCTGACCCGCCCGCGCCCCGGCCACGCCGACCTCGCCGGCATGCAGAAGTACGGCTTCGACGAGGCCCGGCCGATCCTGGAGCGCGCCTCCGCGCGTGAGACCGCCGCCCGCGTCGCGCTGGGCGCGGTGGCCCGGTCGTACCTCAAGGAGACGACCGGCGTCGAGATCGTCAGCCACGTCGTGGAACTGGCCGCGGCGAAGGCGCCCAAGGGCGTGTACCCGACGCCGGCCGACGTCGAGAAGCTGGACGCGGACCCCGTGCGCTGCCTGGACGCCGACGCGTCGAAGGCGATGGTCGCCGAGATCGACCAGGCCCACAAGGACGGCGACACCCTCGGCGGCGTGGTCGAGATCCTGGCCTACGGCGTGCCCGTCGGCCTGGGTTCGCACGTGCACTGGGACCGCAAGCTGGACGCCCGGCTCGCCGGCGCGCTCATGGGCATCCAGGCGATCAAGGGCGTCGAGATCGGTGACGGTTTCGACCTGGCGCGGGTGCCCGGCTCCAAGGCACACGACGAGATTGTGAAGACCGACGACGGTATCCGCCGCACCTCCGGCCGCTCCGGCGGCACCGAGGGCGGCCTGACCACCGGTGAGCTGCTGCGGGTCCGCGCCGCGATGAAGCCGATCGCGACCGTGCCGCGGGCCCTGCAGACCGTGGACGTCACCACCGGCGAGGCGACGCAGGCCCACCACCAGCGCTCCGACGTGTCCGCGGTTCCGGCCGCCGGGATCGTCGCCGAGGCCATGGTGGCCCTGGTGCTCGCGGACGCGGTGGCGGAGAAGTTCGGCGGCGACTCGGTGGCCGAGACCCGCCGCAACGTGACGTCGTACCTCGACAACCTCACCATCCGATGAGCGGCCCGCTGGTCGTCCTGGTCGGGCCGATGGGCGTGGGCAAGTCCACCGTCGGCCAGCTGCTGGCCGAGCGGCTCGGTGTCTCCTACCGGGACACCGACGACGACATCGTCGCCGAGCAGGGCAGGACCATCGCCGAGATCTTCGTCGACGAGGGCGAGGCCGCCTTCCGGGCGATCGAGAAGGCGGCCGTGCGCCGGGCGCTCGTCGAGCACGACGGCGTCCTGGCCCTGGGCGGCGGGGCGATCCTCGACGCCGACACGCGCGCGCTGCTCGCCGGGCAGCGGGTGGCGTACCTGTCGATGGACGTCGAGGAGGCGGTCAAGCGCACCGGCCTCAACGCGGCCCGGCCCCTGCTCGCGGTCAACCCGCGCAAGCAGTGGCGCGAGCTGATGGAGGCCCGCCGCCACCTGTACGAGGAGACCGCCACAGCCGTGGTCGCCACCGACGGCCGTACCCCCGAAGAGGTCACCGAGGCCGCCCTGGATGCACTGGAGTTGAAGGAAGCATGAGCGAGGCAGTGACGCGGATCCAGGTCGCCGGCACCGCGGGGACCGACCCGTACGAGGTCCTGGTGGGCCGGCGGTTGCTGGGCGAACTCGGCGGGCTGATCGGCGGCAAGGCCCAGCGGATCGCGATCCTCCACCCCGAGGCGCTGGCCGAGACCGGTGACGCCCTGCGCGCAGACCTGGCCGGGCAGGGCTACGAGGCGGTCGCCATCCAGGTGCCCAACGCGGAGGAGGCCAAGACCGCCGAGGTCGCCGCCTACTGCTGGAAGGCGCTGGGCCAGTCCGGCTTCACGCGCACGGACGTCATCGTCGGCGTCGGCGGCGGGGCGACCACGGACCTCGCCGGGTTCGTGGCCGCCACCTGGCTGCGCGGGGTGCGCTGGATCGCCATCCCGACCACCGTGCTCGCCATGGTCGACGCGGCCGTCGGCGGCAAGACCGGCATCAACACCGCCGAGGGCAAGAACCTCGTCGGTGCCTTCCACCCGCCCGCCGGTGTGCTCTGCGACCTGGCCGCGCTGGACTCGCTGCCGGTCAACGACTACGTCTCCGGACTGGCGGAGGTCATCAAGGCCGGCTTCATCGCCGACCCCGTGATCCTGGACCTCATCGAGTCCGACCCCGAGGCCGCCCGAACCCCGGCCGGCCCGCACACCGCCGAGCTCATCGAGCGCTCCATCCGGGTGAAGGCCGACGTCGTGTCGTCGGACCTGAAGGAGTCGGGCCTGCGCGAGATCCTCAACTACGGCCACACCCTCGGCCACGCCATCGAGAAGAACGAGCGCTACAAGTGGCGCCACGGCGCGGCGGTCTCGGTGGGCATGCACTTCGCCGCCGAACTGGGCCGTCTGGCGGGCCGGCTGGACGACGCGACGGCCGATCGCCACCGCACGATCCTCGAAGCGGTCGGACTGCCCCTGCACTACCGGCACGACCAGTGGCCCAAGCTGCTGGAGACCATGAAGGTCGACAAGAAGTCCCGCGGCAACCTGCTGCGCTTCATCGTCCTCGACGGTCTGGCCAAGCCCACCGTCCTGGAAGGACCCGACCCGGCCGTGCTGCTCGCCGCGTACGGCGAAGTGGGCCAGTAAGTCCTCCGGCGCGCCTTCCGCCCGAATTCGCCTTGCGGGACGGGCACTTCGGACCGCCCCCGGCCGTTCACACATCGACGACCGGGGGCGGTACCGTTCGGTAGCAGCGGGTTCCGCCCCCGCTGTCAGCGCCCATCGCCTGTACGAGACGGAGTGGCACCGGATGCAGCACGCAGTGGGTTCTCCGCTGCCGCCGCCCCATCAGCCGGGGCACGGACCGGCCACCGGCTGGTCGCCGGCCGCACATCACCCGGTTCCGCCGAACGCGGGCGCGCACCCGGGCTCCGCGCCCGTGCCCCCGCCGCCCCCGGCACCGGGATATCCGGCGCCCCCGCCCGGACCGGCCGCGGCCCCGCCCCCGGCTTCCGCCCCGCCGGCGCCGGAGACCACCGGCCATGTGCCGCTGCCGCCCGGCGGCCCGGTCGCCATGCCGATGGCCCCGCCCGCCGCGACGGCTCCCGATCCCGCCGGTACGACGCTCGCGGTGCTGCTCATCGGTCCCGCCGGTGCGGGCAAGACCAGCGTCGCCAAGTACTGGGCGGACCACCGCCGGGTCCCCACGGCCCACATCAGCCTCGACGACGTACGCGAGTGGGTCCGCTCCGGCTTCGCCGACCCCCAGTCCGGGTGGAACGACCACTCCGAAGCCCAGTACCGCCTGGCCCGCCGCACCTGCGGCTTCGCCGCACGGAACTTCCTGGCCAACGGCATCTCGTGCATCCTCGACGACGCGGTCTTCCCCGACCGCCCGGTCGTAGGCCTCGGCGGCTGGAAGCGCCACGTGGGTCCCGGCCTGCTGCCGGTCGTCCTTCTCCCCGGGCTGGACATCGTCCTCGAACGCAACGCGGAGCGCTCGGGGAACCGGCGGCTGTCGGACGAGGAGGTCGCCCGCATCCACGGCCGTATGGCCGGGTGGTACGGGTCCGGCCTGCCGATCATCGACAACTCGCAGCTGGACGTGCCGGAGACGGCGCGAATCCTGGACGAGGTACTGGCCAGGTCGATAGCGAGCCCACCACAGTGGTAGCAGCCAGACGCCGCTGCTGAGGCCGGACGGGCCCGCCACTCGGCGAAACGGGGCACCGGTGCCTCCCTCAACGGCACGCATACCGCAGCGGTGCGCCTGCGGCGTCAAGCGGGACGCTCCCGCACCCGCGTACGGCGAGAAGGGGCCGTGTCGGGGGGTGTCCGCCCGCAGCTGGTTGGCGCGTCAACGGACAGTCAGTCGGCACGCGACCCCATCGCGCCGTTCCGAGGACGGACACCCCCCGGCACGGCCCCGGCCCACCACCCGGCGTGAGGGCGCAGGCACCCGCACCCCCACTCGGCCTCTCCCGAACGGCGCCGAACCCGCGGAGCTCATACGCTCGGTTCATGTCAGAGGTGTACGCGGCCCGCCGGACGCGTCTGAGGGAATACTGCAACGCGGGCGGCAGCGCGGCGGCGCTGGTCTCCCGCCCCGCCAACGTGCGCTATCTCGCGGGCGCCGCCCCGCCCGGCGCCGTTCTGCTGCTGGGCAGGACCGAGGAGCGGGACCTCCTGGTCTGTGCCGGACCGACGGCCGACCGCCCCACGCAGGAGCGCCCCGACGAGGCCCTGCCTGTACAGACCCTGCCCGGGGTCGGCGGCGACCCGGCCGTCGCGGCCGCCGGCATTGCCGCCGGCCAGGGCGCCGACTCCCTAGCCGTGGAGGAGCACCACCTCACCGTGACCCGGCACCGGGCCCTCGGCTCGGTCGCCCCCCGGCTGCGCCTGGCCGGCCTCGGCAGCGCAGTCGAGCAGCTCAGGGTCGTCAAGGACGAGGAGGAGATCTCCTGCCTCCGCATCGGCGCCGAGATCGCCGACCAGGCCCTCGGCGAGTTGCTGGAGTCGATCCTCGTCGGCCGCACCGAACGCCATCTCGCCCTGGAACTCGAAAGACGCCTCGTGGACCACGGGGCGGACGGGCCGGCCTTCCCGACGTCCGTGGCCACCGGGCCGAACGCCGGCCGCCCCGGCCACCGGCCCACCGACCGCCGCGTCGAGGAGGGCGACTTCCTCTCCGTCTGCCTAGGCGCGACGTACCGGGGCTACCGCTGCGAGATCGGCCGCACCTTCGTCATCGGCACCGCTCCCGCGGACTGGCAGATCGAGTTGTACGACCTCGTCTTCGCAGCCCAGCGGGCCGGACGTGAGAGCCTGGTACCCGGCGCCGCCTGCCGGGACGTCGACCGCGCCGCCCGCCAGGTCCTGGACTCCGCGGGGTACACGGAGGGCCTTACGGTCCTGACCGGACACGGCGTGGGGCTCGAAATCGACGAGGACCCTCAATTGAGTCCCGCGGCCATGGGTAAACTGGACGCTTGCGTGCCGGTCACCGTCGAACCGGGAGTTCACCTCCCGGGCCGGGGCGGTGTCCGGATCGATGACACGCTCGTCGTCCGCCCCGAGGCGGACGGCGGACCCGAGCTACTCACCATCACGACCAAGGAGCTGCTCGCCCTGTAGGTAGGCAGGTGCGTGCCCCGGGGTCGTACGTCAGTCCAGGAGATTCCGCAACCGTGGCTTCCACGAACGACCTCAAGAACGGCATGGTGCTCAAGCTCGAAGGCGGCCAGCTCTGGTCCGTCGTCGAGTTCCAGCACGTCAAGCCCGGCAAGGGCCCGGCCTTCGTGCGCACCAAGCTCAAGAACGTGCTCTCCGGCAAGGTCGTCGACAAGACCTTCAACGCCGGCGTCAAGGTCGAAACGGCCACCGTCGACAAGCGCGACATGCAGTTCTCCTACATGGACGGCGAGTACTTCGTCTTCATGGACATGGAGACCTACGACCAGCTGCACGTCGACCGCAAGGCCGTCGGCGACGCCGCGAACTTCCTGATCGAGGGCTTCACCGCCACCGTCGCGCAGCACGAGGGCGAGGTGCTCTTCGTCGAGCTGCCCGCCGCCGTCGAGCTCGTCATCCAGGAGACCGAGCCGGGTGTCCAGGGCGACCGCTCCACGGGCGGCACCAAGCCCGCCATCCTGGAGACCGGTCACCAGATCAACGTGCCCCTCTTCATCACCACCGGTGAGAAGATCAAGGTCGACACCCGCACCAGCGACTACCTCGGCCGGGTGAACAGCTAACCGTGGCTGCCCGCAACACGGCCCGTAAGCGCGCCTTCCAGATCCTCTTCGAGGGGGACCAGCGCGGCGCCGAAGTGCTGACCGTCCTCGCGGACTGGGTCCGGCTCTCCCGGGCGGACACCCGGCAGCCGCCGGTCAGCGAGTACACGATGGAGCTGGTCGAGGGCTACGCGGAGCACGCGAAGCGCATCGACGAGCTGATCGCGCAGTACTCCGTCGGCTGGACCCTCGACCGGATGCCCGTCGTCGACCGCAACATCCTGCGGCTCGGCGCCTACGAGCTGATCTGGGTCGATGCGACGCCGGACGCCGTCGTCCTCGACGAGATGGTGCAGCTGGCGAAGGAGTTCTCCACGGACGAGTCGCCCTCGTTCGTGAACGGCCTGCTCGGCCGGCTGAAGGAACTCAAGCCCTCGCTCCGCCGCGACGAGGTCTGAGACAGACCACATGCCTCAGGGCCCGCAGCGTCACCGCTGCGGGCCCTGAGGCGTTCCGGTACGTCCCAGAGCCTCGGCTGCGGCCGGGCTCCGTCAGAGGCGCACAACGCCGCCGGGGTGGCCGAGAACCATACGGTTCCGGCCACCCCGGCGGCACGTTTCTGCTGGACCCGCTGAGCCGGTCAGGCCTCCTCGTGGGACGCCACCGCGCGACGCGCATCCGCGTCCAGGACACCCCAGCTGATCAGCTGCTCCGTGAGGACGGAGGGGGACTGGTCGTAGATGACGGCGAGTGTGCGCAGGTCGTCCTGGCGGATCGAGAGCACCTTGCCGTTGTAGTCACCACGCTGCGACTGGATCGTGGCCGCGTACCGCTGAAGAGGGCCGGCCTTCTCGGCCGGCACCGTGGCCAGCCGCTCCAGGTCCAGGACCAGCTTCGGCGGCGGCTCGGCGGCGCCGCCCGGGGTGGTACCCGGAAGCAGCTCCTGCACCGGAACGCCGTAGAAATCCGCCAGCTCGGCAAGGCGCTGTACGGTCACGGCACGGTCGCCGCGCTCGTACGAACCGACCACGACCGCCTTCCAGCGTCCCTGGGACTTCTCCTCGACACCGTGGAGGGAAAGGCCCTGCTGGGTGCGGATCGCCCGGAGCTTGGCCCCGAGCTGTTTGGCGTATTCGCTGGACATATAGCTCCCCGGCACTGTGTCGACGCGTCTGGCGTGGCTGCCAGCCCGCGCGGCTGGTAACTCACTGTGAGGTTACGCAGCGTTACTCTGCCGCGTCAAGCCGAATGGTCCGCACCGACTCTTCCGTGGTATCGGCGTTCCGTTAGGCCGAGTGGGTGATCCGAGGGGGCCGTTCGAGCGACGTCGGGCACCTGCTACCGTGTATGGCGCAATCCCGACGTCCTTTAAGGTCCGTCCCGTGAGGCGGAGAAGGAGGTCCGTTTCATATGGACACGCACGACAGGCAGTCCGATGCCCGGCCCGTTCTCGAAGGGCCCGACATCGCGCGGGTACTGACCCGCATCGCCCACGAGATCGTCGAACGCGCCAAGGGCGCCGACGACGTGGTTCTCCTCGGCATTCCGACCCGGGGCGTCTTCCTCGCCCGGCGGATCGCGGACAAGCTTGAGCAGATCACCGAGCGCAAGGTTCCGTGCGGCTCGCTCGACATCACCATGTACCGCGACGACCTGCGCATGCACCCGCCGCGTGCGCTGGCCCGCACCGAGATCCCCGCCGACGGTCTCGACGGCAAGCTCGTCGTCCTCGTCGACGACGTGCTCTTCTCCGGCCGCACCATCCGCGCCGCCCTCGACGCCCTGAACGACATCGGGCGCCCGCGCGCGGTCCAGCTCGCCGTCCTCGTCGACCGCGGACACCGCGAACTGCCCATCCGCGCCGACTACGTCGGCAAGAACCTCCCCACGTCGTTGCGGGAAACGGTGAAGGTCCAGCTCGCCGAGGAGGACGGTCGCGACACCGTGCTGCTCGGTGCCAAGCCGGCCCCCCAGTAGCGCTCCAGGCGTACGCCGCTGTCGTACGCCCGCGCAGTGGGCCCTCGCGCGCCCGTCTGCCCCAAATCTCCCGAATGAACTGCCTTACGGAGCCTGACAGATGCAGCGTCATCTCATCTCGGCCGCCGACCTCACCCGCGACGACGCCGTCCTGATCCTCGACACCGCCGAGGAGATGGCCCGGGTCGCCGACCGGCCGATCAAGAAGCTGCCGACCCTGCGCGGCCGCACGATCGTCAACCTGTTCTTCGAGGACTCCACCCGGACCCGGATCTCCTTCGAGGCCGCCGAGAAGCGGCTGTCCGCGGACGTCATCAACTTCTCCGCCAAGGGCTCGAGCGTCTCCAAGGGCGAGTCCCTGAAGGACACCGCCCAGACCCTGGAGGCCATGGGCGTCGACGCCGTCGTCATCCGGCACGGCGCCTCCGGAGCCCCGTACCGGCTGGCGAACTCGGGCTGGATCGACGCGGTCGTCGTCAACGCCGGCGACGGCACCCACCAGCACCCCACCCAGGCCCTGCTCGACGCCTTCACCATGCGCCGCCGCCTGATCGGCCCGGACGCCGGACTCGGCCAGGACCTCGAAGGCAAGCGCATCACGCTCGTCGGCGACGTCCTGCACAGCCGGGTCGCCCGCTCCAACGTCGACCTGCTGCACACCCTCGGCGCCGAGGTCACCCTCGTCGCCCCGCCGACCCTGCTGCCGGTCGGCATCGAGACCTGGCCCTGCGAGGTGTCCTACGACCTCGACAGCACGCTGCCCAAGTCCGACGCCGTGATGATGCTGCGCGTGCAGCGCGAGCGCATGAACGCCGCGTTCTTCCCGACCGAGCGCGAGTACTCCCGGCGCTACGGCCTCGACGGCGACCGCATGGCGCGGATGCCCGAGCACGCCATCGTGATGCACCCCGGCCCGATGGTCCGCGGCATGGAGATCACCGCCGAGGTGGCCGACTCGGACCGCTGCACCGTCGTCGAGCAGGTGGCGAACGGAGTCTCCATCCGGATGGCCGTCCTGTACCTGCTGCTCGGTGGCAACGAGCCCGCCGTCACCCACCCCCGTACCGAGGAGAAGTAAGACAGATGAGCAAGATCCTGATCCGTGGTGCGAAGGTGCTCGGCGGCGAGCCGCAGGACGTGCTGATCGACGGCGGGACCATCGCCGAGGTGGGCAGCGGGCTGTCCGCCGAGGGCGCCGAGGTCGTCGAGGCCGAGGGCAAGGTGCTGCTGCCGGGCCTGGTCGACCTGCACACCCATCTGCGCGAGCCCGGCCGCGAGGACTCCGAGACCGTCCTCACCGGCACGCGCGCCGCCGCCTCCGGCGGTTACACCACCGTGTTCGCCATGGCCAACACCTTCCCGGTGGCCGACACCGCCGGTGTCGTCGAGCAGGTCTGGCGGCTCGGCAAGGAGCACGGCTACTGCGACGTCCAGCCGATCGGCGCCGTCACCGTCGGCCTGGAGGGCAGGAAGCTCGCCGAACTGGGCGCCATGCACGAGTCGGCCGCCGGCGTCACCGTCTTCTCCGACGACGGCAAGTGCGTCCACGACGCCGTGATCATGCGCCGTGCCCTGGAGTACGTGAAGGCCTTCGGCGGCGTCGTCGCGCAGCACGCGCAGGAGCCGCGGCTGACCGAGGGCGCCGAGATGAACGAGGGCATCGTCTCCGCCGAACTGGGGCTCGGGGGCTGGCCCGCGGTGGCCGAAGAATCGATCATCGCCCGGGACGTCCTGCTCGCCGACCACGTAGGCTCCCGCGTCCACATCTGCCATCTGTCGACCGCCGGGTCCGTCGAGATCGTCCGCTGGGCCAAGTCCCGCGGCATCGCCGTCACCGCCGAGGTCACCCCGCACCACCTGCTCCTCACCGACGAACTGGTCCGGACGTACAACCCCGTCTACAAGGTCAACCCGCCGCTGCGCACCGAGCGCGACGTGATGGCCCTGCGCGAGGCGCTCGCCGACGGCACCATCGACATCGTCGCCACCGACCACGCCCCGCACCCGCACGAGGACAAGGACTGCGAGTGGGCCGCGGCCGCCATGGGCATGGTCGGCCTGGAGACCGCGCTGTCAGTGGTGCAGGAGACCATGGTCGACACGGGTCTGCTGGACTGGGCCGGCGTCGCCGACCGGATGTCCGTCAAGCCCGCGCAGATCGGACAGGCCACAGGCCACGGCCGTCCCGTCTCGGCAGGTGAGCCCGCCAACCTCACCCTCGTCGACACGGCATACCGTGGGCTCGTGGAACCCGCGGGCTTCGCCTCGCGCAGCCGCAACACCCCCTACGAGGGCCGTGAGCTGCCGGGCCGTGTGACGCACACGTGGCTGCGGGGCAAGGCCACGCTCGTCGACGGGAAGCTCACGTGACACCTGTACTCCTACTGGCCGCCGAGAAGGAATCGGCGCAAGTGACCGACTGGGCCGCCCGCATCGGCTGGGTCGTCGGTCTCGCCCTGTTCGTCGCGCTCGTCTACTGGCTGATGCGCGAGGGCTGGAAGTGGCGCGGCACCCTCCAGGGCGACCTGCCCGAGCTGCCCGTCACGCCGGACGACCCGGGAGCCGCGAAGCTCACCCTGAGCGGCCGCTACCACGGCTCCACCACGGCCGGGCAGTGGCTCGACCGCATCGTCGCGCACGGCCTGGGCACCCGCAGCCGGGCCGAGCTGACCCTGACGGACGCCGGACTCGACGTCGTACGCCCCGGGGCGAGCGACTTCTTCGTCCCGGCGGCGGCGCTGCGCGAGGCCCGGCTCGACAAGGGCATCGCCGGCAAGGTGCTCACCGAGGGCGGCCTGCTCGTCGTCACCTGGTCGCACGGCGACCGGCTGATCGACTCCGGGTTCCGTTCCGGCCACGCGGCCGAGCACAACGAGTGGGTCGAAGCCATCAACTCCATGATCGAAAAGAACACCAGGGAAGGCGCCGAACGATGACCACCTCCACCAGGGGAGCCACCAAAACTCCCGCCGTACTCGTCCTGGAGGACGGCCGGATCTTCCGCGGCCGTGCCTACGGGGCCGTGGGGGAGACCTTCGGCGAAGCGGTGTTCTCCACCGGCATGACCGGCTACCAGGAGACCCTCACCGACCCCTCGTACCACCGCCAGGTCGTGGTGATGACAGCCCCGCACGTCGGCAACACCGGCGTGAACGACGAGGACATGGAGTCCAAGAAGATCTGGGTCTCCGGCTACGTCGTGCGCGACCCCGCGCGCGTGCCGTCCAGCTGGCGCTCCCGGCGCACGCTGGACGAGGAGCTGGACGCCCAGGGCGTCGTCGGCATCAGCGGCATCGACACCCGGGCCCTCACCCGCCACCTGCGCGAGCGCGGCGCCATGCGCGTCGGCATCTTCAGCGGTGACACGATCCAGGACGACGCCGCACTGCTGGCCCGCGTCCAGGAAGCCCCGCAGATGAAGGGCGCCAACCTCTCCGCCGAGGTCGCCACCACCGAGCCGTACGTCGTCCCGGCCCTCGGCGAGAAGAAGTTCACCGTCGCCGCCGTCGACCTCGGCATCAAGGGCATGACCCCGCACCGCATGGCCGAGCGCGGCATCGAGGTGCACGTGCTCCCGGCGACCGCGACCGTCGAGGACGTGTACGCGGTCAACCCGGACGGCGTGTTCTTCTCCAACGGCCCGGGCGACCCGGCCACCGCCGACCACCCCGTCTCCGTGATGCGGGGCGTCCTGGAGCGCGGCACGCCGCTGTTCGGCATCTGCTTCGGCAACCAGATCCTGGGCCGCGCGCTCGGCTTCGGCACCTTCAAGCTGAAGTACGGCCACCGCGGCATCAACCAGCCGGTGCAGGACCGGACGACCGGCAAGGTCGAGGTCACCGCACACAACCACGGCTTCGCCGTCGACGCCCCGCTCGACCGGGTCTCCGAGACCCCGTTCGGCCGCGCCGAGGTGTCCCACGTCTGCCTGAACGACAACGTGGTGGAGGGGCTCCAGCTCCTCGACCGCCCCGCCTTCAGCGTCCAGTACCACCCCGAAGCGGCAGCCGGCCCGCACGACGCCGCCTACCTGTTCGACCGCTTCGTTTCCCTGATGGAGGGCCAGCGTGCCTAAGCGCACCGATATCCAGTCCGTCCTGGTCATCGGCTCCGGCCCGATCGTCATCGGCCAGGCCGCCGAGTTCGACTACTCCGGCACCCAGGCGTGCCGCGTCCTCAAGGCCGAGGGCCTGCGGGTCGTCCTGGTGAACTCCAACCCTGCGACGATCATGACCGACCCGGAGATCGCCGACGCCACCTACGTCGAGCCGATCACCCCCGAGTTCGTCGAGAAGATCATCGCCAAGGAGCGGCCCGACGCGCTGCTGCCCACCCTGGGCGGCCAGACGGCCCTCAACACCGCGATCTCGCTGCACGAGGCGGGCACGCTGGACAAGTACGGTGTCGAGCTGATCGGCGCCAACGTCGAGGCCATCAACAAGGGCGAGGACCGCGACCTCTTCAAGGAGGTCGTCGAGGCCGTACGTCAGAAGATCGGCCACGGCGAGTCCGCCCGCTCGGTGATCTGCCACTCCATGGAGGACGTCCTCGCCGGCGTCGAGACGCTCGGCGGCTACCCGGTCGTCGTCCGCCCCTCCTTCACCATGGGCGGCGCCGGCTCCGGCTTCGCCCACGACGAGGAGGAGCTGCGCCGCATCGCCGGGCAGGGCCTCACGCTCTCCCCGACCACCGAGGTGCTCCTGGAGGAGTCCATCCTCGGCTGGAAGGAGTACGAGCTCGAGCTGATGCGCGACAAGCACGACAACGTCGTGGTCGTCTGCTCCATCGAGAACTTCGACCCCATGGGCGTCCACACCGGCGACTCGATCACCGTCGCGCCCGCGATGACGCTCACGGACCGCGAGTACCAGACCCTGCGCGACGTCGGCATCGCCGTCATCCGCGAGGTCGGCGTCGACACCGGCGGCTGCAACATCCAGTTCGCGGTGAATCCCGAGGACGGTCGCGTGATCGTCATCGAGATGAACCCGCGCGTGTCCCGCTCCTCGGCGCTCGCCTCCAAGGCGACCGGCTTCCCGATCGCCAAGATCGCCGCCAAGCTCGCCGTCGGCTACACGCTTGACGAGATCCCGAACGACATCACGCAGGAGACCCCGGCCTCCTTCGAGCCGACGCTCGACTACGTGGTCGTGAAGGCCCCGCGGTTCGCCTTCGAGAAGTTCCCGAGCGCGGACTCCACCCTCACCACCACCATGAAGTCGGTCGGCGAGGCCATGGCCATCGGCCGCAACTTCACCGAGGCCTTCCAGAAGGCCCTGCGCTCGCTGGAGAAGAAGGGCAGCCAGTTCACCTTCGTCGGCGAGCCCGGCGACAAGGGCGAGCTGCTGCGCGAGGCGGTGCGCCCCACCGACGGCCGTATCAACACCGTCATGCAGGCCATCCGCGCCGGCGCCACGCCCGAGGAGGTCTTCGAGTACACGAAGATCGACCCCTGGTTCGTCGACCAGCTCTTCCTGATCAAGGAGATCGCCGACGAACTGGCCGAGGCGCCCGAGCTGACCCCCGGCCTGCTCGCCGAGGCCAAGCGGCACGGCTTCTCCGACACGCAGATCGGCGAGATCCGCGGCCTGCGCGAGGACGTCGTCCGCGAGGTCCGGCACGCGCTGGGCATCCGCCCGGTCTACAAGACGGTCGACACCTGCGCCGCCGAGTTCGCCGCGAAGACGCCGTACTTCTACTCCTCCTACGACGAGGAGACGGAGGTCGCCTCCCGCGAGAAGCCGGCCGTCATCATCCTGGGCTCCGGCCCGAACCGCATCGGCCAGGGCATCGAGTTCGACTACTCCTGCGTCCACGCCTCCTTCGCGCTGAGCGACGCGGGCTACGAGACCGTGATGGTCAACTGCAACCCGGAGACCGTCTCCACGGACTACGACACCTCCGACCGCCTGTACTTCGAGCCGCTGACGCTCGAGGACGTGCTGGAGATCGTGCACGCCGAGCGGCAGGCCGGACCGGTCGCCGGCGTCATCGTCCAGCTCGGCGGCCAGACCCCGCTGGGCCTGTCGCAGGCGCTGAAGGACAACGGCGTGCCGATCGTCGGCACCTCCCCGGAGGCCATCCACGCCGCCGAGGACCGGGGCGCCTTCGGCCGCGTCCTCGCCGAGGCGGGCCTTCCGGCTCCCAAGCACGGCACCGCCACCACCTTCGCCGAGGCCAAGGCCATCGCCGACGAGATCGGCTACCCGGTCCTGGTGCGTCCCTCGTACGTCCTGGGCGGGCGCGGCATGGAGATCGTCTACGACGAGACCCGGCTGGGTTCCTACATCGCGGAGTCGACCGAGATCAGCCCCTCGCGGCCGGTCCTGGTCGACCGGTTCCTCGACGACGCGATCGAGATCGACGTCGACGCCCTCTACGACGGCGAGGAGCTCTACCTCGGCGGCGTCATGGAGCACATCGAGGAGGCCGGCATCCACTCCGGCGACTCGGCGTGCGCCCTGCCCCCGATCACTCTCGGCGGCTTCGACATCAAGCGCCTGCGCGCCTCCACGGAGGGCATCGCCAAGGGCGTCGGGGTGCGCGGACTGATCAACATCCAGTTCGCGCTCGCCGGCGACATCCTCTACGTCCTGGAGGCCAACCCGCGCGCCTCGCGGACCGTCCCCTTCACCTCGAAGGCGACGGCGGTGCCGCTCGCGAAGGCCGCCGCCCGGATCTCGCTGGGCGCGACCATCGCCGAGCTGCGCGCCGAGGGCCTGCTCCCGGCGACGGGCGACGGCGGCGAGCTGCCGTTCGACGCGCCGATCTCCGTGAAGGAAGCCGTCATGCCGTGGTCGCGCTTCCGCGACATCCACGGCCGCGGCGTGGACACGGTCCTCGGCCCGGAGATGCGCTCCACCGGCGAGGTCATGGGCATCGACTCCGTCTTCGGCACGGCGTACGCCAAGTCGCAGGCCGGCGCCTACGGCCCGCTGCCGACCAAGGGCCGGGCGTTCATCTCGGTCGCCAACCGCGACAAGCGCTCGATGATCTTCCCGGCCCGCGAGCTGGTCGCGCACGGCTTCGAGCTGATGGCCACCTCCGGCACGGCCGAGGTGCTCAAGCGCAACGGCATCAACGCCACGATCGTGCGCAAGCAGTCCGAGGGCACCGGCCCGAACGGCGAGAAGACCATCGTCCAGCTCATCCACGACGGTGAGGTCGACCTCATCGTCAACACCCCGTACGGCACCGGTGGCCGCCTCGACGGCTACGACATCCGTACGGCGGCCGTGGCGCGCTCCGTGCCCTGCCTGACGACGGTCCAGGCCCTCGCGGCGGCGGTCCAGGGCATCGACGCCCTCAACCGCGGCGAGGTGAGCGTCCGATCGCTCCAGGAACACGCGGAACACCTGACCGCGGCCCGCGACTAGCAGCCCCGAGGGGGACACCGGAAACGGTGTCCCCCTCTTCGTGAGGACGCCACGTCTTCGTGAGGACACCCATGTACAAGATCTTCTTCCGTCTCGTCTTCAAGCGGCTGGATCCGGAGCAGGCCCACCACCTCGCCTTCCGCTGGATCCGCCTGGCCGCACGCGTGCCCGTGCTGCGCACCTTCCTGGCGGCCGCCCTCGCGCCCCGCCACAAGGAGCTGCGCACCGAGGCCCTCGGGCTGCGCATGCACGGCCCCTTCGGGCTCGCCGCGGGCTTCGACAAGAACGCCGTCGGCATCGACGGCATGGCCATGCTCGGCTTCGACCACGTCGAGATCGGCACGGTGACCGGCGAGCCCCAGCCGGGCAACCCCAAGCAGCGGCTGTTCCGCCTGGTCGAGGACCGGGCGCTGATCAACCGCATGGGCTTCAACAACGACGGCTCCCTCCGCGTCGCCGCCCGCCTGGCCTCCCGTACGCCCGTGTTCAAGCCGGTCGTCGGCGTCAACATCGGCAAGACCAAGGTCGTACCCGAGGAGGAGGCCGTCGCGGACTACGTGAAATCCGCCGAGCGGCTCGCGCCCTACGCCGACTACCTGGTGGTCAACGTCTCCTCCCCGAACACACCCGGTCTGCGCAACCTCCAGGCCACCGAGGCGCTCCGTCCGCTGCTGAGCGCCGTCCGGGAGGCCGCCGACCGCGCGGTGTCCGCGCGGCGCGTCCCGCTCCTGGTCAAGATCGCGCCGGACCTCGCCGACGAGGACGTCGACGCCGTCGCCGACCTCGCCGTGGAGCTCGGCCTGGACGGGATCATCGCGACGAACACCACCATCGCGCGCGAGGGACTCGGCCTGAAGTCCGGCCCCGGTCTGGTCAAGGAGACCGGCGGCCTGTCCGGGGCGCCCCTGAAGGAGCGCTCCCTGGAGGTCCTGAGGCGCCTCTACGCGCGCGTGGGCCACCGGATCACCCTGGTGGGCGTCGGCGGCATCGAGAACGCCGAGGACGCCTGGCAGCGCATCCTGGCCGGTGCCACGCTGGTCCAGGGCTACAGCGCCTTCATCTACGAAGGGCCGTTCTACGCTCGCGACCTCCACAAGGGGCTCGCCGCACGCCTGGCCACGAGCCCCTACGCCACGCTCGCCGACGCGGTGGGCGCCGATGTGAGGAAGACGGCATGAGTGGTCTCGAGCCCTTCGGCGCGCGCCTGCGCCGGGCGATGGACGAGCGCGGCCCGCTGTGCGTGGGCATCGACCCGCACGCCTCCCTGCTCGCCGAGTGGGGCCTGAACGACGACGTGGCGGGCCTGGAGCGGTTCAGCCGCACGGTCGTCGAGGCGGTGGCCGACCGGGTCGCCGTGCTCAAGCCGCAGAGCGCGTTCTTCGAGCGGTTCGGCTCGCGCGGGCTGGCCGTCCTGGAGACCTGCGTGGCCGAGGCGCGGGAGGCGGGCGCGCTGGTCGTGATGGACGCCAAGCGCGGCGACATCGGCTCCACCATGGCCGCCTACGCCGAGTCCTTCCTGCACAAGGACGCCCCGCTGTTCTCCGACGCCCTGACGGTCTCGCCGTACCTCGGCTACGGCTCGCTCAGCCCGGCCGTCGCACTGGCCCGGGAGAGCGGCGCGGGCCTGTTCGTGCTGGCGCTGACCTCCAATCCGGAGGGCGGCGAGGTCCAGCACGCCGTGCGGTCCGACGGCCGGAACGTCGGAGCGACGATGCTCGCGCATCTGGCCGCCGAGAACACGGGGGAGGAGCCGCTGGGGTCCTTCGGCGCGGTCGTCGGCGCCACCCTCGGTGATCTGTCGACGTACGACCTGGACATCAACGGCCCGCTCCTCGCGCCCGGCATCGGCGCCCAGGGGGCCACGCCGGCCGATCTTCCCGGGGTCTTCGGGCCGGCGGTGCGCAACGTCGTGCCGAACGTCAGCCGGGGAGTGCTACGCCACGGTCCCGACACGGTCGCTCTGCGTGACGCCGCGGAACGCTTCGCGGAGGAGATCCGTCACACAGTGACGGCCTCGTGAGGCGGTCCAGACCTTGTCGCGAGACCTCCGATGAGTGGTCCGCGACCCGCTTGAGTCTGAATACATCCTCAAATCCGGGGCAGTATGTCCTAAATGTCCGTTCAGATGAAGGCTGACCAGGACTTTTCCGCTGTTCTCGCTGACTCTGGCGGACTTGCCCGCTAGTCTCCGACGAGAGTGAACGGGCAAGCGTGTTGCTCGTAGCTCCCCAGGTGTGGGGCGACTAGGTTCCTCACCGGTCCGTATCCGACAGTTCGACATCCGAGGTGACGTAGGCGTGGCTCTTCCGCCCCTTACCCCTGAACAGCGCGCAGCCGCGCTCGAAAAGGCCGCCGCGGCTCGCCGGGAGCGGGCCGAGGTCAAGAATCGACTCAAGCACTCCGGCGCCTCCCTTCACGAGGTCATCAAGCAGGGCCAGGAGAACGACGTCATCGGCAAGATGAAGGTCTCCGCCCTCCTCGAGTCGCTGCCCGGCGTGGGCAAGGTCCGCGCCAAGCAGATCATGGAGCGACTCGGTATCTCCGAGAGCCGCCGTGTGCGTGGTCTCGGTTCCAACCAGATCGCTTCCCTGGAGCGTGAGTTCGGCAGCACCGGCTCCTGAACCGGGCTCTCCGGGGAAGCGAGTCCCGGGCACTCCGGGATTGCTGGATAATCGCTGCATGGCTGCAACACCCCGGGGGACGACCCCCGTACCCCCGGACGTACGTCCGCGGCTGACCGTGCTCTCCGGCCCCTCAGGGGTCGGCAAGAGCACGGTCGTCGCCCATATGCGCAAGGAACACCCCGAGGTCTGGCTCTCCGTGTCGGCGACGACCCGCAAGCCCCGCCCCGGCGAGCAGCACGGAGTCCACTACTTCTTCGTCTCAGACGACGAGATGGACAAGCTGATCGCCAACGGGGAACTGCTGGAGTGGGCCGAGTTCGCCGGCAACCGTTACGGCACGCCGCGTGCGGCCGTGCAGGAGCGCCTGGAGAACGGCGAGCCCGTGCTCCTGGAGATCGACCTGCAGGGCGCTCGCCTGGTCCGGGAGTCGATGCCCGAGGCCCAGCTGGTGTTCCTGGCTCCTCCCTCCTGGGAGGAGCTCGTGCGCAGACTCACCGGGCGGGGCACCGAACCGCCCGAGGTGATCGAGCGCCGGCTCGGGGCGGCGAAGATCGAACTCGCTGCCGAGCCGGAGTTCGACACCACCCTGGTCAACACCTCCGTCGAGGACGTAGCACGCGAGCTGCTAGCCTTGATGGACGTCGTGTGACCATCGCTGATCGTTCCGGTCTGCTGATCACCCCGACAAATTCTTTCCCATCCATCGGAAGGTAGAGCGTGTCCTCTTCCATCTCCGCGCCCGAGGGCATCATCAACCCGCCGATCGACGAGCTCCTCGAGGCCACCGACTCGAAGTACAGCCTCGTGATCTACGCGGCCAAGCGTGCCCGCCAGATCAACGCGTACTACTCGCAGCTCGGCGAGGGTCTCCTCGAGTACGTCGGTCCGCTCGTCGACACCCACGTCCACGAGAAGCCGCTCTCGATCGCCCTCCGCGAGATCAACGCGGGGCTCCTGACGTCCGAGGCCGTCGAGGGCCCGGCGCAGTAAGTAGGATTTACAGCTTGACGCTGACTCATCCACAGGCCCGGCAGGCCGACTGCCGGGCCTGTGGTGTGTCATGGAGTCGTACGGTGTGCCGGTTGCCGAGGTCCGGGGAGAGACGTGGACAAGCCGAAGGTCGTTCTGGGGGTCAGCGGAGGCATCGCCGCGTACAAGGCCTGTGAGCTGCTGCGGCGGCTGACGGAGTCAGGCCACGACGTGCGCGTGGTGCCCACCGCCTCCGCGCTGCACTTCGTCGGCGCCGCCACCTGGTCCGCGCTCTCCGGCAACCCGGTCTCCACCGAGGTCTGGGACGACGTGCACGAGGTCCCGCACGTCCGCATCGGGCAGCACGCGGACCTGGTCGTCGTCGCCCCGGCCACCGCCGACATGCTCGCCAAGGCGGCCCACGGCCTCGCCGACGACCTCCTCACCAACACGCTGCTCACCGCCCGCTGCCCGGTCGTCTTCGCCCCCGCCATGCACACGGAGATGTGGGAGCACCCGGCCACCTGGGAGAACGTGGCGACGCTGCGCCGCCGCGGCGCTCTGGTCATCGAGCCGGCCGTGGGCCGCCTCACCGGCGTCGACACCGGCAAGGGCCGGCTGCCCGACCCGGGCGAGATCTTCGAGGTCTGCCGCCGCGTGCTGGCCCGGGGCGTGAGGGAACCGGACCTCGTGGGCCGGCATGTCGTCGTGAGTGCCGGTGGCACCCGCGAACCCCTGGACCCCGTCCGGTTCCTCGGCAACCGCTCCTCCGGCAAGCAGGGCTACGCCCTCGCCCGCACCGCCGCCGCCCGCGGCGCCCGGGTCACGCTGATCGCGGCCAACAGCACCCTGACCGCCCCGGCGGGGGTCGACGTCGTACCGGTCGGCACCGCCGTGCAACTGCGTGAGGCGGTGCTGCGGGCCGCCCCTGAGGCCGACGCCGTGGTGATGGCGGCCGCGGTGGCGGACTTCCGCCCGGCGGCGTACGCGGCAGGGAAGATCAAGAAGAAGGACGGCCAGGAACCGGAGCCGATCACCCTGGTGCGGAATCCGGACATCCTCGCCGAGATCTCCGCGGACCGTGCCCGCGCCGGACAGGTGATCGTCGGCTTCGCCGCGGAGACGGACGACGTTCTCGCCAACGGTCGCGCCAAGCTCAAGCGAAAGGGCTGCGATCTGCTGGTGGTGAACGAGGTGGGGGAGCGCAAGACCTTCGGATCCGAGGAGAACGAGGCGGTCGTGCTCGGCGCCGACGGCAGCGAGACCGCGGTGGCGCACGGGCCCAAGGAAGCCCTGGCCGAAACCGTATGGGACCTGGTGGTCGAGCGCCTCCGCTGATGTCGCAGTCGCCGCGTACCCCCTCGAAAGCGGGCGGATCGGGCCGTGGCGCCTCTGGCCAACGCCGCTCGGCATTGGGCAGAATGCCCGTGCCGCAGGTCACAGCACTCCCGAGTGGCGAGACAGGGGGGCCGTGGCCGAAGCGTGACCCGTAAACTGTTCCACGGACGGCGCCGGGTGCAGCCCCCGCCGTCCGCCACTGATCAGCCAGCAGCCGCTGCAACCCCAGGGAGCGTTGTGTCCCGTCGTCTGTTCACCTCGGAGTCTGTCACCGAGGGTCACCCCGACAAGATCGCTGACCAGATCAGCGACACCATTCTCGACGCGCTCCTGCGCGAGGACCCGTCCTCCCGGGTCGCCGTCGAGACCCTGATCACGACCGGCCTGGTGCACGTGGCCGGCGAGGTCACGACCAAGACGTACGCGGACATCGCGACGCTGGTCCGGAACAAGATCCTCGAGATCGGCTACGACTCCTCCAAGAAGGGCTTCGACGGCGCCTCCTGCGGCGTGTCGGTGTCGATCGGCGCGCAGTCCCCGGACATCGCCCAGGGCGTGGACACGGCGTACGAGACCCGGGTCGAGGGCGACGACGACGAGCTCGACAAGCAGGGTGCGGGTGACCAGGGCCTGATGTTCGGCTATGCGACGGACGAGACGCCGACGCTGATGCCGCTGCCGATCTTCCTGGCGCACCGCCTGTCGAAGCGTCTGTCCGACGTGCGCAAGAACGGCACGATCCCCTACCTGCGCCCGGACGGCAAGACGCAGGTCACCATCGAGTACGACGGTGACAAGGCGGTCCGTCTGGACACGGTCGTCGTCTCCTCCCAGCACGCCTCCGACATCGACCTGGACTCGCTCCTGGCTCCGGACATCAAGGAGTTCGTCGTCGAGCCGGAGCTGAAGGCGCTGCTGGACGAGGGCATCAAGCTCGACACGGAGAACTACCGTCTCCTGGTCAACCCGACCGGCCGTTTCGAGATCGGCGGCCCGATGGGCGACGCCGGCCTGACCGGCCGCAAGATCATCATCGACACCTACGGCGGCATGGCCCGTCACGGCGGCGGCGCCTTCTCCGGCAAGGACCCGTCCAAGGTCGACCGTTCCGCGGCGTACGCGATGCGCTGGGTCGCGAAGAACGTCGTGGCCGCGGGTCTCGCCACGCGCTGCGAGGTCCAGGTCGCGTACGCGATCGGCAAGGCCGAGCCGGTCGGCCTGTTCGTCGAGACCTTCGGCACCGCCAAGATCGACACGGAGAAGATCGAGAAGGCGATCGACGAGGTCTTCGACCTCCGTCCGGCCGCCATCATCCGCGACCTCGACCTGCTCCGCCCGATCTACTCCCAGACCGCGGCGTACGGCCACTTCGGCCGCGAGCTGCCCGAGTTCACCTGGGAGCGGACGGACCGCGTGGACGCGCTGCGCAAGGCTGCGGGGCTGTAAGTCCCGCGATCGTGAGCCCGGCCCCTCAGGGGCCGGGCTTTGCCGTGTCCCGGGCGCCTCCCGGGCGGCGCCGGTTGTCAGTGGTGTTTGGTAAGAATGCAAGCGTGAGCAGCGAGAACGAACAGACGGGCGACGGGGCCGAGGGTGCGCCGCCCGAGCAGCTCGCGCTCATCCGGGACAGTGTGCGCAAGGCGAAGACGCCCCGGGCCAAACCCCGGACCTGGCGGGGGGCCGCGCTCGCCGAGGAGCTGCCCGTCGCCCGCGTCCTCGTCGACAAGGGCGTCCTGCATCTCGACCGGTACTTCGACTACGCCGTGCCCGAGGAGCTGGACGCGGACGCCCAGCCGGGTGTGCGGGTGCGGGTGCGCTTCGGGGCCGGGCGGCATCGCGTGCGGGAAGGACGGCGCGAGGGGGGCGGGCTGATCGACGGGTTCCTCGTCCAGCGGCTGGCCGAGTCCGACTACTCCGGGCCGCTGGCCGCCCTCGCCCAGGTCGTGTCGCCCGAGCAGGTGCTGAGCGAGGAGCTGCTGGGTCTGGCCCGGGCGGTCGCCGACCGGTACGCGGGCAGCCTCGCCGACGTCCTGCAGCTCGCCGTACCGCCGCGCAACGCACGAGCCGAGCAGCGGCGCTCACCCGAGCCGCTGCCACCGCCCCCCGCTCCCGAGGCGGGATCCTGGCAGCGGTACGAGCGGGGAGCGGCCTTCCTGGAGTCGCTGGCCTCCGGCGGAGCGCCCCGGGCCGTGTGGAACGCGCTGCCCGGGCCGCTGTGGAGCGAGGAGCTGGCCCGGGCCGTCGCCGCGACGCTGGCCTCCGGGCGCGGGGCGCTCGCCGTCCTGCCCGACGGACGCGCGGTCGCCCGGGTCGACGCCGCCCTGACCTCCCTGCTGGGGGAGGGACGGCATGCGGTGCTCACCGCCGACGCGGGCCCCGAGAAGCGGTACGCGCAGTGGCTCGCGGTGCGGCGCGGTTCCGTACGGGCTGTGATCGGGACCCGGGCCGCGATGTTCGCGCCGGTCCAGGACCTCGGCCTGGTCGCCCTCTGGGACGACGGCGACGACAGCCACAGCGAGCAGCACGCCCCGCAGCCCCACGCCCGCGAGGTGCTCCTGCTGCGGGCCGCCCAGGACAAGTGCGGCTTCCTGCTGGGGAGCTGGGGCTGCACGGTGGAGGCCGCGCAGCTCGTCGAAAGCGGCTGGGCACGGCCGCTCGTCGCCGGCCGGGACCAGGTGCGGGCGGCCGCTCCGCTCGTCCGGACCGTCGGGGACCAAGACCTCGCCCGGGACGAGGCCGCCCGGGCCGCCCGGCTGCCGACTCTGGCCTGGCAGGCCGTCAGGGACGGCCTGCGGCACGGACCGGTGCTGGTGCAGGTGCCCCGCAGGGGGTACGTGCCGCGCATGGCGTGTGCCGCCTGCCGGGCGCCTGCGCGGTGCCGGCACTGCTCCGGGCCGCTGGAGGCGCCGGACGGCGGTGTCCTGAACTGCGGGTGGTGCGGACGCGAGGAGAGCGGCTGGCACTGCCCGGAGTGCGGTTCCTTCCGGCTGCGCGCCTCGGTCGTCGGGGCGCGGCGGACCGCGGAGGAACTCGGCCGGGCCTTCCCCGCCGTACCGGTACGCACCTCGGGGCGGGAACACGTGCTCGACACGGTGCCGGGGGCGCCCGCGCTGGTCGTGAGCACGCCGGGAGCAGAGCCCGTCGCCGAGGGCGGGTACGCGGCGGCGCTGCTGCTGGACGGGTGGGCCATGCTCGGGCGGCCCGATCTGCGGGCCGGGGAGGACGCGTTGCGGCGGTGGATCGCGGCCGCGTCCCTCGTCAGGCCGCAGTCGGACGGCGGCACGGTGGTGGTCGTGGCCGAGCCGACCCTGCGGCCCGTGCAGGCACTCGTCCGGTGGGACCCCGTCGGTCACGCGGTGCGGGAACTCGCCGAGCGGGCCGAGCTGGGGTTTCCGCCGGTGTCGCGGATGGCGGCCGTGTCGGGCCCGGCGGAGGCGGTGGCCGGCTTTCTCCGCACGGCCGAGCTGCCGCCGGAGGCCGAGGTGCTGGGGCCGGTGCCGTTGCCCGTCCTCGCCGCCGGGCGCCCGCGACGGGCGGGGGCGCCGCCGCCCGGGGAGCAGTGGGAGCGGGCGTTGGTGCGTGTGCCGCCGGGGAGGGGGGCAGCGCTGGCCGCCGCGCTCAAGGCGGCGCAGGCCGCGCGGATGGCCCGGGGGAGCGGAAGCGGCCCCGGTGTGTGGGTGCGGGTCGATCCGGCCGACATCGGGTGATCCGTGGTCGGCGGGGAGCGATCGGCGGTCGGGTGGGAGCGGGTCGGCGGGAGCGATCCGTGACCGGGTGGGAGCGGCACGTCGGGTGATCCGTGTCGGCGGGAGCGGGGCGTCGGGTGATCCGTGGCCGGCGGGGAGCGATCCGGCGGCCGGATGGGAGCGGGCCGGCGGGAGTGAGCCGTGGCCGGCTGTGGCGGCGCTGGTTGACGCTGGGCGTCGTCCGGATACGAGGCCGCCCTCCCGGAGGTGTTCCAGGAGGGCGGATGCGAGCGTGCGTCAGCCGTTGCGCGGACCCGGGAAAGCCGTGGGCCTCGCCTCGTCGCGGAGCGCAGGACTGCCGGCCGTCGGCTGCGTGGGCATGGAGCGGGCCGCGGGGACCGTCGGCACCGTGGGCAGGCCGGTGGTCACATTGACCGAGCGGCCGCCGGTCGGAGTCGGCTCCGGCGTGCGCTCGGGCTCGGGCGCCGCCGACGGGGTCGTGGCCCGTCGGGCGCCGTAACGGCGGTGGACCGCCTGCTTGGTGACTCCGAGCGCGGAGCCCACCGCGTCCCACGAGAAGCCGAGTGAGCGGTCGAAGTCCACGGCCGCCGTGACCAGGGTCTCGACGCTGTCCCGCAGCTCCTGGGCGAGACGTACCGTCGGGGCGGGGGCGCGTCCGTAGACGACGAAGCCCGTGGAGGAGCCGGAGCGGCGCGGGCGGTAGACGTTGCCCAACTGGGCGGTGAGTGTGCGCAATGCGTCCACCTGCCGGCGGACCCGCTCGATGTCCCGCACCAGCAAGTGCAGGCTGGCCCGAGCCTGGGCGTCGTGGGTTGCGTGGTCGGCCATGAACAAGCCTCTCGAACCGGCGTTGAAAGGAATGGGCCGCGATCGCGGCCCGTTGTGGTCAACTCTGTCTTGACCAACGCGGATTCGCTCCGCGGGTCACGGTGTGGGGGCGCGGGGGAATATGCGTGCGCCCGTTTGCGCGGGGTGTGCGCCTCGGCCTTCGGCTTTCGTCTCCGGCATGCGCACCACCCGTGACTCCCCGTCGAGTGGCCCGGCTCTCCCGTGGGGCGGGCACCGTCGGCGGCTTTCCGTTTCCGGCTCATAGACTTGGGCGCTGCCCGTCATCGACCCCGTCCGAGAGGCCCCCACCACCCCATGAAGCTCGTCTTCGCCGGTACACCCGAGGTCGCCGTTCCCGCTCTGGACGCTCTGCTCGCCTCCGGGCGCCACGAGGTGGCCGCCGTCGTCACCCGGCCCGACGCGCCGGCCGGGCGTGGACGCAGGCTCGTCGCGTCGCCCGTCGCCGACCGGGCGGAGGAGGCGGGGATCGAGGTGCTGAAGCCCGCGAAGCCGAAGGACCCCGAGTTCCTGGAGCGGCTGCGGGAGATCGGGCCGGACTGCTGCCCCGTCGTCGCCTACGGGGCGCTGCTGCCCCGGGTCGCGCTCGACATCCCCGCGCACGGGTGGGTCAATCTGCACTTCTCCCTGCTGCCGGCCTGGCGTGGAGCCGCGCCCGTGCAGCACGCCATCATGGCCGGCGACGAGATCACCGGGGCGTCGACCTTCCTGATCGAGGAGGGGCTCGACTCCGGGCCGGTGTACGGCACGGTGACCGAGGAGATCAGGGCCACCGACACCAGCGGGGACCTGCTGACACGGCTGGCGTTCGCAGGTGCGGGGCTGCTCGCGGCGACCATGGACGGCATCGAGGACGGCACGCTGAAGGCCGTACCGCAGCCGGCCGACGGCATCAGCCTCGCCCCGAAGGTCAACGTCGGGGACGCGCACCTCGACTGGAGCGCGCCCGCCCTGCGCGTCGACCGGATGGTGCGGGGCTGTACCCCGGCTCCCGGCGCCTGGACCACCTTCCGCGGGGAGAGGCTCAAGCTCATCCAGGTCACCCCCGTGCCGGACCGGACGGATCTCGCGCCGGGGCAGATCTCCGCCGGGAAGAACAACGTGTACGTCGGCACCGGCTCGTACGCCGTCGAGCTGGTCTGGGTGCAGGCCCAGGGCAAGAAGCCGATGCGGGCGGCGGACTGGGCACGCGGGGTGCGGATCGCCGAGGGCGAGCGGCTCGAGGGCTGACACAGCGACACGTCCGGGGCGGCGTAGGCTTGACGGCGCACCTCTTCTCACCCCCGGAGCACCTTTTCGTGAGCGAACAGCCTCGCCGAGCCCGCACGTCGGGCAAGCCCTACCGCCGGCCCAAGAAGGACCCCGTCCGCATCCTCGCCTTCGAGGCCCTGAGGGCCGTGGACGAGCGGGACGCCTACGCCAACCTCGTGCTGCCGCCCCTGTTGCGCAAGGCGCGGGAGAAGGAGGGACCCGAGACGTTCGACGCCCGGGACGCGGCGCTCGCCACCGAGCTGGTGTACGGGACGCTGCGGCGGCAGGGGACGTACGACGCGGTCCTGGCGTCCTGCGTGGACCGGCCGCTCAGGGAGGTCGACCCGCCGGTGCTGGACGTGCTGAGCCTCGGCGCGCACCAGCTGCTCGGCACGCGGATCCCGACGCACGCGGCCGTGTCCGCGACCGTCGAGCTCGCGCGGGTCGTGCTCGGCGACGGGCGGGCCAAGTTCGTCAACGCCGTGCTGCGCAAGGTCGCGCAGCACGATCTGGACGGCTGGCTGGAGCGGGTCGCACCGCCCTACGACGAGGATCCCGAGGACCATCTCGCCGTCGTCCACTCGCATCCGCGGTGGGTCGTGTCCGCGCTGTGGGACTCTCTCGGCGGCGGGCGCGACGGCGTCGAGGAGTTGCTGCGCGCCGACAACGAGCGGCCTGAGGTGACCTTGGTGGCACGGCCCGGGCGCGCCACCGCGGAGGAACTGCTCGACGAGGACGCCGCGGTACGGGGGCGCTGGTCGCCGTATGCCGTGCGGCTGACCGAGGGCGGGGAGCCGGGCGCCATCACGGCCGTGCGCGACGGCCGTGCGGGCGTGCAGGACGAGGGCAGCCAGCTCGTCGCGATCGCCCTTGCCGCCGCGCCGCTGGACGGGCCCGACCGGCGCTGGCTGGACGGGTGCGCGGGGCCCGGCGGCAAGGCGGCGCTGCTCGGTGCGCTGGCCGCCGAGCGGGGCGCCCTGTTGGTCGCCTCCGAGAAGCAGACCCATCGGGCCGGCCTCGTCGCGAAGGCGCTGGAGGGCAATCCCGGGCCCTATCAGGTGATCGCCGCCGACGGGACGCGTCCGGCGTGGCGGCCCGGCAGCTTCGACCGGGTCCTGGTCGACGTGCCGTGCACCGGCCTCGGCGCCCTGCGGCGGCGCCCCGAGGCGCGCTGGCGGCGCCGCCCGGAGGACCTGGAGGGCTTCGCGCCGCTGCAGCGCGGGCTGCTGCGCACCGCCCTGGAGTCGGTCCGGGTCGGCGGCATCGTGGGCTACGCGACCTGTTCGCCGCACCTCGCCGAGACCCGGGCCGTCGTCGCCGACGTGCTCAAGCAGCACCCGGACACCGACCTCGTCGACGCCCGGCCGCTGCTGCCCGGCGTACCGGACCTGGGCGAGGGGCCCGATGTGCAGCTGTGGCCGCACCGGCACGGGACCGACGCGATGTACCTCGCGCTCATTCGCCGGACCGGCTGACCCCCGCACCGACACTCTCCCGGGCCGACGCGCCGTCCTCCCGCGCCAGCCGGTGCGGCCACCACACCTTCGGTCCGACGTCCAGGAACAGCGACGTCACCAGGACCGAGCGGACGATGAAGGTGTCGATGAGGACGCCGAGGGCGACCGTGAAGCCGATCTCGGCGAAGGCGACCATCGGGAGGGTGCCGAGGGCGGCGAAGGTGCCGGCCAGGACCAGGCCGGCGGAGGTGATGACCGCCCCCGTGGCGGCCAGGCCCGTGACCACGCCCGCTCTGGTGCCCTGGCGGGCCGCCTCCTCGCGGATACGGGTGGTCAGGAAGATGTTGTAGTCGATGCCCAGGGCGACCAGGAACACGAAGACGAACAGCGGGAAGTCGGTCGCCTCGCCCGCGTAGTCGAAGACGTACCGGAACGCGAGCGCGCTGATGCCGAGCGCCGCCGCGAACGACAGGATCACCGTCCCGATCAGCAGCAGCGGGGCGATCAGGGCGCGCAGCAGGGCGCACAGGATCAGCAGGACGACCACCAGCACCAGCGGGATGATCAGCATGTTGTCGTGCGTCGTCGCCTCGTCCATGTCCAGCAGGGCCGCCGTACCGCCGCCGACCTGGGCATCGGCGTCCGGCACCTCGTGCACGGCGTCCCGCACCCGCTCGACCGTCTGTTTGGCGGCCTCGCTGTCCGCTGGCGCGGTCATGGTGGCCTCGAAGAGGACCTTGCCCTCGAAGGCCGGTTTGGTGCCGGGTGGCAGACCGAGGGACTGGGGGACCACACCCGGCGTTCCGGCGACGGTCCGGCCCACCTGCTCGGCCTGCGCCTGGTTGCTGACGATGACCAGGGGGTCGCCGCTGCCCGCCGGGAAGTACCGCGCCGACACCTCCTGCCCGGTGATCGAGTCCGGTTTCCCGGTGAACGCGTCCGCGTTGCCGATGCCCTCCGCGCGCAGCTGGATCAGGCCCAGCGAGCAGACCGCCAGCGCGAGTGCCGTCACGATCCAGGTCATCCGGGGGCGGCGGGCGATACGGCGGCCCGTGCGGGTCCAGATGCCGCGCTCGGTCGGGTCCGGCGTGCCGTGGTGCGGGACCACCGGCCAGAAGATCCAGCGGCCGAAGATCACCAGCAGGGCCGGGAACAGGCTCATCATCGCCACCAGGGCGACGGCGACGCCAATGGCGGCCACCGGGCCCAGGCCGCTCGTGGAGTTCATCTCCGCGGCGAGCAGCACCAGCATGCTCAGCACGACCGTCGCGCCGGAGGCGAGCACGGCCGGGCCGGCGCGGTGCAGCGCCAGGGCCATCGCCTCGTGCCGGTCCTCGTGCCGGCGCAGTTCCTCCCGGTAGCGGGCCACCAGCAGCAGGGCGTAGTCCGTCCCGGCTCCGAAGACCAGCACCGTGAGGATGCCGGCGCTCTGGCCGTTCACCGTCAGTCCGCCGTGCTCGGCCAGCAGGTAGATCAGCGCCTGGGAGGTGAACAGCGCGCAGACCACCGCGACCAGGGGGACCAGCAGCAGGGTCAGGCTGCGGTACGTGATGAGCAGCATGACGACGACGACCACCATCGCCGAGAGCAGCAGGGTCGAGTCGATGCCCTCGAAAGCCTCCGCGAAGTCCGCGGACGTGCCGCCCGGGCCCGTGATGTGCACGCTCAGCCCGTCGCCGCCCGTACCGACGTCGTCCCGGATGGACTCCACGGCGGGTGAGATCCGCTCCCAGCCCTCCTCGTCCATCATGATCGGCACGAAGACCTGGGCCGCCCGCGGATCGGTCTGCCGGTCGAACACCGGCCCCCGCGTCTGCTCACCGAGAATGCCGTGGTCACGCAACTGCTTCAGCTGCGTGACGTCCTCGGCGATCTCCGTACGGTCCTGCGCCGTCAGGCCGCTCTCCCGCGCGTAGATCACCACCGCCGGGATCTGCTCCGGACGGAAGTCCTCGGAGATCTGGAGCACCTGCGTCGACTCCGCGGATCCCGGCAGCCACGACGCGGCGTCGTTGTCCTGCGCGTCGGTGAGCTTCATGGCGAACGGCGCGGCGATGAACAGCACGACCACCCACAGGCCCAGGACCAGCCACTTGGCCCGCCGCCCGCAGACGAGATGCGCGACGCCCTGCTTCATGCCGACCCCCTCGGCGGCATCGCCCCGCGAGGGACGCGGGCAACTGCGCGAGTGACCCACAACGGCCCGCGGCCGACGTCCCACCATTCCCACCCGGGACCGATGCCCACAACCCCCGGAGGGCATGGCAGTCTTAGGCCATGGCCGCGCAGATCAACCCCAGCATCCTCTCCGCCGACTTCGCCCGCCTCGCGGACGAGGCGAAGGCCGTGGAGGGAGCCGACTGGCTCCACGTCGACGTCATGGACAATCATTTCGTCCCGAACCTCACCCTCGGCGTGCCGGTCGTAGAGTCGCTCGCCCGTGCGACGGACACCCCGCTGGACTGCCATCTGATGATCGAGGCCCCCGATCGCTGGGCGCCCCAGTACGTGGAAGCGGGGGCGGGTTCCGTCACCTTCCACGTCGAGGCCGCCGCCGCCCCGGTCAGGCTCGCCCGGGAGATCCGTGCCAAGGGCGCCCGCGCCTCCATGGCGCTGAAGCCCGCGACCCCCATCGAGCCGTACGAGGACCTGCTCCCCGAGCTCGACATGCTGCTGATCATGACGGTCGAACCGGGCTTCGGGGGACAGGCCTTCCTCGACATCATGCTTCCGAAGATTCGCCGCACCCGCGAGTTGATCAGCAAGCACGGCCTGGAGCTCTGGCTCCAGGTCGACGGCGGGGTTTCCGCTTCCACGATCGAGCGGTGCGCCGACGCCGGAGCCGACGTCTTCGTGGCCGGATCGGCGGTCTACGGGGCAAACGACCCGGCCGAGGCGGTACGTGCACTACGCACACAGGCGGAGGCGGCCACCGCGAAGGCCTCCTGGGCCTGCGACCACTGAGCCACAGCAAAGTGAACGGCTCTCATCAGGGCTGATCAACCGCGCCGGATCTGCAAGGATGAACGGCGAATCCAGAGTGTGAACAGCAGTGAGGAGAACGCCGTGTCGGGTATGTCGGCGGGCCGGTCAGCCATGCGGATGGGACCCGCTGAGCTGGTGCAGGCGGCGGCCATGGCCCGCCGCTTCTACCTCGAGGGGAAATCCAAGATCCAGATCGCGGAGGAGTTCGGCGTCAGCCGCTTCAAGGTGGCCCGGGTCCTGGAGACCGCCCTCGAACGGGATCTCGTACGCATCGAGATCCGTGTGCCCGCCGAGCTGGACGCCGATCGCTCGGACGCGCTCCGCGCCCGCTACGGCCTCAGGCACGCTGTCGTGGTCGAGTCCCCGGCCGAGGCCGAGGAGTCACCCGACCCCGAGAACCTGGGAGAGGTGGGCGCCGACCTGCTCGGCGAACTGGTCGACGAAGGTGATGTGCTGGGCCTGGCCTGGGGCCGCTCCACCATCCACATGGCGGCGGCGCTCGACCGGCTGCCCCCGTGCACGGTGGTGCAGCTGACGGGCGTGTACGACGCCGGGACCGCCGAACGCGGCTCCGTCGAGGCCGTCCGCCGCGCCGCCCAGGTGTCCGGCGGCGACGCCCATCCCATCTACGCCCCGATGCTGCTGCCCGACGCGGCCACGGCCACGGCGCTGCGCAACCAGACGGGCATCGCCCGGGCCTTCGAGCACTTCGACAAGGTCACCGTCGCCTGCGTCTCCATCGGCTCCTGGGAGCCGGGCATCTCCACGGTGCACGACATGCTCACCGAGGAAGAGCGCGCGCACTACGCCTCCCTCGGTGTCGCCGCCGAGATGTCCGCGCACCTCTTCGACGCCGATGGGCGCCGGATCGGACGGGACCTGGGCGAGCGGTGCATCACCGTGAAGGCCGACCAGCTCCGCCGGATCCCCGAGGTCGTGGCGATCGCGGGCGGGCAGCGCAAGGGGCCCGCGATCGACGCGGTGCTGCGCTCCGGGCTCGTCACCAGCCTGGTGACGGACACCTCGGCCGCGGACTACCTGTTGACGGCCGGCCCGGCGCCGAAGTCGGCGCTCAACAGGTCCGACCCGGACGGAGTCTGAAGGGTGGCCGGACAGGCGCACGGAGTGCACGACCCGGCGGGGCGGGTCGTGGTCGTCCTGGACCTGGACGGGGTCACGGACAAGGCGGGCCTCATGGACCGCTGCGCCCGCGACCTGGCCCTGCCCGACTGGTTCGGCCGCAACTGGGACGCCCTCGCCGACTCCATGGCCGACCCCGCCCTCTGGCCCGAGGGGGCCGGGGAGCGGGGCCTGCTGGTCGTCGTCGCGGGCTGGCGGAAGTACGCCGAGACGCGGCCCGAGGAGTGGCAGGTCGCCGAGGAGATCTTCGCCGAGGCGACGGACCGGGGCCCGGGGCTGTTCGTGACCCTCGGCCTTGGAGAATCCTCCGAGAGCACCCCTGACCAGCCTGGATGATCCGCTGGGGGTGGTTCGGGCGTCCGTCATGGGAGAATGAAGTACGTGCTCTTTTCCCCCTGGCCGGCCGGTCCGGGGGTCACCTCTGATCGACTGGGATGTGCAGCACGTGCGTTTCCTCAATGACATCCAGCCCGGGTACGACCTGACGTACGACGACGTCTTCATGGTGCCGAGCCGCTCCTCCGTGGGCTCGCGGCAGGCCGTCGACCTCAGCTCCCCGGACGGCACGGGCACCACCATCCCGCTCGTCGTCGCCAACATGACCGCCATCGCCGGCCGCCGCATGGCCGAGACCGTGGCCCGCCGCGGCGGCCTCGTGGTGATACCTCAGGACATCCCGATCGAGGTGGTCACCGAGGTCGTCTCCTGGGTGAAGAGCCGCCATCTGGTGCTGGACACCCCGATCATCCTGTCCCCGCACCAGACGGTCGCGGACGCGCTGGCCCTGCTGCCCAAGCGCGCGCACGACGCCGGTGTCGTCGTCGACGAGAACCACAAGCCGGTCGGCGTGGTCACCGACGCCGACCTCTCCGGCGTGGACCGCTTCACGCAGCTCGCCGAGGTCATGTCCCGGGACCTGCTGCTCATCGACGCGGACATGGACCCGGGCGAGGCCTTCGACACCCTCGACCACGCCAACCGCCGCTACGCCCCGGCCGTGAACAAGGACGGCACGCTCGCCGGCATCCTGACCCGCAAGGGCGCCCTGCGCGCCACGCTCTACACGCCGGCGACCGACGCTCAGGGGCGGCTGCGCATCGCCGCCGCCGTCGGCATCAACGGCGACGTCGCGGGCAAGGCGCAGGACCTGCTGGACGCGGGTGTCGACGCACTCGTCATCGACACGGCGCACGGGCACCAGGAGTCGATGATCAGCGCCCTGAAGCTGGTGCGCGACCTCGACCCGCAGGTGCCGATCGTCGCCGGCAACGTGGTCGCCGCCGCGGGCGTGCGCGACCTGATCGAGGCGGGCGCGGACATCGTCAAGGTCGGTGTCGGCCCCGGCGCCATGTGCACCACGCGCATGATGACCGGCGTCGGCCGGCCGCAGTTCTCCGCCGTCCTGGAGTGCGCCGCCGAGGCGAAGAAGTACGGCAAGCACGTCTGGGCCGACGGCGGCGTCCGCCACCCGCGCGACGTGGCCATGGCCCTCGCGGCCGGTGCGTCCAACGTGATGGTCGGCTCCTGGTTCGCGGGCACCTACGAGTCCCCGGGCGACCTCCAGCACGACGCCCAGGGCCGCGCGTACAAGGAGTCCTTCGGCATGGCCTCCGCCCGGGCCGTGCGCAACCGCACCTCGGAGGAGTCGGCGTACGACCGCGCCCGCAAGGCGCTCTTCGAGGAGGGCATCTCCACCTCCCGCATGTTCCTCGACCCGGCCCGTCCGGGTGTCGAGGACCTGATCGACTCGATCATCGCGGGCGTCCGCTCCTCGTGCACCTACGCCGGTGCGGGCTCCCTGGAGGAGTTCGCCGAGAAGTCCATCGTCGGCATCCAGAGCGCGGCGGGCTACGCGGAGGGCAAGCCGCTGCACGCGAGCTGGAGCTGACCGGCCCCGGCCCCCGTCGTACGGCCCCCGTCGCCCCGCTCCGCGGGGAAATCGGGGGCCGTTTCGCATGCGTCGGCCCTTGCCCCGGCGCATGGAGATCGTCGAGTGCGGGGCAGAGGACCTCGAGCTGCCGGAGCGCTCTGAAGGCTCCCGGGCGCAACGGTCCGCAGCCCTCTCGCAACGAACACCCGCCGAGCCCCCGGCAACGCAAAGATCTTGCGGGGATGCGCAAGGTTGCTGCATTTCGACAGCAACGCCGTTGCTCATAGGCTGTCGCCTCGTACGTGGCGTGGCGGGGACTCCGCTCGGTGGGTCCCTGCTCAAGGGCGCCCGCGGTCCCCGCCGCCCTGACCGGCAGCGATAAGGAGCCAGCGCGTGCTCGACCAAGGCGCACCCCCGCAGAACCCAGGCCAGACAGCCGCCCCCGCGCCCCCCGGCATCGGTGCGCGCCTCATGCGCCGCAAGCCCGTGGAACGCCTGGTCGCGGAGGGTGGCCAGGGCGAGGGAGGGTCGCTGCGCCGCACCCTCGGGCTGTGGCAGCTCACCATGATCAGCATCGGGGCCACCCTCGGCACCGGCATCTTCGTCGTCCTCGGCGAGGCCGTCCCCAAGGCGGGCCCGGCCGTCACGCTCGCCTTCGTCATCGCCGGCCTCACCGCCCTGTTCTCGGCCCTGTCCTACGCGGAACTGGCCGGTACCATCCCGGTCTCCGGCTCCTCGTACTCGTATGCGTACGCAACGATGGGCGAGCTGATCGCCTGGATATGCGGCTGGTGTCTGGTCCTGGAGTACGGCGTGTCGGTCGCCGCCGTCGCCGTCGGCTGGGGTGAATACCTCAACGAACTGCTCGACGGGACCATCGGCGTCACCATCCCGGCCGCCCTGTCCGCCCCGCCCGGTGACGGGGGCGTGTTCAACCTGCCGGCGCTGATCGTCGTGCTGCTCGCGATGGCGTTCCTGCTGGGCGGCGCCCGCGAGTCCGCCCGCGCCAACACCGTCATGGTCATCGTGAAGATCGCCGCGCTGGTGCTGTTCTGCGCCATCGGCGTCCAGGGCTTCCGCTCCGGCAACTACGACAACTTCATGCCGCTCGGCATGGCCGGCGTCAGCGCCGCCGGGGCGACGCTGTTCTTCTCCTACATCGGCTTCGACGCGGCCTCCACCGCCGGCGAGGAAGCGAAGAACGCCCAGCGTGACCTGCCGCGCGCGATCATGCTGTCGCTGGTCATCGTCACCGCGCTGTACGTCCTGGTCGCCGCCGTCGCGGTCGGCGCCAAGCCCTGGAAGAACTTCACCGACTCCGAGGCCGCCCTCGCCCAGATCATGCGCGAGGTGACCGGGCAGACCTTCTGGGGCACGCTGCTGGCGTTCTGCGCCGTCATCGCCATCGCCAGCGTGGTCCTGACCGTGCTGTACGGCCAGACCCGCATCCTGTTCGCCATGTCCCGCGACGGGCTCGTGCCGAAGGTGTTCGCCAAGGTCCACCCGAAGACCGGCGCCCCCCGGGCCAACACCCTGATCGTGTCGCTGTTCTGCGGTGTCCTGGCCGCCGCGATCCCGCTCGGGCAGCTCGCCGACGCCACCAGCATCGGCACCCTGTTCGCCTTCGCGCTCGTCAACGTGGCCGTCGTGGTGCTGCGCCGCACCAAGCCGGACCTGCCCCGCACCTTCCGGGTGCCGCTCTCCCCGGTGCTGCCCGCGCTGGGCTTCGCCTTCTGCCTCTGGATGATGGGCAGCCTGTCGGCCGTGACCTGGGTGGTCTTCGGTGTCTGGATGGCCGCCGGGCTCGTGTTCTACTTCCTGTACGGCTATCGCCGTTCCCGACTCGCGCCATCCGAAAAGTGATCCACCCACTGTGCTGAACGATCTCGACGAACGCATCGTGCACGCCCTCGCCGAGGACGCCCGCCGCTCCTACGCCGACATCGGCGGGCTCGTCGGCCTGTCCGCGCCCGCCGTGAAACGGCGCGTGGACCGGCTGCGGGCCACCGGAGCCATCACCGGCTTCACCGTAAGGGTGGACCCGGGTGCCCTCGGCTGGGAGACCGAGGGGTTCGTCGAGATCTACTGCCGCGGGAACACCTCCCCGGAGACCATCCAGCGGGGCCTGGAGCGCTACCAGGAGGTCGTGGCCGCGTCCACCGTCACCGGGGACGCGGACGCGATCGCCCAGGTCTTCGCCTCCGACATGCGCCACTTCGAACGGGTCCTGGAGCGGATCGCCGGGGAGCCGTTCGTCGAGCGGACCAAGTCCGTGCTCGTGCTCTCGCCGCTGCTGCGGCGCTTCTCGTCCGGATCGCCCACGTAAGTCTGTGGCCCGGGCCCGGGCGCCGGGCCTAGCATCGATGCCATGACCTGGCGACATTGATCCACCAGCCGTGCCTCCCGAGGACCGCCTCGGACGCCGTACCTCCGGCGTCCGATCCGTCCTTGCGGGAAGGCCTCATGACACTCTCACCCGCACGCGTGCCCGCCACCGGTGTCCGGCGGCTGACGACCACGCTGTACGGCTACGCGTTCCTCGACGACTTCGTCCTGCTCTACCCGGTGTACGCCCTGCTCTTCGCCGACACCGGCATGTCGCTCTGGCAGATCTCCTCCCTGTTCGCCCTGTGGTCGGTCACCGGCGTGCTGCTGGAGGTCCCCTCCGGTGTCTGGGCCGACGCCGTGTCGCGCCGGAGGCTGCTGTGGATCGGCCCGCTGCTCACCGCCGCCGGCTTCGCGCTGTGGGTGGCGGCCCCGTCGTACTGGGCCTTCGCGGCCGGCTTCGTCCTGTGGGGCGCGGGCGGCGCCCTCGGCTCCGGTGCGCTGGAAGCGCTGGTCTACGACGAGCTGGACCGGCTCGGTGCCGTCGGCCGGTACGCGCGGGCCATGGGCCGGGCCCGGGCCGCGCGCCTGCTGGGCACCGTCGCCGCCACCGGCCTCGCGGGGCCCCTCCTCGCCGGGGGCGGCTACGCGGCAGTCGGTGCCGCGAGCTTCCTGGCCTGTGTGCTGACCGCCCTCACCGCGACCCGGTTCCCGGAGCACCGGGTGCGGCCCGAGAGCGCCGGCGAGAGCTGGGTGACGACCCTGCGGACCGGACTCGCCGAGATCCGCGGGGACCGTACGGTGCGCGGCGCCCTGCTGCTGGTCCCCGCCGTGGCCGCGGTGTGGGGCGCCCTCGACGAGTACACCCCCCTGCTGGTCCGGGACATCGGCGTCGCCGAGGCGACCGTGCCCTACCTGATCATGCTGATCTGGGCGGGCGTCACCGTCGGCAGCCTCCTGGCGGGACCGGCCGAACGCCTCGGCACGACCGGGCTCGCGGTGCTGCTCGCGGGTGCCGCCCTCGCCCTGGCCGTGGGAGCCGCGGCCCGCTCCCTGGCCGGTGTCGCCCTCGTGAGCCTCGCCTTCGCCGGGTTCCAGCTGGCCGAGGTACTCGCCGACGTCCGTCTCCAGCACCGCATCGACGAGTCCCGCCGGGCCACCCTCACCTCGGTGGCGAGCCTGGGCACCGAGGTGGCGACGGTCGCGACGTTCGGTGTGTACGCGCTGCTGGGGACGGACATGGCGCACAGCACCGTGTTCGCGGTCCTGGCGATTCCCTACCTGGTGACGGCCCTGGCCCTGGCTAGAGCTCGGGCTGCCACGGCACGACCGTGAAGTCGCCCGTCCCCCTCTCGACCCGCTCGAAGGGGGCGGAGCTCACGCACTTGGGCAGCTCCTTCGTCTCGACGGGACTGCCCGTGGCAGCCCAGCTGTAGCCGAGCCGGTCGTGGCGGCCGAGGTCGTGGACGGTGACGCCGACCCGCCTGCCCTCGGCGCCCGGGAGGTCGGACTCGGTGATGACTCCGGAGACGACGGCCACTTTGCCGCCGGTCAGCAGGCAGTCGACCTTGGCCTTCGCCCGGGCGCCCTCGCCGTTCAGGTAGTGGCTGAACTCGAAGGTACCGGTGGCCTTCGTCGGGTCGGCGGTGTCCCGCGCCGCCAGATGCGCGTCGAACGAGAACGTGATGTCGTCCCCTGCCGAGCGGTACAGCATGGCGGTGCCGGTGAGCGCTGCGGCCTCCCGCTGCCGGGGCGCGTCCGACGCGGTCGCGGCCGAGGCCGCCCCGGCCGTGAGCAGCAGCGCGGAGCCGAGCACGACGATCTTCGTACGACGCTTCATTTGGTTCCTTTCCGCAGGCCGAGTGGACAGCCCCCACTCTCCCGGCCCGGCGGGGAAGGGACATCGCGCTCCGGGCCGGACTCCGTCTCCGCCGGGCGGCGGGGGAGAGGAGACGGACCCGGGCTGCGAGGAGGAGCCGGGCTACGCCTCAGGGCGCGCAACGAATCGCCGTCCGGCCCCGGACGTACGCAACGAACCGTTCACCGGCGCGCAACGGCTCCTGCTTGTCCGCCCTGGTCAGCCGCCCGTACCGTCTACGTGGCCCCTCCAACCACCCTTCCGCCCGGTGAGGAACACGCATGCGCACCGCCCTGCTCCAGAGCTCCGGCCGCCCCGGCTCCACCGTCGAGAACCTCAAGGTCCTCGACGAGGCCGCGGGCCGGGCCGCCGCCGCGGGTGCCGGGCTGCTCGTGACGCCGGAGATGTTCCTGACCGGGTACGCGATCGGCGACGGCATCGGCCGCCTCGCCGAGCCCGCCGACGGCGACTGCGCGGACGCGATCGCCGAGATCGCGACGAGTCACGGCCTGGCGATCGCCTACGCCTACCCCGAGCGCGACGGCGACGCCGTGTTCAACTCCGCCCAGCTGATCTCGGCCGACGGCACCCGGCTCGCGAACTACCGCAAGACGCACCTCTTCGGCTGCTTCGAGCGCGACCACTTCACGCCCGGGGACCAGACGGTAGTCCAGGCCGAACTCGACGGCCTGCGGGTCGGCATCCTCATCTGCTACGACGTGGAGTTCCCGGAGAACGTCCGCGCCCATGCCCTCGCCGGAACCGACCTGCTCGTCGTCCCGACCGCGCAGATGCACCCGTTCCAGTTCGTCGCCGAGTCGATGATCCCGGTGCGCGCCTTCGAGAACCAGATGTACGTCGCCTACGTCAACCGGGTCGGCCGGGAGGGCGAGTTCGAGTTCGTGGGGCTGTCCACGCTCGCCGGGCCCGACGGGGTCGCCCGGACCCGGGCCGGGCGGGACGAGGAACTCGTGCTCGCCGACGTCGACCCGGCCTTCCTCGCCGCGTCGCGCGCCGACAACCCGTATCTGCACGACCGGCGGCCCGGCCTGTACGGCCCGCTCGTCTGACACCCCCCTGAACCGCCCCGTTCGCATCTGTGCAAGGAGTCCGCACCCCATGACGTCCACCGTGCCCAACGCCGTCGAGCACGCTGACGCGCAGCAGCCGCCGATCACCATGTTCGGCCCGGACTTCCCGTACGCCTACGACGACTTCCTCGCCCATCCGGCGGGCCTCGGGCAGATACCCGCGACGGAGCACGGCACGGAGGTCGCGGTCATCGGCGGCGGCCTGTCCGGCATCGTCGCCGCGTACGAGCTGATGAAGATGGGGCTCAAGCCGGTCGTGTACGAGGCCGACCAGATCGGCGGCCGGCTGCGCACGGTGGGCTTCGACGGGTGCGACGAGTCCCTCACCGCCGAGATGGGCGCGATGCGCTTCCCGCCGTCCTCCACGGCCCTCCAGCACTACATCGACCTCGTCGGCCTGCAGACGCGGCCGTTCCCCAACCCCCTGTCCGAGGCCACCCCGTCGACCGTCGTCGACCTCAAGGGCGAGTCGCACTACGCCGAGACGATCGACGACCTGCCGCAGGTGTACCGGGACGTCGCCGAGGCCTGGGGCCGGTGCCTGGAGGAGGGCGCCGACTTCTCCGACATGAACCGCGCCCTGCGCGAGCGGGACGTGCCGCGCATCCGCGAGATCTGGTCCAAGCTCGTCGAGAAGCTCGACAACCAGACCTTCTACGGCTTCCTCTGCGACTCCGAGGCGTTCAAGTCCTTCCGCCACCGTGAGATCTTCGGCCAGGTCGGCTTCGGCACGGGCGGCTGGGACACAGACTTCCCGAACTCCATCCTGGAGATCCTGCGCGTCGTCTACACCGAGGCCGACGACCACCACCGCGGCATCGTCGGGGGTTCCCAGCAGCTGCCGCTGCGCCTGTGGGAGCGCGAGCCGCAGAAGATCGTGCACTGGCCCCTCGGCACCTCGCTCGCGAGCCTGCACGAGGGCGGCGAGCCCCGCCCGGCGGTGACCCGGCTGCACCGCACGGCCGGCAACCGCATCACGGTGACCGACGCGCACGGCGACATCCGCACCTACCGGACGGCGATCTTCACCGCCCAGTCCTGGATGCTGCTGTCGAAGATCGCCTGCGACGACTCGCTCTTCCCGATCGACCACTGGACGGCGATCGAGCGCACCCACTACATGGAGAGCTCCAAGCTCTTCGTGCCGGTCGACCGGCCGTTCTGGCTGGACAAGGACGAGGACACCGGCCGGGACGTCATGTCGATGACGCTCACCGACCGTATGACGCGCGGCACCTACCTGCTCGACGACGGCCCGGACAAGCCCGCCGTCATCTGCCTCTCCTACACCTGGTGCGACGACAGCCTGAAGTGGCTGCCGCTGTCCGCGAACGAGCGGATGGAGGTCATGCTGAAGTCGCTCGGCGAGATCTATCCCAAGGTCGACATCCGCAAGCACATCATCGGCAACCCGGTGACCGTCTCCTGGGAGAACGAGCCCTACTTCATGGGCGCCTTCAAGGCCAACCTGCCCGGCCACTACCGCTACCAGCGGCGCCTGTTCACGCACTTCATGCAGGACCGGCTGCCCGAGGACAAGCGCGGCATCTTCCTCGCCGGCGACGACATCTCCTGGACCGCCGGCTGGGCCGAGGGCGCCGTCCAGACCGCCCTCAACGCGGTCTGGGGCGTCATGCACCACCTCGGCGGCACGACCGACCCGAGCAACCCGGGCCCGGGCGACCTCTACGACGAGATCGCGCCCGTCGAGCTGCCGGAGGACTAGCGCCACACCCCCGGCTCGGTCAGGGGCGTGAGCAGCATGCGCCCGGCGAAGCCCACCGCCGTGTCCAGGCGCTCGGTGAACTCGCCCGCGACATCGGGGAGTTCCCGCAGGGCCCACAGGGCCCGGGCCGCCGTCCACGCGGCGTCCCGGGCGCGGTCCAGGCTCCAGGACCCGAGCAGGTGGGTCAGCGGGTCGGCGATCCGGAACAGGTCGGGGGCCGGCATCAGATCTTCGCGGATGCGCTCCTCCAGCGAGGCGAGGAGATCGCCCACCATGTCGAACTCGTCCTCCAGATCGACGGGTGCGCAGCCGAGCGTACGGCAGGTGTCCACGACGGCCAGCGCGAGATCGTGCCCGATGTGCGCGTTGATGCCCGCCAGCGCGAACTGCAACGGCCGTACCCCGGGGTGGCGGCGGAACTGGAACAGCGGCCGCCAGCAGGCGGGCGGGCGCCGCTCGTCCGCCACCGTCTCGACGGCCGCCAGGTACCGCTGCGCGAACCGTACGTCCAGCGTGATCGCGGCGTGGGCGTCCGCGAACCGCCCGGTGTCGACGTACCGGTCCACCGCCTCCGTCACGGCGAGGTAGACGCGGTTGAAGACCGCGACCCCGTCCCGCGGGTGGAGGGCCGCGTCGAGCGCGCGCATACGGGAGATGACGGCGTCGACCGGAGTGTCCACGGCCGGGGGGACTTGTTCGCATCGCGGCATGCGGGCAGAGTCGCAGCTCTAGGCTGGCGGAAGTACCGGCGGGCCCGGTGCTTCCCCGAAACGGGGGAACACCGCCCGCCGCAGGGGGAGGGGGAGCGGCACCGTGTCAGGCTCGCGTGTGCAGCGCCTGGCCGCCCGCAGGGCCGGGCGCAGGCGCGCCGCCCGGCGCGGCGCGATGGTCGTGGCGGCCTCGCTCGTCGTCGCGGCCGGCGCGTTCGCAGGGGTCCTCTCCGCGTTCGACGACGGACGGGCCTCGGACGAGGCCGGGCCTCCCGAGGTGTCGGCCTCGCCCCGCCCGGCGCCCGTGCCGGCCGTGCCGTCGCCGTCCGCGTCGGCCACCACCGAGTCCGCTTCGCCCACGCCCTCGCCGTCACCGTCCGTACGCCGGACGCAGAGCTCCACGCCGTCGAAGACCGAGACGAAGCGGGAGCGCACCCCCACCGGGGCCGGGCGGCTCTACCGCCACCCCGATTCGCAGGTGCTCGAGTGGGTCCGCTCCCACTCCGGCGACCCCCGGCACGCGGTCATCGCGTCCCGCATCGCCGGGCAGCCCGCGGCCGTCTGGTTCGCCGACCACTCCCCGGAAACCGTCACCGCCCGCGTCGCCGCGGTGACGTCGGGCGGCGCCGCGCTCGGCCGGGTGCCCGTCGTCGTGCCGTACGCGATCCCCGGCCGGGACTGCGGCGGCCACTCCCAGGGCGGGGCGCCCGACCTGGACGCGTACGACGCCTGGATCGACCGGTTCGCCGCCGGGCTGGGCTCCGGGGAGGTCATCGTCGTCCTGGAGCCGGACTCGGTCGCCCAGTCCGAGTGCCTCTCCGCCGGTGAACGCGCGGACCGCTTCGCCTCACTGGCCCGGGCCGGCCGCGTTCTGAAGGCCGCCGGCCCCCGGGCCCGTGTGTACTTCGACGCCGGTCATTCGGGCTGGAATCCGCCCGCCGAGCAGGCGGCCTGGCTCCGGCAGGCCGGTGCCGCCTCGCCCGAGTCCTCCGACGGCATTTTCAGCAACGTCTCCAACTTCCACACCACCGCCGCCGAGGTCGCCTACGACCGGCGGGTCCTCGACGCGCTCGGCGGCCCGGCGAGCCTCGGCGCCGTCATCGACACCAGCCGCAACGGCAACGGCGCCCCGGCCGACGGCGAGTGGTGCGACCCGGCGGGCCGGGCGCTCGGCCGGTCCCCGACCCTGAGCACCGGCGAGCCCCGGATCGACGCCTACCTGTGGGTGAAGCTGCCCGGGGAGTCGGACGGCTGCAAGGGCAGGCCCGGGACGTTCACGGCGTCGTACGCGTACGACCTGGCCTCGCCGTAGCGGCTACGACTTGGCGTCGTCGTAGGAGGAGGTGCCCTCGTCCAGCAGCGGCGCCTGCGTCTTCAAGTGGGCCGGGGCGAAGGCCCGCAGGGCGTGGTAGCCGGTGATGACGACCACCGTGCCGAGCGCGATGCCGCTCAGCGAGAACGTGTCCGAGAACTTCAGGGAGACGTTGCCGACGCCGATGATGATGCCCGCCGCCGCCGGGACCAGGTTCAGCGGATTGCGCAGATCGACGCCGGCGTTGATCCAGATCTGCGCGCCCAGCAGGCCGATCATGCCGTACAGGATGACGGTGATGCCGCCGAGCACCCCGCCCGGGATCGCCGCTACGACCGCGCCGAACTTCGGGCAGACGCCGAACAGCAGGGCGAAGCCGGCGGCGGCCCAGTAGGCGGCCGTCGAGTACACACGGGTCGCGGCCATCACGCCGATGTTCTCGGAGTACGTGGTGTTGGGCGGGCCGCCCACCGCGGTGGACAGCATCGAACCGACGCCGTCGGCCGCGATCGCCGTGCCGAGCTTGTCGTCCAGCGGGTCGCCGGTCATCTCGCCGACCGCCTTCACGTGCCCGGCGTTCTCCGCGACCAGCGCGATGACGACCGGCAGGGCGACCAGGATCGCCGACCACTCGAAGGACGGGGCGTGCAGGGTGGGCAGCCCGATCCAGTCGGCCTGGCCCACGCCGGAGAGGTCGAGCCGCCAGTGGTCGGTCAGCTTGCCGCTCGCGTCGACGGAGTGGATCTTGCCGAAGACCAGGTCGAACACCCAGGAGATGCCGTACCCGAAGACCAGTCCCAGGAAGATGGCGATCCGGGACCAGAAACCCCGCAGGCAGACGACCGCCAGACCGGTGACCAGCATCACCAGCAGGGCCGTCCACTGGTCCTGCGGCCAGTACGTCGAGGCCGTCACCGGCGCCAGGTTGAAACCGATCAGCATCACCACCGCGCCGGTCACGATCGGCGGCATCGTGGCGTGGATGATCCGCGCACCGAACCGCCGCACGGCCAGCCCCACCAGGAACAGCGCGCCCCCGACGACGAACACCGCTCCCGTCACGGTCGCGCTGCTGCCGCCCTGCGCCCGGATGACCGCGGCCACGCCGACGAAGGAGAGGGAGCAGCCGAGGTAACTGGGCACGCTGCCGCGGGTGGCGAGCAGGAACACGACGGTCGCGACGCCCGACATCATGATCGCGAGGTTCGGGTCCAGGCCCATCAGGACCGGGGCCACGAAGGACGCCCCGAACATCGCCACCACGTGCTGTGCGCCCAGTCCGGCCGTGCGGGGCCAGGAGAGCCGCTCGTCGGGGCGGACCACCGCGCCGGGCGCCGGGGTGCGTCCGTCGCCGTGCAGTTTCCAGCGGACGCCGAGATCCATGGTGCGGTTTCGCTTTCGTCGTGCCTGCGCGTGTCCGGACCATTGTCGGGGTGCGCCGGGAGCGGCGGTGACCGGGGCGACCTGGACGGACGCCCGTCTGGTCAGGGGCGGGGGCCGGGGACCGCCGCGTCCGGGCGGCCGACCTTCGTCCGCTCGCCGGGTCGCAGCACGCCCGCGAACGCCACCAGCCCGCACGACAGCGCCGTCACCAGGCAGAACGACACCATCAGGCTGGTCGCCTGCGCCAGCATGCCGATCGCGCTCGGCGCGATCAGGCCCGAGGTGTAGGTGATGGTCGCCACGCCCGCGATGGCCAGGCTCGGGTTGGATCCGCTGCGGCCCGCCGCCGCGAAGCACAGCGGCACGACGACGGCGATGCCCAGACCCATCAGCGCGAACCCGCTCATGGCCACCGCCGGATGATCCGCCAGGACGATCAGCAGCCCGCCGAGGACGGCGAACACACCGCTCGCCCGTACCGTCCGCACCGCACCGAAGCGGTCCACGATCTTGTCACCGGCGAGCCGGGCGACAGCCATGGTGAGGGTGAAGCCCGTCGTGCACGCCGCCGCGAGACCGGCCGAGGTCTCCAGCTGCTCGCGCAGATAGACCGCCGACCAGTCCAGGCTCGCGCCCTCCGCGAACACCGCGCAGAACCCGATCGCGCCGATGAGCAGCGCCGAGCGGGGCGGCAGCGCGAAGCGCGGCGGCGGCTCCTCGTCCTCGGCGGGCTGCAGGTCGAGCACCCACTGGCAGGACAGCACGCCGACGACGGTGAGGACCGCGGCGGCCAGGAGGTGGTGCAGCCGGGCGTCCGAGCCGAGGTGCGCGGCGAGCGTGCCGGCCGCCGAGCCCACCAGGGCGCCCGCGCTCCACATGCCGTGCAGCCCGGACATGATCGACCGGCCGAGGCGGTTCTCGACCTCGACACCCAGCGCGTTCATGGCCACGTCCGCCATGCCCGCCGTCGCGCCGTAGATGAACAGGGCCAGGCAGAGCGTCAGGAGGTTCGGGGCGAGGGAGGGCAGGATCAGGGACAGCGTCCACAGGGCGATCAGTCCGCGCAGCGCGTTGCGGGCGCCGAAGCGGTGGCTGATGCTGCCGGCGAGCGGCATCGCCACGGACGCGCCGAGCGCGGGGAAGGCGAGCGCGATCCCCAACTGGCCCGCGCTGACGCCCGCGTGGTCCTGGATCCATGGCACGCGGGTCGCGAACGAGCCGGTCACGGCGCCGTGCACGGCGAAGACGGCGGCCACCGCGTACCGGGACCGCTTCACCTCGCGCTGTTCGTCGACCACCTTGCCCATTCTGCGGTCCCCCTCCAGGTCTCTGCCGTGCTCGTGCCCGGTGCGGGCGTAAACTATCAGGAACCCTGCCTGATAATAAGAGGGTCTCCCGGCGGGCCCGGTCGACGGTCCCGCCGATCTGGAAGGATCCCGGCATGCCCGCATCCCCGAGCACCGCCCGGGCCATCAACGACCGGCTCGCCCTGCGTCTGCTCCAGCAGGAAGGCCCGTTGACGGCAGGGCAGTTGAAGCAGCTGACCGGTCTGTCCCGGCCGACCGTGGCCGACCTCGTCGAACGCCTCACCGCCGCCGGACTGATCGCGGTGGTCGGCGAGGCGGGGGAGCAGCGGCGCGGCCCCAACGCGAAGGTCTACGGCATCGTCGCCGACCGGGCGCACCTGGCCGCCCTCGACATCCGCACCGAGGGCGTCGCCGTGGCCGTCGCGGACCTGGTGGGGCGGGTGCTGGCCGAGGCGTCGGTGCCGATCGGCGGGGATACGGGGACGGGTCCGGCCGTGGAGCAGGCGGTCACCCTGGTCGAGCGTGTGGCGAAGGAAGCCGGCGCCGACCGCTTGCACACCGTGGGGATCGGGGCGCCCGGCCTGATCGACCCGTCCAGCGGCGAACTCCGTGACTCCACCGGGCTGCCGGAGTGGCACCGCCGGTTCGTCGCCACCCTCCAGGAGCGGCTGCCCGAGGCTCGTGTCCGCGTCGAGAACGAGACCAACCTCGCGGCGCTGGCCGAGCAGCGCGACGGGGCGGCCCGGGACCGGGACACGTTCGTCCTGCTGTGGCTGGGCCACGGGACGGGGGCGGCCGTGGTCCTCGACGGCGCCCTCCGCCGCGGCGCCTCCGGCGGCACCGGCGAGATCGGCTTCCTCCCGGTCCCGGGTACGACCGCACTGCCGACCTCGACGGACTGCGAGGGCGGTTTCCATTCGCTGGCCTCGTCGGCGGCGGTCGTGGAACTCGCTGCCGAGTACAGGGTGCCGACGGAGCCGGGGCAGGAGGCGTCGCGGGCCCCCGGGGTCGTGCGGGCGGCGGCCGGTGTGGTGCGGGGGGCGGTGGCCCGGGCCCGGGAGGAGGGAGCCGCGGCCGGTCCGGCGCCCGGATCCACCGAAGAGCACCCGCCCGCCGTCCCCGCTGCCCGTTTCCTCGACGCCCTCGCCGATCGCCTGGCCGTCGGAGTCGCGTCGGTGGTCGCGATCCTGGACCCCGGGTGCGTGGTGCTCGGGGGTGAGGTCGGTGAGGCCGGCGGCAAGGAACTCGCCGCACGCGTGCAGGACCGCATCGCCCGGATGACACCGCTGCCCACGGAGGTACGTACGACCACCCTGGGCGGCGGCGCGGTCCTGCGCGGCGCGCTGCTGACGGCCCGGGACCGCGCCCAGGAGGAACTCTTCACGCCGGGGGAGCGGTTGCCGCAGCCGTCCCCGGGCCGGTAGGACGCGACGCCAGGGCTGTCACACCCGGGCGCCCGGGCCCATGGCCGCTGCTTCCCGCTCCGCTCCGGTGCCTACGCCCCCGGCCGGCCCTCCCCGCCCCGCCCGCTCGCCGCCCGTACCTGGCCGCTCGTGAACCGCCTCGCCAGGTACTCCTCGAACGACCCGGTGCCCACGGCCTGCTCCGGTGCCAGATGCCCCCCACTCCGGAAGCCCTGGTACGCCGCCCCCCACAGCGGCACGTTCACCACCGCCCGCCGTCGCCCGGACGCCTTCAGGTACGCGCGGGCCAGCGACTCGAACGTCCGCACCTCGGGCCCGCCCATGTCCTCGACCCGCCCCGCCGGCCCACCCGCCGCGAGTCCGGCCAGCCGGTCCGCGACCTCGGCGACCTCGACCGGCTGGTCCCGAAGGCCGGCCGGCAGGAACAGCACCGGCAGCTTCGACAGCCCCTGGAGCAGCATGGCCAGCAGGTCGTGGAACTGGGTCGCCCGCAGCACGGTCCATCCGAGCCCCGACTCCTCGACGAGCCGCTCCACCGCGAGCTTGCTCTTGTAATAGCGGAACGGCACCCGGTCGACGCCGACGATGGAGACGTACACGAGGTGGGGCACACGCGCCCCGCGCGCCGCCCTGATCAGGTTCGCCGCCGCCTCCTCGTCGCCCTTCTGCGACGACGCGCAGTGCACGATCGTGTCCACACCGGCGACCGCCGCGTCCAGCCCTGCACCGCCCTTCCGCAGATCGACCGCGTACGGCTCACTGTGCCGGCTGAGTACCCGCACCTCGTGCCCGTCCGCGCGCAGCCGCTCGACGACGAGCCGGCCGAGCGTTCCGGTACCGCCGGTCACCAGGATCGTGGTCATGCTGTTCAGTCCCTTCCGACGCCCGGCGCTCCCGGATGGAGCGCCCCACGCCAGCTAGGACCGAACACCCCCCGCGGAATGTGACAGGCGCACCCGGCGGTCCTACGCCCGGGTGAGCTGACGCCGCGCGAACGCCAGCTTCTCCGGGTTGACCACGGCCCGCACCCCCGTGACCAGCCCGTCGCGCACCTCGAACGCCGCCAGTCCCACCAGGGTGTCGCCGGCCCAGGTGGCCAGCCCGGTCGCTCCGTTGACCTCCACCGGCGTGAAGTCCAGGCCCGCCGCGAACTTCGGGCCCCCGCCCGCCAGGAAGTGGGCGATCCGCTGCCCGCCCTCGATCGGCCAACGCGCTGCGGTGACCTTGCCGCCGCCGTCGCTCCACCAGGTCGCCTCGGCCGCGAGCAGCTTCTCCAGCCCGGCCAGATCACCCTCGCGGGCCGCGGTGATGAACGACGTGACCAGCTCCTCCTGCTGTTCGGACGCGGGCTCGAACCGGGCCTGCGGCGCACTCACCCGCTGCGCGGCCCGCCGGTACAGCTGGCGGCAGTTCGCCTCGCTCAGGTCCAGCACCCCCGCGATCTCCCGGTGCCCGTAGCCGAACGCCTCCCGCAGCACGTACACCGCCCGCTCGGTCGGTGTCAGCCGCTCCAGCAGCACCAGCATCGCCATCGACACGGCGTCCCGCTGCTCGGCCGACTCCAAGGGCCCGAGCGTGCCGTCCCCGGTGACCACCGGCTCGGGCAGCCAGGTCCCGACGTACTGCTCGCGGCGGGCCCGCGCGGAGGTCAGCCGGTTCAGGCAGAGGTTCGTGACGACCTTGGCGAGCCAGGCCGCCGGCTGCTCGATCACGGCCCGGTCGGCTCCGCTGAAGCGCAGATACGCGTCCTGGACCGCGTCCTCGGCCTCCTCGGCGGAGCCCAGCAGCCGGTAGGCGAGCGAGAACATCCGGCGCCGGTGGATCTCGAACTCGTCGGCGGTCGTCGTGGTCATACGACTCACCCTGCCAGAACGCCGTGCGCACGGCGTGGGAAGGCCCGACGGCGGGCAAGGGCCGTCGTCACCGCCGCCGGGCCGGTCTGCGGGGGGTGTCGGCCCTGGCGTCGACCCTAGAAAGGACTAGACCATTGCGTCAATAGGTGCGTACCGATCCCGGGCGTCAAGAGGGTGCGCCGACCGGCAAGTTGGGGCTCCGGTCGCGCTCGGGAAGGGGGGTGACACGTTCTGTGAGGCAGCCCACACACTCCGCCTCTCTGAACGTCGATCAGGCATGGCACACTGGCCGTGTACCAGTAGCAGCGCACTCCGGGGTCGGTGAAAGTCCGAACCGGCGGTTACAGTCCGCGACCCGGTCGCCTCCAGCGGCCGGTTGACCAGGTGAAATTCCTGGACCGACGGTTAAAGTCCGGATGGGAGGCAGTGCGCGGCGAGCGGGCATTCGTGCGCGCCGCCCAGAAGTCCGTCCCTCGCGGCGGACTCCGTCCGGCGTCGTCCGCGGTGTCCCTGCTCGTATCCTCTGTCGTCATCGACAGCCCCGGAGTCCGTGCCCGAAGAGGCAGGAGGACCCGGGAAGTGTTCACCGGAATCGTCGAAGAGCTGGGCGAGGTCACCGCCGTCGAGACCCTCGACGACGCCTGTCGCTTCCGCCTGCGCGGCCCAGTCGTCACCGAAGGCGCCAAGCACGGCGACTCGATCGCCGTGAACGGCGTCTGTCTCACGGTCGTCGACCACGAGGGCGACGAATTCACCGCCGACGTCATGGCCGAGACCCTGAACCGCTCCAGCCTCGGTGTCCTCGAGGCCGGCTCCCGGGTCAACCTCGAACGCCCCATGGCCGTCGGCGAACGCCTCGGCGGGCACATCGTGCAGGGCCATGTGGACGGCACCGGCGAGATCCTGGAGCGCAAGCCGTCCGAGCACTGGGAGCTCGTGAAGATCTCCCTCCCTGCGGACCTCACCCGGTACGTGGTCGAGAAGGGCTCCATCACCGTCGACGGCATCAGCCTCACCGTCGTCGACGCGGGCCCCGACCACTTCACCGTGAGCCTCATCCCCACCACCCTCGCCCTGACCACGCTCGGCCACAAGCAGCCCGGCGACCCGGTCAACCTCGAGGTGGACGTCATCGCCAAGTACGTCGAGCGGATGCTGGGCGACCGGGCGCAGGGGGCGACCCGGTGAACACGCTGAACTCCGAGGCGTTCGTCCTCTTCGGTCAGCACATCCTCTGGTCCGACATGGTCGGCAACCTCTTCGGCCTGGCCGCCCTGGCCCTTGGCTGGCGGCGCTCCATCTGGACCTGGCCCGTGCAGTTCCTGGCCGGCCTCATCCTCTTCGGCGCCTTCTTCGGCCACCTCACCGGCAGCGCCGGCAAGCAGGCGGTCGTCATGGTCGTCGCCCTGTACGGCTGGTGGCAGTGGCGGCGCGGCCAGGGACAGGACGAGGACGGCCACATCGCCGTCCGGTTCGCCACCTGGCGCGAGCGCGCGGCGATGGCCGCGGCGGCCGCCGCCGGCACGGTCGCGGTGGCGCTGCTCTTCACGGCGTACCCGACCCTGTCCTGGGACCCCTGGCCGGACGCGTACATCTTCGTCGGCACCGTCGTCGCCATGTACGCCCAGGCGCGCGGCATGGTCGAGTTCTGGTTCGCCTGGCTGCTCGTCGACCTCGTGGGCGTGCCCCTCAACTTCGCCAACGGCTACGCCTTCTCAGGCTTCGTCTACGTCATCTACGGCGCGCTCGTCCTGTGGGGCATGCGCGACTGGTGGCTGCGCTCGCGTCAGGCCGCGCGGCCCACCCTGGAAGGAGCGCCGGCATGAATCCCGCAACCGCCCTGTACAGCACCGACGACGTCGAGAACTTCGCGCTCGACCCCGTCGAGCAGGCCATCGCCGACATCGCGGCCGGCCGCCCCGTCGTGGTCGTCGACGACGAGGACCGGGAGAACGAGGGCGACCTCGTCATCGCCGCCGAGAAGGCGACCCCCGAGATCGTCGCCTTCATGATGAGCGAGTGCCGCGGCCTGATCTGCGCCCCCATGGAGGGCGACGAACTGGACCGGCTGAAGCTCCCGCAGATGGTCGAGGACAACACCGAGTCGATGAAGACCGCGTTCACGGTCTCCGTCGACGCCTCGGCCGCGCACGGCGTGAGCACCGGCATCTCCGCCTCCGACCGCGCCACCACCCTCCGGCTGCTCGCCGACGGCATCTCCGGAGCCGACGACTTCGTCCGCCCCGGGCACATCTTCCCGCTGCGGTCCCGGCCCGGAGGGGTCCTCACCCGCAACGGCCACACCGAGGCCGCCGTCGACCTCGCCCGCCTCGCGGGCCTGCGCCCGGCCGGCGCGATCGTCGAGATCGCCGGGGAGGACGGCACCATGCTGCGCCTGCCCGAGCTGATCCCCTTCGCCCGCAAGCACGGCCTGACGATCATCTCCATCGAGGACCTGATCACCTACCGCCGCAGCAGCGAACCCACCGTCCGCCGCGAGGCGAAAACCCAACTGCCCACCGCTCACGGCACGTTCACCGCCTACGGCTACCGCTCCACGGTCGACGGCGTCGAACACGTCGCCCTCGTGCACGGCGACATCGGTGACGGCCAGGACGTCCTCGTCCGCGTCCACTCCGAATGCCTCACCGGCGACGTGTTCGGCTCGGTCCGCTGCGACTGCGGCCCTCAGCTGGACGCCTCGCTGGCCCGGATCCAGGCCGAGGGCCGGGGAGTCGTGGTCTACCTGCGCGGACACGAGGGCCGCGGCATCGGCCTGATGTCGAAGCTGCGCGCCTACGAACTCCAGGAGCAGGGCCGCGACACCCTCGATGCCAACCTGGAACTCGGCCTGCCCGCCGACGCCCGCGACTACGGCGCCGGAGCGCAGATCCTCGCCGACCTCGGCGTGCGCGGCGTCCGGCTGCTGACCAACAACCCCGACAAGACCGATGCGCTCGTCCGCCACGGCATCGCGGTGAAGGCCCGCGTGCCGATGCCCGTGAGCGCCGGCGAGCACAACCTCCGCTACCTGCGCACCAAGCGGGACCGGATGGGCCACGACCTGCCCTGGCTGGACACGACCACCGTGCCGGCCTGCGGCAATCAGTAAGAGAGCACAGAGGGAGAGACGTGAGCGGCAAGGGTGCACCGGAGCTGTCCGTACGCAATGTGGGTGACCTCCGGGTCGCCGTCATCGCGGCACAGTGGCACGAGAAGGTGATGGACGGTCTGGTCGACGGCGCCCTGCGCGCCCTGCACGACCTGGGCATCGACGAGCCGACCCTGCTCAGGGTCCCCGGCAGCTGGGAGCTCCCGGTGGTCGCCAAGGTCCTCGCGGGCCGCGGCTACGACGCGATCGTCGCCCTCGGCGTCGTCATCCGCGGCGGAACCCCCCACTTCGAGTACGTGTGCCAGGGCGTGACCCAGGGCCTCACCCAGGTCTCCGTCGACACCGGCGTCCCCGTCGGCTTCGGCGTGCTGACCTGCGACACCGAGGAGCAGGCCCTGGACCGGGCCGGCATCGAGGGCTCCAGCGAGGACAAGGGGCACGAGGCGGTGACGGCGGCGGTGGCGACCGCGGCCACCCTCCGCTCAGTATCCGAACCCTGGCGCTGACGAAAGCCGCGTGTGGCATAGGCTGAGCGACACCATGTCCAAGAAGACGTTCGAGGAGCTCTTCACCGAGCTCCAGCACAAGGCCGCCCAGGGCGATCCCGCCACTTCCCGCACCGCAGAACTGGTCGAGAAGGGCGTCCACGCCATCGGCAAGAAGGTCGTCGAAGAGGCCGCCGAGGTGTGGATGGCCGCCGAGTACGAGGGCAAGGAAGCCGCCGCCGAGGAGATCTCGCAGCTGCTGTACCACGTCCAGGTGATGATGGTCGCCCGCGGCATCTCCCTCGACGACGTCTACGCCCACCTGTAAGCCGCGACCGCCCCCCGTACGACACCACAGACTCCACGCGAAGGAAGCCGACCTCATGCTGCGCATCGCCGTCCCCAACAAGGGTTCCCTGTCCGGCCCTGCGGCGGAGATGCTGCATGAGGCCGGCTACCAGCAGCGCCGGGAGTCCAAGGAGCTGCGGATCGTCGACCCGGTGAACGAGGTCGAGTTCTTCTACCTCCGCCCCCGCGACATCGCGATCTACGTCGCCTCCGGCCAGCTGGACATCGGCCTCACGGGCCGGGACCTGCTCATCGACTCCGGCGCCGAAGCCGAGGAGATCCTCGCCCTCGGCTTCGCCCGCTCCACCTTCCGCTACGCCACCAAGCCCGGCACCGTCAGCGGTCTGGCGGACCTGGCGGGCAAGACGATCGCCACCTCCTACGAGGGCATCGTCGCGGCGCACCTCGCCGAGCACGGCATCGACGCCTCCGTCGTCCACCTCGACGGTGCCGTCGAGACCGCCATCCAGCTGGGCGTCGCCCAGGTCATCGCCGACGTCGTCGAAACCGGCACCTCGCTGCGCAACGCGGGTCTGGAGGTCGCCGGCGAGCCGATCATGCAGTCCGAGGCGGTGGTGATCCGCCGCACCGGCGCGGACGCCGACGACCTCAAGGTGCAGCAGTTCCTGCGCCGCCTCCAGGGCGTCCTGGTCGCCCGGACGTACGTGATGATGGACTACGACTGCCGCGTCGAGCAGCTGGAGAAGGCCGTCGCCCTCACGCCGGGCCTGGAGTCCCCGACCGTGTCCCCGCTGCACAACGAGGGCTGGGTCGCCGTCCGCGCGATGGTCCCGGCCAAGGAAGCCCAGCGGATCATGGACGACCTGTACGACATCGGCGCCCGGGCCATCCTGACCACGGCCATTCACGCCTGCCGTCTCTGAGAGGCGCGGTCCGATGTCCGAGCTGCCCACCCTGCCCGTCACGTTCCGGCCGAGCAGCACGCGCGTGGTGCTGCTCACCGCGGCCGTCGCCATCTTCGTGGTGATCACGGCGGTCGCGATGCTGCTGAAGCAGCTCAGTCCCGGCGAGCGCGTCAGCTTCGTCTTCACGGCGCTCCTTCTGGACGCCGTGCTGCTCCTGCTGGCGCGTCCCAAGGTCGTCGTCGACGAGGACGGCGTCACTGTCGTCAATCTCACGAACAAGCGCCGGCTGGAGTGGGCCGAGATCCTCCAGGTGACCCTCCGGGCCGGCGACCCGTGGGTGTTCCTCAACCTCAGCGACGGCACCAGCCTGCCTGCTCTGGGCATCCAGCCGGGCCTGGCCAGGCAGCGTGCGATCGCCGATGCCCGGGCGCTGCGGGCGCTCGTCGAGGCCCGTTCCGCAGCGGGCCCCGAACGGCGTCAGGACTGACTCGGACGATCCCCCGGGCGGCCGCCACTGCCGCACCGGGCCGTGTCTTGATTAATCTGTTGGCGGAGGCGCGATCGATGCGCCTCCGCCTCTGCTGCCCCGACCGGTGCGCAGAGGCTCCTGCTAACCGAGGAGTGACCCTCTCCGGCGATGGACGGATCGTCCTGCAGTACCTGCGCCGCCCCCTGCCGACATAGCGCGGACCCCGTTTTCGAGGTCCGCGACCGTGCGGAGGCGGCGGCATCATGAGCACCCCCCTGCTGCTTCTGGCAGCCGCGTTCCTGCTGATTCTCGCCAACGGATTCTTCGTGGCGGCCGAGTTCGGACTCGTGACGGTCGAGCGGGCCGAGGCCGAGAAGGCCGCCGCCGAAGGCGACCGGCGCGCCCACCGGGTCGTCGAATCACTCAAGGAACTGTCCTTCCAGCTCTCCGGCACCCAGCTCGGCATCACCATCACCTCGCTCGTCGTCGGCATGCTCGCCGAACCGGCGCTCGCCGAGCTGCTGCACGGCCCGTTCACCTCCATCGGCATCCCCCGGGGAGCCGTCTCCGGTGTGACGGTCGTGGTCGGCATGCTGCTGGCCTCAGCCGTGCAGATGGTGATCGGCGAGCTGCTGCCCAAGAACTGGGCGGTGTCCCGGCCGCTGCAGGTCGCGCGCTTCGTCGCGGGCCCGCAGCATGTCTTCGCCCGGCTGTTCCGTCCGGTCATCGCCGGCCTCAACGCCGTCGCGAACCGGCTCGTGCGCGCCCTGGGCATCGAACCCACCGCGGAGCTGGCCTCCGCCCGCACCCCCGGCGAACTCGTCTCGCTGGCCCGTCACTCGGCCCTGGCCGGCGCCCTGGAGCAGGACACCGCCGACCTGTTCGTCCGGACCCTGTCACTGGGCGAGCTGACCGCGCAGCACGTGATGACGCCGCGCGTGAAGGTCAGTGCCCTCCAGTCCTCGGCCACCGCCGAGGACGTCGTCAACCTGACCCGCGCCACCGGCCTGTCCCGCTTTCCGGTCTACCGGGAGAAGATCGACGAGGTCGTCGGCATGGCTCACCTCAAGGACGCCCTGGCCGTGCCCGTCCAGGACCGGCTGCGCACCCCCGTCGGCCACATCGCCCGCCCGGCGCTGCTCGTCCCCGAGACGCTGCCCGTACGGCCGCTCCTCACCCGCCTGCGCAGCGAGCAGCCCATCGCGGTCGTCGTCGACGAGTACGGCGGCACCGCCGGTGTCGTCACGCTGGAGGACATCGTCGAGGAGCTCGTCGGCGAGGTCCGCGACGAGCACGACGGACACGACCTGCCCGAGCTGGCCGCCGCGCCGCCGGAGGACGGCAGGCCCGCCTGGGACGTCGACGGCAGCTGCCGGGTCGACATCCTGCAGCGCATAGGCTTCGACGTGCCCGAGGGGCCGTACGAGACGGTCGCGGGCCTGATCGCCGACCGGCTGGGCCGTATCCCTGCCGTCGGCGACAGAGCCCAGCTGCCCGGCTGGCGGCTCTCGGTGCGCCAGGTCGGCCACTACCGCGCGGAACGGGTCCGGCTGGTACGGACCGCCCCGGTGGTCTCCATGGCGGAGGCCGTCCGATGAGCGTGCTCCAGCTTCTCTTCGCCGCGCTGCTCGTGCTCGCCAACGGCTTCTTCGTCGGCGCCGAGTTCGCGCTGGTCTCGGTACGCCGCAGCCAGATCGAACCGCTCGGCACCGCCCGCTCCCGGCAGGTCCTCTACGGGCTGGAGCGGCTGCCGCAGATGATGGCGGCGGCCCAGTTCGGCATCACGATCTGCTCGCTGACCCTCGGCGCGGTCGCCGAACCGACGGTCGCGCATCTGCTGGAGCCGGTCTTCGAGCGGATCCGGCTGCCCGAGGGCATGATCCATCCGCTGACCTACGTCATTGCTCTCGCCGCCGTGGTCTTCTTCCACCTCGTCATCGGCGAGATGCTCCCGAAGAACCTCGCGATGGCCGCGCCGGAGAAGGCCGCGCTGTGGCTCAGCCCCGGCCTGGTCTGGTTCGCGCGCTTCTGCAAGCCCATCACCGCCGCCCTCGGCGCCTGCTCCCAGGGCATCCTGCGGCTCTTCCACGTCGAGCCGAAGGACGAGGTCGAGGCCGTCTTCACCAGCGAGCAGCTCAACCGGCTGGTGGAGGACGCCGGCCAGGCGGGCCTGCTCGACCCCGAGGAGGCCGAACGCCTGGAGGACGCCCTGGAGCTGGGCTCCCGCCCGGTGACGGACGTCCTGCTGAAGCGGGAGTCCCTGGTGACGGTCAGCCCGTCGGTCACCCCCGGGCGCATCGTCGAGCTCACGGCCCGCACGGGATACTCCCGGTTCCCGGTCGCCGCGGACAACGGCGTGTTCATGGGCTACCTGCACGTCAAGGACGTCCTCGACCTGGAGGACTCGGACCGGGCCGTGCCGCAGCACCTGTGGCGCCCCATGACGACCCTGCGGTCGGAGCTGCCGCTCGACGACGCGCTGACGGTGATGCGGCGGGCGGCGACGCACCTGGCCCAGGTGGCCGACGGGTCCGGGAAGGTGCTCGGGCTGGCCGCACTGGAGGATGTGCTGGAGCTGCTGGTGGGCGAGGTGCGGGATCCCGCGCATCGTGAGGTGCGCGAGGTGCGGCTGACCGAGCCCAGGAGCAGCGGGGCGTCGGAGGAGGTGCTGGCCACCTAGAGGCGCGGCCCCTACCGCGGGGCCGGTTCCTCACAGTCCGGGCGGATTCTGCGGCCCCCGCCCGGACAGCACCTCCCCGTACGCCTGCATCAGATCCGGCAGCCGCAGCGTCGCCAGATCCTCCCTGCCCAGCACCCCGGGATACACGGACAACCGCAGATCCCGGTACGCGCAGCTCTTCTCGTACAGCGTCCGCAGGAACCGCCCGTTGCCCAGCTCGTCGATCCACCCCTGGTCCACCACGTGTCCCGCGATGGACCGCAGCTCGTCGAGGGCCTCCTCGTCCCACAGGTCGCCGTTCTCCGCCGCGAGCACCTTGCCGATCTCGGTGAGTTCGAGGGGCCGGTACGAGGGGAAGTCGACGCGGGTGGTGAAGCGTGACGACAGGCCGGGGTTCGCGCCGAGCAGGCGGTCCATGCCCTCCGGGTAGCCGGCCAGGATCACCACGAGGTGGTCGCGGTTGTCCTCCGCGCGCTTCAGCAGCACCTGCAAAGCCTCGTCGCCGTACGCGTCCCCCTTGCCGTAGCCCGAGTTGGACAGCGCGTAGGCCTCGTCGACGAAGAGGACTCCACCGAGGGCCGAGTCGATCAGTTCGTTCGCCTTCACGGCCGTCTGCCCGAGGTACTCGCCGACCAGATCGGCCCGCTGCGCCTCCACGAGGTGGTCGCCGCCGAGCAGCCCGAGGGCGTAGAAGACGCGGCCGAGGATGCGGGCGACGGTGGTCTTGCCGGTGCCGGAGGGGCCGGAGAAGACGAAGTGGCGTTTCGGCGGCTGGACCGGAAGACCCTGCCCGGCTCGCAGCCGGGCCATGTTCAGCTGCGCCGACAGCGCCTTGACCTGGCGCTTCACCGGCTCCAGACCGACCATGCGCTCCAGCTCGGCGAGTGCCTCCTCCAGTAACGCGGGGTCGGTGGGCCCGGCGGGCAGGGAGGGAGCGGGGCCCGTCCTCTCACGGACCGGCGGGCCGGTCACCGGCGGCAGGGGAGCGAGCGGCGGCTCGGGATCGGGCAGCCTCAGATCGCGCCCCTCGAGGCCGAAGAGCGGATCGAACCCGTCCGGCCCGTCCACGGCGTCCTGGCCCGCGCCGGTGAGCGTGATCGCCGCGAGGTCCGCCGCGTCGTCGTATCCGTCGCCCTCGGCGATGGCGGCGAGCCGGGCGGAGGTGTCCATGAAGGCCGGGTCGACGCGGTGCACGGCCCGGTACAGGGGGAGGGCGGCGGCGCTGCGGCCGGTGCCCTCGTGGGCCCGGGCCAGCCAGTAGCGCAGCTCCTTGCGCTGGGGCTGCTCGCTGCGGCAGCGCATCAGCGCGGCGGACAGCAGGGGTTCGGCCTGGCCGTACATCTCCAGGCGCACCCGGGCCATGCCGCCGAACAGGCCCGCCTCGATGCCGAGCATCGGATCGTCGAGCAGCGGGTCGGTGTGGCGGACCAGCTGCTCCCAGTCCTTGACCAGGTAGGCGCGGCAGGAGTGCAGGAAGCGGACCTGGTGGTCAGTGTCCACGGGCGGCAGCCCGGCCAGCGCCCGGTCCAGCTCGGGGACGTGGCGGCCGTCCAGCCAGTGGGAGGCGTGCGCGAGCAGCAGGTCGCGGGGGCTCTCCAGCACGGGCTGCACCCACCAGCCCAGCCAGTACCAGGAGTTGAGCGCGCGACGATAGCGGGAGCGCTGCTCCCCGAAGCGGTCCCGGTGCCGGAACATCCGCAGCAGTGCGGTCGTGGTGTCGACGCGCAGCGCGTGCAGCCCGAGCCAGCCGTCGGCCATCCCGGAGTCCATCCGCACGGCGGCGCGGAACTCCTCCTCCGCCTGCGGATACGCGCCCATCGTGTAGGCGTCCACGCCTCGCAGCCAGGCGAGGTCGGCGGGGGCCTGAGGGCCCTGCGTGCCGAAGTCCATCACGTCCCCCACAAACCGTGCCCCCGTCGGTATGCCAACGAGCCGTCCCCCAGCCGGCTGCCCTGCTCGAACCGCTGTGCCACGGACCGGAGTTGCACCGTGCGCGAAGCAACCGTCCGTAGGTCGCGACGAGGGCATCGTACCTGCGGGCGCGGCGCCCCCGTAGGGTGCCGCACGGGCCGTTCGGCGAGGTGGGAACGGATGCGGCGGACGCGCGCGCGGTGACCCAGGGTGAGCGCTCGGCGCCCCGCGGCGGCCGGAAAACCGGAAGAAGACAGAACGAAGCCCCCGATCACGGGGGAACAACCGGGGGCTTCGCGTCTGTGGGCGGCTCCGAAAGGCCGCACATTGAGAACGTAAGACCTGTACGGCCCAGCGGTCAAGCCGAGTTGAAGCACTCCGGCGACTTGTCCCGCAAGGCCCTTCACAAGTTCAGCACACTGCGGGCGGTCCGTCACCGTGCGTGAGGGACTGGTCCGGTCCAACGATCTCAGCGGGCCCCGCGAGCACCTCATATCCCTGATCTCGCTGCCGTACCAGAAGATCGGCGAACGGCCGCGAGGGATCGTCGGCGAAGTGCCGGCGCTCCGCCGGAACCCATCCGTTCCAGAACTCCCGCTGCTCCTCCCCGTCCCGCGACCGCCCCCGCGCCCAGGCCTCCTCGCGCGGCACCTCCATCCACAGCAGCAGAGCCAGGTGGGAGCGCAGCGCCCGGCGCCCCGCACCGACGCCCTCCACGAGGAGCACCGGTGCGGGCGGCAGCGGACGCGGCGGGCCGAAGCGGCGGTCCCGCCAGTCGTAGGGGGCGTAGTGCGCGGTCCGGGCGTGCGAGAGCGGCTCGATCACCTGGCTCAGCAGCCGCCCGGTCCAGTCGAACAGCGCGTCATGGCTGGCGATGTCGTCGAGGCGCAGCACCGGTGCACCGTCCAGGGCCGCGGCCAGCTGCCCGGCGAACGTGCTTTTTCCGGACCCGGCGTGCCCGTCGACAGCGACGAGCCGGACCGGGCCGCAGGAGGGGGCCAGGCGGCGGATCCGGGCGGCCAGGTCGCGGACGGCGGGGCCCGGTGCGGGGCGGAAGGGCGGATTCATCTCGCTCAGCACTCTAACGACGGGGCCCGCCGCGGATGCCACTGGTCGACGCCAATATTGATGGGCGCGGCGCGCGTCGAAGTGCTGGCAGGACACGGCGGGCTGTGCTCATATGTGGCGCACGCACGGATGCGACCGACCGTGCACGGACCCGCCCCGCCCCTGCCCGACTCCGACATCCGGGGGTCCCCGCCATGCGCAGAGCCGAACAGCCGTCCCGCAGAACCGTCCTGGCCGCCGCGGTCGCCGCCGCCGTCACCGCGGGCGCGGCTCCGGCGGCCGCCGACCCCGAGGCCCCCGTGACGACCGACACCGCCGACCCCGCCCGGGCTCTCCCGGCCCGTACCGTCGACAACCGGGCCTGGGTCTCGTACGGCGACTGGCGCGGGGGCACGGCCAAGGGCACCCGGCCTGTCGCGGGCGCCCGCCCGGGCCTGGTGATCGCGAAGCCCGCCGGAACCGCCGACTACAAGGATCCGCACACCGGCACCACCGCCGCGTGGGAGTACGGCACCTGGACCTCCCCCGTCCACCGGCTCGCCGTCCCCGCGACCGAGGCCATCGTCTCCTGGAACGCCCACACCCCGGCCGGCACCTGGATCCAGGCCGAGGTCAAAGGCACCTACACCGACGGCACCAGCACCCCCTGGTACGTGATGGCACGCTGGGCGGCCGGCGACCAGGACATCCGGCGCACCTCGGTCGACGACCAGAGCGACGGCAGGAGCACCGTCTGGACCGACACCCTGGCGGTCGACGACCCGTCGACCGGTCTGCGCCTGACGTCGTACCGGCTGCGCCTGACCCTGTACCGCAAGCCCGGCACCCGGGCCACCCCCACCGTGTGGCGGCTCGGCGCGATGGGCTCCGACGTGCCCGACCGGTTCACCGTCCCGGCGTCCGCTCCCGGCCTCGCGAAGGAACTGCGCGTCCCGCGCTACTCGCAGGAGATCCACAAGGGCCAGTACCCCGAGTACGACAACGGCGGCGAGGCCTGGTGCAGCCCGACGTCCTCCCAGATGGTCATCGAGTACTGGGGCGGCCGGCTCACCGGCGGGCAGCTGGCCTGGGTCGATCGCTCGTACGCCGATCCGCAGGTGTGCCACGCGGCCAGGTTCACGTACGACTACCAGTACGCGGGCTGCGGCAACTGGCCGTTCAACGCCGCCTACGCGGCCACGTTCAAGGACCTCCAGGGCGTGGTCACCCGGCTCGGCTCGCTCACCGAACTGCAGACGCTGATCGCCGCGGGCATCCCGGCCATAACCTCCCAGTCCTTCCTGAAGGAGGAGCTGACCGGCGCCGGGTACGGCACCGCCGGGCACCTGATGACCGTCATCGGTTTCACCTCGGACGGCGACGTGATCGCCAACGATCCCTACTCGGCGAGCAACGAGGCCGTACGCCGCGTCTACCGACGCCGCGAGTTCGAGAACATCTGGTTGCGGACCAAGCGGTACAACGCCTCCGGCAAGGTCGTCTCGGGCACCGGCGGCGTCTGCTACCTGTACTTCCCGGCCCGCCCGAGCGCGGCCCAGCGCAAGGCACTGGCGGCCGTGGGCGTCCGCGTGTGACCAAGCTCTCGGCCGCAAAAGCCACTCCCGGTGGCAAGGTGGACAGAGCTCCGGGGGGAGTCCGTCCGCACCACCGACCCTGCGAGAAGCCATGACCGCGCACTCAGCCACCGCCGCCCGCGTCCGCACCGGGGGCCCTCAGGAAGACGGCCCGAAGATCGTCGAGCACGCCATGGGCTGGGCCCTCGTCGTGGTCGTCGCGATGCTCGTGACCCAGCTCGGGCTGCTGTGACCTGACCCGAGACCCGGCAGTGGGGCCTGCCATACTGCGGAGGTCCCGCCCCCGCCCGTTGAGACCAGGGTCGAAATTGAGTATCAGCCCCCAGCCTGCCGCGCGTCCCAGGGCCCGCGGCACCGAGCGCTCGATGGCGCGCCGTGCCGAACTTATCGCCATCGGCCGGAGGTTGTTCGCCGACACGTCCTACGACGCCCTGTCGATGGACGACATCGCCCGGCAGGCGCACGTCGCCAAGGGGCTGATCTACTACTACTTCCAGTCCAAGCGCGGATACTACCTGGCCATCATCCAGGACTCGGTCACCGAGCTGGTCACTCTGGCCGCGAGCGGTCTCGAACTGCCCCCGGTCGACCGGGTCCAGCGCACCATCGAGAGCTATCTGCGTTACGCCGAGCACAACCAGGCCGCGTACCGCACGATCGTGAGCGGCGGAGTCGGCTTCGACACCGAGGTGCACGCCATCCGTGACGGAGTGCGCGAGGCCGTCGTGACCACCATCGCCGAGGGCGCGTACGGCCGTGTCGACATCACCGCGCTGGCGCGGATGGGCCTGCTGGCCTGGGTGTGCAGCGTCGAGGGCGCCACGCTCGAATGGATCGACCGCCCCGAACTGCCCCGCGACACGATGTGCGAGCTGCTGGTGAAGACCCTCGGTGGCGCCCTGCGCGCGATCGAGGAACTCGACCCCGCCCACCCGGCCCCGCAGTCCGCCCGCCGGGGCGCGTGAACAAGGGGCGGAGGCCCGTCGCCGGACCGCCGCCCCGCCCGGCCCTCCGCCCTACCTGATCGCCTTGATCAGCTCACCGTTCGCGGTGTCGCCGCTCAGCTCCCAGAAGAACGTGCCGCCCAGGCCCTGCTGGTTCTTGTAGTTCGACTTGGTCGCGATGGTCGCCGGGGTGTCGTAACTCCACCAGTCGCTCCCGCACTTGGCGTACGCCGTGCCGGCCACGGTCCCCGTCGCCGGGCACTTGGCCTTGAGCACCTTGTAGTCCTCGATGCCCTGCTCGTACGTGCCCGTCGCCGGGCCGGTCGCGGTGCCGCCCGGGGCGGACTGCGTGACGCCGGTCCAGCCGCGGCCGTAGAAGCCGATGCCGAGCAGCAGCTTCGAGGCGGGGATGCCGAGGCCCTTGAGCTTCGCGATGGTCGCCGAGCTGTGGTTGTCCGCCTTCGGGATGCCGGCGTACGAGGTCAGCGGCGAGTGGGGGGCCGTGGGGCCGGCGGCGTCCCAGGCGCCGAAGAAGTCGTACGTCATCGGGTTGTACCAGTCGACGTACGGTGCGGCGCCCGCGTAGTCCGCCGCGTCGATCTTGCCGCCCGGGGTGGCGTCGGCGGTGATCGCCGCGGTGACGAGGTTCCTCGAGCCGAACTCGGCGCGCAGCGCCTGCATCAGGTTCGTGAAGGCCGCCTTGCCGCTGGTGTCGCAGGTGGCGCCGCAGGCGTTCGGGTACTCCCAGTCGATGTCGATGCCGTCGAAGACGTCGGCCCACTTGGAGTTCTCGACCAGGTCGTAGCAGGACTGGGCGAAGGCGGCGGGGTTCTTCGCGGCCTCGCCGAAGCCGCCCGACCAGGTCCAGCCGCCGAAGGACCACAGGACCTTGAGGTTCGGGTGCTTCTGCTTCAGCTTGCGCAGCTGGTTGAAGTTTCCGCGCAGCGGCTGGTCCCAGGTGTCGGCCTTGCCGTCGACGGATTCGGCGGCGGTGTGGGCCCGGTCGGTGGCGGCGTAGCCGTCGCCCATGGCGCACTTGCCGCCGGTGACGTTGCCGAAGGCGTAGTTGATGTGGGTGAGCCTGGCGCCCGATCCGGATGTCTCGATGTTCTTGACGTAGTACTTGCGGTCGTAGGTGCCCCATTCGGTGAAGTACCCGATGACCTTGGATCCGGGGGCTTCGGCCCGGGGAACGGCCTTCGAACCGGCGGCGGCCTCCTGAGCCGAGGTCGCCGCGGTGGCGGAGGTGCCCGCGCCGGCCAGCAGACCGGCGCCGAGGACGGCGCAGCAGGCCGCGGACACGATGGCCCGGAAGCGGGAACGGTGGGGGGTGTGCATCCGGTGTCTCCTCGTGGGGAGGGGAGCGCGCGCTCATTGGCATGAACGCGGTGAATCGGTGGAGCGAAACAGTAGGAGGACTAGACCAGTTGGGTCAATGGTTCGGACCAATTTCGCCGCTCCGGCCACGCCCGGCCATTTCTTGAAGTAAGCGGTCGTTAACTGGTGACGGGATGCCTCCGATCGGGCATACTCACAGCGCACAGCCGCTGGTCAGCAGCTTCCGAGACCCGGGACTGCAAACATCGGCCAGGCACCAGAACGACCCGGCGGCGCCGCCCCCACCCATGGGCCCGCTCGCCAGTGCCCGACAGGGAGGAGAGCGTCGCCATGCCCGACCGCGCCCCGCAGCCGGTGGACCGACAACTGCCCACGGAGGAGGCCCGGGACCTGATCTCGCTCGTCCGCGACATCGCGGCGCAGGAGATCGTTCCGAACGCGGCCGAGGAGGAGGACGCCGGCCGCTTCCCGCGTGAGCTGTTCACCCTGCTCTCCCGCTCCGGCCTGCTCGGCCTGCCGTACGACTCCGAGTACGGTGGCGGCGACCAGCCCTACGAGGTGTACCTCCAGGTTCTGGAGGAGCTCGCCGCGGCCCGCCTCACCGTCGGTCTCGGCGTCAGCGTCCACTCCCTGGCCTCCTATGCGCTCGCCGCCTACGGCTCCAAGGAGCAGCAGGTCGAGCACCTGCCCGCGATGCTGGGCGGCGGCAAGCTCGGTGCCTACTGCCTCTCCGAGCCGCACTCCGGATCGGACGCGGCCGCCCTGCGTACCAAGGCCGTGCGGGACGGCGACGGCTGGGTGATCACCGGCACCAAGGCCTGGATCACCCACGGCGGGATCGCCGACTTCTACACGGTGATGGCACGCACCGGCGAGGAGGGCCCGCGCGGGATCAGCGCCTTTCTGGTGCCCGGCGACGCCGAGGGGCTGAGCGCCGCAGCGCCGGAGAAGAAGATGGGCATGAAGGGCTCGCCCACCGCTCAGGTCCACTTCGACGGCGTCCGCGTCCCGGACGACCGCCGCATCGGCGAGGAGGGGCAGGGCTTCGCGATCGCCCTGTCCTCGCTCGACTCCGGGCGGCTCGGCATCTCGGCGTGCGCCATCGGCGTGGCGCAGGCCGCGCTCGACGAGGCACTGGCCTATGCGGCCGAAAGGCGCCAGTTCGGCAAGCCGATCGCCGACTTCCAGGGGCTGCGGTTCATGCTCGCCGACATGGCGACGCAGATCGAGGCGGGCCGCGCGCTCTATCTCGCGGCGGCGCGGCTGAAGGACGCGGGCCGGCCGTTCGCGCGGCAGGCCGCCATGGCCAAGCTGCACTGCACCGACACGGCGATGCGGGTCACCACCGACGCCGTACAGATTCTCGGCGGCTACGGCTACACCGCCGACTTCCCGGCCGAGCGCTATATGCGCGAGGCCAAGGTGCTGCAGATCGTGGAGGGCACCAACCAGATCCAGCGGATGGTCATCGCCCGCCACCTCGTGGGTCCAGAGGGACGCTGAACTGATCGAGGCCCCGCCACGGGGCCGCGAGCCGCATCCACTCCGGGTCGTGCCGGCCCGGCAGGGTGCGGCCCCCTTCGGCCCATGTCCGCATCAGGTCGCGGTAGATCGGCGGGTCCTGATAGCGGGGCGGAGCGGGCCGAACCGATTCTGCGGGCGGCGGGACGTACAGGAGGCGCTGACGCCCGGTCGCTGAGGAGATGGGGGTCATACCAGGGCAACGCGGCGAAGCCCGGACAGGTCACCGGAAGGTGGAATCGGGCGTTCGTTCAGTGCCGTGCCCGCTCGGGGCACACTGAACCGCACCACGGCAGTCTGCGGGCCGTGGTGCGGGGCAGCTACGGGAGTGGAGCGAGCGGGCGAGGAGAGCCCGTGCTCAGGCCGCTTGGCGGCGCATGACCGGAACCCGGATGGGGCGCGAGCCCGGGCCGCCGACGTGCGAGAAGGGCTGCGTCCGCCAGTCGAGCCCCTGAGGGAGCGTCAACAACAGGGCGGTGTCCTGCTCCTGAGGTTCCACGGACTCGTCCGCGGGGCGGGCGTCCGTGGCCCTGCGGCCGGTTCCGGCGCAGACCGTGAGTCCGAAGGGGTTCCACGGCGAGGCGCACAGCGCGTGCTCCGGCAGAACCTCCTCGTCCGCCAGCAGGGCGATGGGCTGCGCGCAGTCCGGGCAGACGACCCGGAACATCTCGAACGTGTCGTAGGCGTCGAGTTCGTCGTCGTAGGCGTCGGGTTCGACGCCCTCCGGCTCGGGCTCGACGACGAGCTGCTGCCGCTTGGGTGCGGTGCGACCAGGGCGCTTAAGACTCTGCATTGGGTTCTCCCCCTAGGGCTGGGCCGTAATAGGCACTGCGGCCTCGACCACAGCAAGCACTTCCCGTCCCCCCTGGGCGGTAATCACGAGAACATCACGGAGACTGTTCGAGCCCTGTGGCGTTCGTCACATGCCCCGCGCAGGTGTCCGCTGCGGCGGGTTTGTCCCCCGGACGCCTGGACCGCCTGCTTCCGGCCACATCACGAACCGGGCATGACCTGGGCCGCTCAGGTATCCGAGGAGATCAACCGCACTGTAGGTTCTTGCGCCATGGAGGAGCTGGACCGACAGATCGTGCAGCTGCTCGTCAAGGACGGGCGGATGAGCTACACCGACCTGGGCAAGGCCACGGGGCTGTCCACGTCGGCCGTGCATCAGCGGGTGCGGCGGCTGGAGCAGCGGGGTGTCATCCGGGGCTACGCCGCTGTCGTCGACCCGGAGGCCGTGGGGCTGCCGATGACGGCGTTCATCTCGGTGAAACCGTTCGATCCGAGTGCGCCGGACGACATCGCGGACCGGCTGGCCGGCGTGCCCGAGATCGAGGCCTGCCACAGCGTCGCGGGGGACGAGAACTACATCCTCAAGGTGCGGGTCGCCACGCCGCACGAGCTGGAGGAGCTGCTGGCGCGGTTGCGGTCGCTGGCGGGGGTGTCCACGCGGACGACGGTGGTGTTGTCCACGCCGTACGAGGCACGGCCGCCGAGGGTCTGATCGCACGGCCCCGCGCCCCCTTTCCAGAGCGTGCGGCAAGGCCTGTGAGACTGTGCTCCATGAGTGAGTCCAGTGCGCCGCCGAAGACCGTTCTGCTTCGCCGTGGCGAGGTCCATAGCCCTGCCGATCCCTTCGCCACCGCGATGGTCGTGGAGCGGGGGCAGGTCGCCTGGGTCGGATCAGAGGGGGCCGCTGACGCCTTCGCGGACGGGGTCGACGAGGTCGTCGATCTCGATGGAGCGCTGGTCACTCCGGCGTTCACGGACGCGCACGTGCACACCACCGCCACCGGTCTCGCCCTGACCGGTCTCGACCTGTCGGGCGCCCCCTCCCTCGACGCCGCCCTCACTCTCGTACGGGACTTCGCCGCCGCCCGCCCCGCCGACCGCGTACTGCTCGGGCACGGGTGGGACGCCGCCCGCTGGCCCGGGGGCCGGCCTCCGGCGCGGGCCGAACTCGACGAGGCCACCGGCCACCGGCCCCTCTACCTCAGCCGGATCGACGTCCACTCCGCGGTCGTGAGCACCGCCCTGCTCGACCTGGTTCCCGATGTCACCCGTGAGGACGGTCCTCTCACCGCGGACGCCCACCACGCCGTGCGGGCCGCCGCGTTCGCCGCAGTGACGCCCCAGCAGCGCACCGAGGCGCAGCGCGCCGCCCTCGCGCACGCCGTCTCGCTCGGGATCGGGACGGTCCACGAGTGTGCCGGGCCGGAGATCTCCTCCGAGGACGACTTCACCGGACTGCTGCGCCTCGCGGGGGAGGAGCCCGGCCCGCGGGTCGTCGGCTACTGGGCCGAGCAGGACGTCACCAGGGCGCGGGAACTGGGCGCCGCCGGCGCCGCGGGGGACCTGTTCGTCGACGGCGCCCTCGGCTCGCACACGGCCTGCCTGCACCAGCCGTACGCCGACGCCGGGCACACCGGCATCGCCTACCTGGACGCCGCCGCGGTCGCGGCACACGTCGTGGCGTGCACGGAGGCGGGTCTGCAGGCCGGCTTCCACGCCATCGGTGACGCGGCCGTGGACGCAGTGGTGGAGGGCGTGCGCGCCGCCGCCGAGAAGCTCGGGCTCGGCCGGATCCGGTCCGCCCGGCACCGCGTCGAGCACGCCGAGATGCTCACCCCGGAGAGTGTCGCCGCCTTCGCCGAACTCGGCCTCACCGCTTCCGTGCAGCCCGCCTTCGACGCCCTGTGGGGCGGCGAGGAGGGCATGTACGCGCAGCGGCTCGGGCAGGAGCGGGCCCGTGCTCTGAACCCTTTCGCGGCTCTGCTGCGGGCGGGTGTCCCGCTCGCGTTCGGCTCCGACAGCCCGGTCACCCCGCTCGGCCCGTGGGGCACGGTCCGGGCCGCCGCATTCCACCGCACGCCGGAGCACCGGGTCTCCGTGCGCGCCGCGTTCACGGCGCACACGCGCGGCGGCTGGCGGGCCGTCGGACGGGACGACGCGGGCGTCCTGGTCCCGGGCGCCCCCGCCGACTACGCCGTGTGGCGTACCGGTGAACTCGTGGTCCAGGCCCCGGACGACCGCGTCGCGCGCTGGTCGACGGATCCCCGCTCCGGCACCCCGGGTCTGCCCGACCTGACCCCGGGCCACGACCTGCCCGTCTGTCTGCGCACCGTAGTGGGCGGACGCACGGTCTTCGTACGGCCGGGCGAGTGATCTACGGGGGTGGCGCGCCTGAAGTCGCGCGCCGCGCCCCTGGCGCGCGACCTGCGCATCCTCCGCCCTGACCAGGGCTTTGCCGGAAGATGCGCAGGTCGAACGGCTGTTGACAGGCGGCCGCAGGAGGCCGGTAGGTTCGGCCGAGTCCACCACCGGACGCCCGACTGGGGAACGTCCGAGCACTCGCCGCGGTGCCGCCGGGTCAGGGACGGTGTGCCGCACCGGGGCACCGCCACTGGGAGCCAGGCTCAGGCCGTCGCAGCGCCGAGGGAATGTTCTGGCCGGTCGGGGAGGTGTGACCCGGGTGGGGCCCGGGCGCTCAGTAGACAACGGCTTTCGGTCGATCCGCAGCCGGCGGATCCCAGGCCGGCCCGAAGGGCGCCGGGCCCCCATCCGCCGTACGCGCACAGCCGCAAGCGCGTTCTCACCCGCGTCCTGCGGATTCGACACCGCGATCCGAACGTCCTGTCACGTCATCGCAGGCCGGGCCCACTATGGTGGACCTCTGCGTATGAAGATGAAGGGGCAGCAGTGAACGACGGCGACGGAACCCTCGCGGCAGGAGCCCGGGTGAGGAAGTTCGGCCCGCTCGGCACGGCCTTGGTGATCATCCCGACCTACAACGAGGCGGAGAACATCAAGAGCATCGTCGGCCGGGTACGCAAGGCCGTCCCCGAGGCGCACGTGCTCGTGGCCGACGACAACAGCCCGGACGGCACGGGCAAGCTGGCCGACGAGCTGGCCGTCGAGGACGACCACGTCCACGTGCTGCACCGCAAGGGCAAGGAGGGCCTCGGCGCCGCCTACCTCGCGGGCTTCCACTGGGGCATGGAGCACGACTACGGCGTGCTGATCGAGATGGACGCCGACGGTTCCCACCAGCCCGAGGAACTGCCCCGTCTGCTCACCGCCCTCAAGAGCGCCGACCTGGTGCTGGGCTCGCGCTGGGTGCCGGGTGGCCGGGTGGTGAACTGGCCGAAGTCCCGCGAGGTGATCTCCCGCGGCGGCAGCCTCTACTCCCGGCTGGCGCTCGACCTGCCGCTGCGCGACATCACCGGCGGCTACCGCGCCTTCCGCCGCGAGACCCTGGAGGGCCTCGGCCTCGACGAGGTCGCCTCCCAGGGGTACTGCTTCCAGGTCGATCTCGCCCGCCGCGCGGTCAAGGCCGGCTATCACGTGGTCGAGGTGCCCATCACCTTCGTCGAGCGCGAACTCGGCGATTCCAAGATGAGCCGCGACATCCTCGTCGAGGCGCTGTGGCGCGTCACGGCGTGGGGCGTGGGGGAGCGTGTCGGCAAGGTCACGGGGCGCGGCGGCAAACCCTCGAAGCCGTAGCCGCACGCCGCTTCCTCGCCGGCCGCTCACAGAAAGAGCTGATGGCGGCCTTATCCCCTGCTGAGCCGGGGCCAGGCACACTGGAGGCATGACGACAGGCGCTCAGACCCCGCTGTCCCCTGCCCGGCCCCGGCGCTCCCGGCTGCGTACGTTCCTGCCGCTGGGCGTCGCCGCCTGGCTCGTGCTGGAGATCTGGCTGCTCACCCTGGTCGCGGGGGCCACCAGCGGGCTGGTGGTCTTCCTCGTCCTGCTGGCGGGTCTCGTCCTCGGCTCGGTCGTCATCAAGCGGGCCGGCCGGCGGGCCTTCCGCAAGCTGTCCGAGGCGCTGCAACAGCAGCAGAGCGGTGTGATGCCCGACGCGGCCCGGCCGGGCAGCGAGGGCAACGGCCTGATGATGCTGGGCGGCCTGCTCCTGATGATCCCCGGCCTGGTGTCGGACGCGGTGGGCCTGCTCCTGCTGCTGCCGCCGGTCCAGAAGGCCGTGAGCCGCTCGGCGGAGCGCACTTTCGAGCGCAAGCTCCGGGAAGCCCGCCCGGGCACCTTGGGCGGTGCCTTCCAGCAGGCCAGGATGCGCCAGCCCGACGGCAAGGTGGTCCAGGGCGAGGTCATCAGGGACGAGCCCGGGGACGCCCCGCAGCCGCCGCGTCCGCCGCTGACCCACTGAGCCGTCCCGGGGCCGGGCACCTGGGCACCGGACACGCGGAAGACCGCGGGCGCCGTACATCTCGTACGGCGCCCGCGGTCTTCTGATGCGCTGTTACTTCGGCCAGACCCTGGAGGGGCTATGCCGACTTGCGGCTGTCGCGGGGATGAACAGCGATGTTCATCGCACCGGAGCGCAGAACCGCCAGGCGCTCCTCGAGGACCTCTTCGAGTTCCTCACGGGTGCGCCGCTCCATCAGCATGTCCCAATGTGTACGCGCGGGCTTGCCCTTCTTCTCTTCAGGGACATCGCCGTCCACGAGGAGTGCCTGGGCCCCACAGACCTTGCACTCCCACTCCGGCGGGATCTCCGCCTCGACCGAGAAGGGCATCTCGAAGCGGTGCCCCTTCTCGCATGCGTACTCCACGGCCTGGCGCGGGGCCAGGTCGATGCCGCGGTCCGTCTCGTAGCTGGTCACCACGAGGCGCGTGCCGCGAAGAGCTCGCTCACTCATGAATCGTGCCTCCCGGGCTTGTCGCCCACAGGACAGGTGTCGCTGTCGTCGTCATCCGGTCAACGTCCGGTCGGCGGTAAAGATTCCCGTTCCGAGTCCCGTTCCGGGTCGTGCGTCGCCGTCGTAGCCGCCCTTGTTGTACCCACCAGCGCCCGGTTTGTCACATCTGATAGCAGATATAACCCAGCGTTTCAGCATCTTTGACGCGCAGTAACGGTACGCCTGGCAGGCCAAACGCGTACACTACAGCCCTTTCGCTCTGAGTGCTAAATCCTGTCAGGAACCGGATTCCCCGCTTCGCCGATCGCACGCCGCACCGGAACCCGCGCGAGCAGGACGAACCCGAGCACGAAGAAGACCACCAGCGAGATGATCGCGTCCCGGTAGCTCCCGGTCAGCTGGTAAGTGAGCCCGAACAGCAGCGGCCCGAGCCAGCTCATGCCACGGTCGCTCATCTCGTACGCCGAGAAGTATTCGGCCTCCTTGCCCGGCGGGATCAGATGGGAGAACAGGGACCGGGACAGCGCCTGGCTGCCGCCGAGGACCAGGCCGATCCCGGCGGCCAGGACGAAGAACCACACCGGCGCACCGGCCGGCAGGAAGTATCCGGCCGCCAGTGTCACCGTCCACGCGACCAGCGAGCCGAGGATCGTGCGCTTGGCCCCGTACACCCGGGCCAGCCGGCCCATGGTCAGCGCGCCCGCCACCGCCAGCACCTGCACCAGCAGCACGGCGCCGATGAGAGTGGACTGCCCGAGGCCGAGTTCCTCGGAGCCGTAGACCGAGGCCTGGGAGATCACCGTCTGGATGCCGTCGTTGTAGACGAGGTACGCGAGCAGGAAGGCCAGCGTCAGCGGGCGGCGGCGCATGTCGCGCACGGTCGCCGCGAGCTGCCGGAAGCCCGGGAGGGCCGCCTCGCGTCCGGCGGTCCTGCGATCGCGCAGCCGCCGCAGGGGGATGAGGGCGAACGCACCCCACCACAGGCCCGCCGAGGCCAGGCAGATGCGGACCGCCGCGCTCTCGGACAGACCGAAGCTGTCGTGCCCGGTGTACAGGACGAGGTTCGCGACGAGGACCAGTGAACCCGCCGCGTAACCGAAGGCCCAGCCGCGGGAGGAGACCGCGTCCCGCTGCTCGGGCGGTGCGATCTGCGGCAGGTAGGAGTTGTAGAGCATCATCGCCACGGACTGCGCGGCGTTCGCGACCACCAGGAGGAACCCGCCCAGCAGGTAACGGTCGCCGTCGAGGAAGAACATGGCCGCCGTGGCCGTGGCACCGGTGTAGGCGGCGGCGGCGAGGAGGGGCTTCTTGCGGCCGGTGCGGTCGGCGGCGGCGCCCACCAGGGGCATCACCAGCACGGCCGCGATCACCGACAGGGACACGGAGTACGCGAAGAAGGAGCCGGCCCGCACCGGGATGCCGAGGGGGTGGACGTACCCGTCGGCGTCGGCCGCCGCCTTGGCGACCGAGGTCAGGTAAGGGCCCAGGAACACGGTGAGCACGCTCGTCGAATAGACGGAGCACGCCCAGTCGTAGAAGTACCAGCCGCGCTGCTCGCGCCTCAGCTCCGCGGCCCCGTCGGCCGGCGGTGTGCGCACGGTGCCGTTGCCCACCCGTGCCCTCGCTTCCCCGTGAACGCGCAGAGGGACGGGTGCGGGGCCTCAGACCCAGACGCCGCGGTCCTCCATGACCTTGCGCAACGTGTCGATGTGATCGGTCATGATGCCATCCACGCCCAGGCCGAGAAGCCGGTGCATGCTCTCCGCGTCGTTGACGGTCCACACGTGCACCTGGAGCCCGCGCGCGTGGGCGGCGTGCAGGAAGCGGCGGTCCACGACCCGGACGCCGCAGTGGATCTCGGGGACCTGCGCGGCCACCGCCGAGCGGCGCACCGCCGCCGGCAGCCCCCAGGAGCGCAGCCGCAGGCCGAACACGCCCCGTGTGCCGTACGACGTGGCCAGGCGGGGGCCGGCCAGCCGCCGGGCGCGCACCACACGCGCCTCGGAGAACGAGCCGAGGCAGATCCGGTCCCAGGAGTCCGTCCACCCGGCCAGGTCGAGGAAGGGCAGCAGAGCGGCCTCCGCCTTGACGTCCACGTTCCAGCGCACGTCGGGGAAGGTCTCCAGGAGTTCCTCGAAGAGGGGCAGCGGTTCCTCGCCCGCCACCCGCGCCTGCCGTACCTCCCGCCAGGGCAGGTCGGCGATCCGGCCCGCGCCGTCCGTCACCCGGTCCAGGGTCGCGTCGTGGAAGGCGACGAGTTTCCCGTCCCGGGTGGTGTGGACGTCGGTCTCGATGTACCGGTAGCCGGCCTCCACGGCACACCGGAACTGCCGCACGGTGTTCTCCAGGCCGTCCGCGGCCCCACCCCGGTGGGCGAAGGCGATCGGGCCGGGGTGGTCGAGGTAGGGATGGCGTATCCGCGGGGTCACGGACGCAGTATCGCCCCTCGGGGCCGACCGGCGGCAACGGCCGTGCTGACGCCGGCTGCCGGGGGGACGGCGAACACGCGCAGGAACGCCTGGGCGAGGGGGCCGATCGCCAGGGCGTACAGGAGGGTGCCGATCCCGACGGTGCCACCGAGGGCGAAGCCGGTCGCCACCACCGTGAGCTCGATGCCCGTACGGACCAGGCGGATCGAGACGCCCGTGAGCTGGTGGAGGCCGGTCATGAGGCCGTCCCGGGGGCCCGGGCCGAAGCGTGCCGCGATGTACAGGCCGGTCGCCGCGCCGTTCAGGACGATGCCCGCCGCCATCAGCGTCACGCGCGTCGCCCAGCCGTGAGCGGCGGGCATCAGGGCCAGCGTCGCGTCCATGGCCATGCCGATGACCAGCACGTTGGAGATCGTGCCCAGGCCCGGCCGCTGGCGCAGCGGGATCCACGCGAGGAGTACGGCGGCGCCCAAGAGGGTCAGCACGACGCCGATGGACAGCCCGGTCCGCTCGGACAGACCCTGGTGCAGCACGTTCCACGGCTCCAGTCCGAGCCCCGACCGGACGAGCAGCGCCGAACTCGCGCCGTACAGCGCGAGTCCGCCGTAGAGCTGGATGAGCCGTCGGGTGAGATGCCCCCGCGTGGACATGATGTGCCCCCCTGGTGGTAGTGGACTGCTGCATGACACCCTGTGGCTTGGATGGAGAGGCCATCCATGGCCAATCCGGGGAAGGTGGACTGATTTCGATGGCGGAATGGACCTCGGCTGTGGGAGCGGCGCAACTCGCCCGGCTCCTCAGCTCCCAGCAGGACCGCCCGGCGGGGGCCGGCACGCGCCGGCCGCCGGCCTACCGCGCGCTCGCCGACGGCATCCGTCTGCTGGTGCTCGAAGGACGGGTCCCGGTGGCCGCCCGGCTGCCCGCCGAGCGCGAACTCGCCCTCTCCCTGTCCGTCAGCCGCACGACGGTCGCCGCCGCGTACGAGGCACTGCGCGGCGAGGGCTTCCTGGAGTCCCGGCGCGGTGCGGGCAGCTGGACCGCCGTCCCGGCCGGGAACCCGCTGCCCGCGCGCGGGCTGGAGCCCCTTCCGCCGGAGGCCCTCGGCTCGGTGATCGACCTCGGCTGCGCCGCGCTGCCCGCCCCCGAGCCCTGGCTCACCCGGGCCGTCCAGGGAGCCCTGGAGGAACTGCCGCCGTATGCGCACACGCACGGTGACTACCCCGCCGGGCTGCCCGCGCTGCGGGCGATGATCGCCGAGCGGTACACCGCGCGCGGGATCCCGACCATGCCCGAGCAGATCATGGTGACGACCGGGGCGATGGGCGCGATCGACGCCATCTGTCATCTGTTCGCCGGGCGGGGCGAGCGCATCGCCGTCGAGTCCCCCTCGTACGCCAACATCCTTCAGCTGATGCGGGAGGCCGGGGCCCGGCTGGTGCCCGTCGCCATGGCCGAGGGGCTCACCGGGTGGGACATGGACCGCTGGCGGCAGGTCCTGCGGGACGCCGCGCCCCGCATCGCGTACGTCGTCGCCGACTTCCACAACCCGACCGGGGCGCTCGCCGACGAGGACCAGCGGCGGCGCCTGGTGGACGCGGCGCGGTCCGCGGGGACGGTGCTGATCGCCGACGAGACGATGAGCGAGCTGTGGCTCGATCCGGAGGTGCGCATGCCGCGGCCGGTGTGCGCGTTCGACCCGGCCGGGTCCACGGTGATCACGGTGGGGTCGGCGAGCAAGGCGTTCTGGGCCGGGATGCGCATCGGATGGGTGCGGGCCGCGCCGGACGTGATCCGCAGTCTGGTCGCCGCCCGGGCCTACGCCGATCTCGGTACGCCGGTGCTGGAGCAGCTGGCGGTGAACTGGCTGTTCGGGACCGGGGGCTGGGAGCAGGCCGTGGAGGTGCGGCGGGAGCAGGCGCGGGCGAACCGGGACGACCTGGTGGCCGCGGTGCGGCGGGAGCTGCCCGGCTGGGAGTTCGAGGTGCCCCGGGGTGGTCTGACGCTGTGGGTGCGCACGGGCGGTCTGTCCGGGTCGCGGCTGGCCGAGGCGGGGGAGCGCGTGGGAGTGCGGGTGCCGTCCGGGCCGCGGTTCGGGGTGGACGGGGCGTTCGAGGGGTACGTGCGCTTGCCGTTCACCGTGGGCGGGCCGGTGGCCGAGGAGGCGGCGACGCGGTTGGCCGCGGCGGCGAGGCTGGTGGAGAGCGGCGCGGTGGGAGGTGCGGAGGCGCCGCGCACGTTCGTGGCGTGAGGACCGGGCGTGGTCGCCGGGGGCTGCGCGCCCCCGGCGACCACGCACCTCCGGCTATGTCTCCTTGGTGAGGACCGGCACCGGGTTCGGCAGGGGCTCCCTGGTCAGGACGGGCACCGCTGCCGGCTCTGGAGCCGGCGCTTCCGGCGTCACCGGGACCGGCGCCGCTTCCTGCTCCCGTTCCTGTTCCATCGGTACCGGCTCCGGCTCGCCCGCCGACTGGTCCTGCTCCGGGATCGTCTCCCCGTCCGCCGGGGTCGTGCGCGGCGGGAGAAGGTCCAGGACCGCCTGGCGCAGGGCGTCGGGCGTCGCGTCGTCGTAGGGGTTCGGGGTGGCCGGCACCTGGAGGCGGTGGACCGGGCCCGTGCCCAGGCGGGCGTATCCGCGGCCGGGCGGGAGCTCGTCGATCGGAGTGGTGTGCGGCGGTGCGCCCAGGACCGACTCGAGCTGGTGCGGCGTCGCCGGGCCCAGGACCACACGGGCGCGGGTGTGCCGGCGTACCGGATCGCTCAGGGCGTCCATGGCGTCCAGCTGGTCGGCCACGACCACCGTCACGTTCGCCGGGCGGCCGTGCCGGAGGGGGACCTGGAGGAGGGACTGCGGGTCCTTGCGGCCGTCCGCCGCGGCCAGGTGGGTGAACGCCGTCGGGCGGTCGAGGAGGATCCACAGCGGTCGCTTGGTGTCGTCGGGCGGCGGGCGGCCCGCCTGGTGGGCGCGGTTGGCGGCGATGAGTCGGCGCTCGGTCTCGGTCGCGGCCCACTCCAGGCTGGCCGTGACCCCGGCGAGGCCCGCCTCGACCGCCAGGACACCGTCCCGGCCGGTCAGGCAGGCGTACTCGCCGGTGCCGCCGCCGTCCACGATCACCACGTCGCCGTGCTGCAGGGCCTGCAGCGCGATGGACCGCAGCAGAGTGGAGGTGCCGCTGCCCGGCTGGCCGAGAGCCAGCAGATGCGGCTCGGTGGAGCGCAGGCCCGTGCGCCAGACGACCGGCGGTACGTCCCGCTGCCGTTCCCCGTAGGTGAGGGGCAGGGTGCGCTGGACCCGGGTGAGGTCGGTGACGCCGAGGACCGTCTCGCCGGGGGTGGTGACGAACCGCTGGGCGGTGATGTCCACGGGTAGCGGCTGGAGCACGCCCACCGTCAACTCGTTGCCCTCCTCGTCCCACATGAAGTGGTATTCGCGGCCCCGGCCCGACTTGGCCGCGAGGACGTGCTCGATCCGGGCGCGGGCCTCGGCCTCGCCGTCGGTGAAGTACGCCGGGTAGCGGACCACCAGCTGCGAGATCCGGCCCCCGCCGTCGAACGCGTAGGTGGGGAAGACCTTGTCCCACGCGCCGCCGTGGGAATACAGCGGCTCGGGGTCCTCGGCGGCGGAGAAGTACGGTACGAGCGCCTCGTACAGCGACTTCAGCCGCTGGCTCTGCGACTCGTCGGGCCCGTCGGAAGCCGCCGGAGAGCGGTCCCGGCCCTGCCAGGCCGCAGCCGCCATCAGGGTGATGGCGGCCAGCAGCGGTCCGTACGGCACCAGCGCCACGACCAGGATCACGGAGGCCACCAGGAACAGCAGCGCCCCCCGTCGTTCCTTGGGGGTCTCGGTCCATCTGCGCCGCCCGGCGGCTGCCAGCCGGCGCAGACCCCGCGCGATCGTGATCAGCGGGTGGAGGACGTCGGTGGCGCTGTCGGCGGCCGTCCGGGCCAGCTCCCGGCTCCGGGCGAGCTGTGTGCTGCCGCTGCTCAGAATGCGGGGGAGGGGGCGCCGGGCCACTACTGCCTCCAGTGAGTGCGTACGGGCGGGATGCGTACGGGGGCGGGGCGTCAGAACTTGATTCCGCCGAGGAGGCTCGCCAGGCTCTCCCCGCCCGCCTTGATGCTCGGGGCGATGGCCGTACTCGCCAGATAGAAGCCGAACAGCATGGCGACCACGGCATGCGACGCCTTCAGCCCGTCCTTGCGGAAGAAGATGAAGACGACGATGCCGAGCAGGACCACGCCTGAGATGGAGAGGATCATTTGGGTTCTCCTGGTTCGCGGGGACAGTCACCATGAGTACTTCCAGGCTCACAGGATGTATCCATACGATAAAAGGTGCAACTGGGTGAAATTCGGACGATTTCCCCCGCGTGGCGGCGTGGTCCCGGGCCCGGTGGAGCCGGGCTGTTGCGCTTGTCCGGGTCTGTGCTGATCTTTACCTCGGGCACTTCGGGTCATGTGCCGCGAGAGCCAGTACCCTGGCGATTCACTCGTACGGCTGCGTCTCCGCAGGCGTACGCCCTGAGGAGACGCGAAGTGGAGAGGCGGTCCGGCCGATGACCGAAGTCCCCGACCCCGAGGTCGTGGAGCTGGCGACCAAGATCTTCGATCTGGCCCGGCGGGGACAGACCGAGGCGCTCGTGGCGTACGTCGACGCGGGTGTTCCGGCCAACCTCACCAACGACCGCGGCGACTCACTCGTGATGCTCGCCGCCTATCACGGCCACTCCGGCGCGGTCCGTGCGCTGCTGGAGCGTGGCGCCGAGGCCGACCGGATCAACGACCGGGGCCAGACCCCGCTCGCCGGAGCGGTCTTCAAGGGCGAGACGGACGTGATCAAAGCCCTTCTGGAGGGCGGCGCCGACCCGTCCGCCGGCACGCCCTCAGCGGTCGACACCGCTCGGATGTTCGGCCGGACGGAATTGCTCGAACTGTTCGGCGAGCACTGAGCCGACCGGTCTGACCAGCAACGACACGGAAAACGGGGGAGGCGGTACAGGGCCGCCGAAATTTCGGTCGCGGCAGACGAGAGTGCCGAGTCATCATGACGACGTGGTTCACGGACGTGATGGTTGGGCAGGTGTTGCCGCACCGCGCGGGCCGTGACGCGGTCCGCAAGGGCCACCGACGAGAGGCAGAGGAAGATGGTCTACAGCAAGCAGGAAACGGCGGGCACTCCGACGTGTTGTCGCGCGGCCAGGTAGTACACGTCCCCGGTTGCGTCGACGCTTGATGTGAGGCTGTTTCCCATGTTCGATCCGGTCATAGCGCCCAGCGGTACGCTGCTCGGCCTGCTCCAACGGGGCCGCGGTGACGGCACACTGCACGCGCTCACCGCCCCGCGCCCCGAGGCGCTGGCGGCGCTGAACCACTGTGTGCTGAACGATCCCCGCCACGACTGGCAGGTGGAGAACCGCTCCCTCTACTACGCCCGCCTCTACCTCGACCTCAACGGCGAGCTGGACGAGGTCGAGGCCCATCTCTTCTGCGCCGAGGACGTCCTCGACGCAGAAGAGTCACGCACCGGGCTCGCCCTCGCCGTCCTCGGGCACCTCGCCTCCTACGGCAGGCGGGACGCGCTCGAACTGCTGCGCAGGTACGCCGCCCACGGCTCCAACTGGGCCTGGGCCCTCGACGAGCTGGCCCTCAGGGACGACGACGCGGGCCTGCGCGCCCTCGCCGCGCCCGTCCTCGCCCGGTTCCCCGCCGATCCGGAGGGCGACGCCGAACTGGCCGCCACCGTCCGGGACGCCTTCGAGCCCCGGCCGTGGCGCCTGTGGGCCGAGGATCCGCGCGAATCCGTCGCCACACGGGTGCGCGCCGCTCACGAAACGGGCTGTTTCGACCGCTGGCAGCGGCAGATGCGGCCCTCCGGCCCCCGCCCGGGGTGGAGCGTGCAGGCCGTCTTCGAGTGGGCTCAGCAGGGCATCGAGCGGGGCGCCGCCCTCCATGTGCCGGCCGCCCGCTGCCTCACCGCCGTGGCGGGCCCCGAGGACCGGGCCGAGATCGTCCGGGCGGCGAAGGACGGCAGCGACGGGGCCCGGTGCACGGCTCTCAGGTACCTCGCCGACGGCAACGATCCGGAGGCCCTCGCTCTGATCGAGGGCGCCGTGGCCAACGGCTCGACGCTCGTCGTGGATGCGGCCGTCGACGCCTTCGAGCGCATGCGCTCACTGGCGGCCGTGGACCGGGCGCGCGGGTGGGCCCGGCGGCCGGACGCCCTGGGCGCCGCCGCCGGACGCGTCCTCGCCTGCCGCGGCGGGGTGCAGGACCGCGACCTGGTCCTCGCGGCGGTACGGGAGGCCGTACGGGGCGAAGGCCCCGACGCGCCGACCCTGTGGACGCTCGTCGACGGCACCGGACGCCTCGGCATCGCCTGTGCCGCACCCGTGCTCCGCCACGTCTACCGCGAGACCGCCTCCTCCCATCTGCGCGGCCGGGCCGCCCGAGCCCTCGCCGCCACCGACCCCTCCTTCGCCACGGGCTTCGCCGTCGAGTGCCTGTGGGACTGCGAGGAGACCACCCGGGAGATCGCCGCCCGGCACGCCGAGACCGGAGACACCCGCGTCGTCGAACGGCTGCGCCGGCTCGCCGCCGACCCGGCCGAGGAGGCCGAGGTGCAGACGGCCGTACGCAGCCGGATCGGTCCCGAGGAGACCGCCGTGTGACCCCCTGGGAGAACTCACCGGGGCCGCCCCAGGCCGCGTGGGTGAACGCCGGATGGCACGCGGGTCAGGAGTGCATGGACACCGCCTGACCTGCGCGGGTGCGCCTCGGAACGCTCATAGGACGTTCCTCGTCCGGAAAGATCCACGTTGACCCGGCCACGTCCGGCACGGCGACAACACAGGTATGCGTGTCGTCATCGTGACCGAATCCTTTCCCCCCGACGTGAACGGCGTGGCCCACTGCGCGCTCCAGACCGCCCGGCACCTCGTCGATCGCGGTCACGCCCCCGTCGTCGTCGCCCCGGCCCCCTCCCCCGAGGTCTCGGCTTCGCTCAAGCAGGGCGGACCCCCATCCGGCGACAAGCCCGACGCCCTCGCGCCGTGCCCCGTCGTCCATGTCCCCTCCCTCCCGCTCCCCGGCTACCCCCAGGTCCGCGTCGCCCTCCCCAGCCGGCGCCTGACCGCCACCCTCATCGAGCACCGTGCCGATGTGGTCCACCTCGCCAGTCCCTTCGTCCTCGGCGTGCGCGGCATGGCCGCCGCCGCCCGGCTCGGCATCCCGGCCGTCGCCGTCTACCAGACCGACCTGGCGGGCTACGCCCGTACGTACATGGGAGCCGGAGAAGCCGCCGCCTGGCGGCGCATCCGCTCCGTCCACGGCGCCGCCGACCTCACCCTCGCCCCGTCCAGCGCGGCCCTGCACGACCTGGAGACACACGGGGTGCCCCGGGTGGAACTCTGGCCGCGCGGCGTGGACACCGAGCGCTTCCGGCCCGGCCGGCGCGACGAGGCCCTGCGCCGCGAACTCGCCCCGAACGGCGAGCTGATCATCGGCTACGTCGGCCGGCTCGCCCCCGAGAAGCAGGTCGAACTCCTCGCCGGAGCCTGCGGTCTGGAGGGCGTCCGGGTCGTGATCGTCGGCGACGGACCCAGCCGGCCCGGCCTGGAGCAGGCGCTGCCCGGCGCCGTCTTCCTCGGCCGGCGCACCGGTGACGACCTCGCCCGGGTCTTCGCCTCGCTGGACGCCTTCGTGCACACGGGCCCCTTCGAGACGTTCTGCCAGACGGTCCAGGAGGCCATGGCCAGCGGCCTGCCGGTGGTGGCGCCCGCCGCCGGCGGACCGCTCGACCTGGTCGCCCACGGGCGCACCGGGCTGCTGGTGCCGCCGCGCGACCCGGCCGCCGTACGGGACGCGGTGCGGTCCCTGGCCGCCGACGCCGGGCTGCGGGCCGCCTTCGGCGCCGCCGGACGGGCCATGGTCGAGGGCCGCACCTGGGCGGCCGTCGGGGACCAGCTGATCGGGCACTACGCGACGGTGCTCGCCGGGCGCCGGACGGCGGTGGCGGCATGAGCGGCCCCCACTCCGGCGGCAGCGGCCGCCCGCCGCTGCGGATCGTCCGGCTCGCCAACTTCGTCGCGCCCTCGTCCGGCGGACTGCGCACTGCGCTGCGCGAACTGGGCAAGGGCTTCAAGGCGGCGGGGCACGAACCCGTCCTCGTGATCCCCGGCGAGCGTGGGAGCGACCGCGAGACCGAGCAGGGGCGGGTGATCACCCTCCCCGGGCCGCTGCTGCCCGGCACCGGGGGCTACCGCGTCCTCGCCGACAAGCGGCGGGTGGCCCGGCTTCTGGAGGAGCTCGCGCCGGACCGGCTGGAGGTGTCCGACCGGACGACCCTGAGGTGGACCGGCAGGTGGGCGCGGCGCGCCCGGGTCCCGGCCGTGATGGTCTCCCACGAGACGGCCGACGGGGTGCTGCGCACCTGGGGCGTGCCCGAGGGGGCCGCCCGCCGTGCCGCCGACGCCCTGAACGTGCGGACGGCCCACACCTACTCGCGCGTGGTGTGCACCACCGAGTTCGCCGAGCGGGAGTTCGTGCGGATCGGGGCGCGCAACGTCGTCCGGGCCCCGCTCGGCGTCGACCTGGTGCAGCGGCACCCGGCGCTGCGCGACCCGGAGGTACGGGCCCGGCACGCGCGCGTGGAGGAGACGCTGCTCGTGATGTGCTCGCGGCTCTCCGTGGAGAAACGGCCCGGCACGGCGCTGGACGCCCTGGAGGCGCTGCTGCGGCGTGGTCGCCGGGCGGTGCTGGTGGTGGCCGGGGACGGTCCGCTGCGCGCGCGGCTCGAACAGCGGGCGCGGGAGAGCGGCCTGCCGGTCACCTTCCTCGGGCACGTCTCCGACCGAGGGCTGCTCGGCGCGCTCCAGGCGTCCGCCGACGTGGCCCTGGCACCGGGGCCCGCCGAGACCTTCGGGCTCGCCGCGCTGGAGGCCATGGCCTGCGGCACGCCCGTGGTCGCGAGCGCGTCGTCGGCGCTGCCGGAGGTGATCGGCTCCGCCGGTGCCGTCGCGGCGGACCACGGGGAAGCCTTCGCGGACGCCGTGGACCTGCTGCTGGAACGGCTGGAGGCGGACCGGCGCGAGGGGGCACGCGCGCGTGCGGAGGGCTTCGGGTGGGACGCGGCGGTCGACGCGTTCCTCGCCGCGCACGACGCGGCTGTCCCCGTGCGTCCCGCTCGGCCGTTCGTGCCCGGGGGTGCGGCGTGAGGCTCCTGAGGTTCGAGGGGCCTTCGAGGTTCGACGGGCCCCCGAGGTTCGTGACCCTTGGTGACTCGCTCACCGAGGGCGTCGGGGATCCCGTCGGCGAGGGCTGTGGCGCGGCTGGGCCGCGCTGCTCGCGGGCGGGCTCACCGAGGAGCCGGTCGGGCTCACCGGCCTCGCGGTGAGTGGGTCGCGGACGTCTCTGCGTGCTTGAGCGGTGACCGGTCGGTCAGCGGCGTCGTACGGCCACGAAGCGGACCGGCGTACCGGGGGCCGCCTGGGCGGCGGCCGGGAGGTCGGCGGCGCGGACCACGGCGATCACCGGGTAGCCCCCGGTGGTCGGGTGGTCGGCCAGGAACACCACCGGCCTGCCGTCCGGCGGGACCTGCACGGCGCCCAGCACCATGCCCTCGCTGGGGAGCTCGCCCGGCCGGGCCCGCTCCAGGGCGGGTCCCTCCGTGCGCAGGCCGATGCGGTTGCTCGCGGGGGACACCCGGTAGGGCCGGGAGACGAAGGTACGTACGGCCTCGGGAGTGAACCAGCCGTCGCGCGGGCCGAGGGTCACCCGCAGCACGAGCTCGGCCGGCGGCGCCGGCTGCGGGGCGACGTCCACGCGCGGGTGCACGTCGGACGGCCGGCCCAGGGACAGCACCGTCCCGTCCGCGAGAGGGGGCGGGCCCAGCCCCGACAGCAGGTCCGTCGACCGGCTGCCGAGCACCGGCTCGACCGCGATGCCCCCGCAGACTCCCACGTAAGCGCGGAGGCCCGACACAGCGGGACCGACGTCGAGCAGCGCCCCCCCGGGCACGCGCACCGGCGCGCCCCAGGCGACGGGCCGTCCGTCCACCGTGACCGGGCAGGGCGCGCCCGCGACCGCCACGGTGACGGTGGAGCGGGGGCGCAGAGCGCAGCCGGTGAGGGTCGTCTCCAGCACGGCCGTCTCCGGCGGATTGCCGACGAGCCTGTTGACGAGGTCGGCGGCGGGCCGGTCCAGCGCCCCGGAGCGGGGGACACCGAGATGGGCGTGACCGGGGCGCCCGCGGTCCTGCACCGTGGTGAGGGCCCCGGCGCGTACGACGGCGAGCGCGCGGTCTGTCATGGACCCGCCTCGGGGACGAACCGCACGCGCGTGCCCGGCGACAGCAGTGCGGCCGGCACGCGCGCGTGGTCCCACAGCACGGCGTCCGTCGTGCCGATCAGCTGCCAGCCGCCGGGCGACGAGCGCGGGTACACGCCCGTGTACGGGCCCGCCAGGGCCACCGACCCCGCCGGGACGGCCGTACGCGGGGTGGCCCGGCGCGGGACGTCGTAGCGCGGCGGCAGCCCGGTGAGGTATCCGAAGCCGGGTGCGAAGCCGCAGAAGGCGACCCGGAACTCGGTGTCGCCGTGGATGCGGGCGACCTCGTGTTCCGGCACACCCCAGTGGGCGGCGACGTCGGCCAGGTCCGGGCCGTCGTAGCGCACCGGGATCTCCACGACGTCCCCCGCGCGTGGGGGAGCGTGCGGGAGGTCGGCGCGGGTCAGTTCGGCGGCCAGCCGGGCGGGGGCGTCGAGACCGTCGAGGAGGACCGTGCGGGCCGCGGGCACGATCTCGCGGGCCGACAGCGAGCCCTCCGCGCGGCGCCGCAGCAGCTCCGCGTGCAGGGCCTGGGCCTCGTCGCCCGAGGAGACCTCGACGAGCAGGGCGTCCTCGCCGACGGGCAGCACGTTCATGCGAAGGCCTCCACCCGGACCCCCGACGCCTCGAGCCGCTCCCGCACCCGGCGCGCCAGCTCCACCGCGCCGGGGGTGTCGCCGTGCAGGCACAGGGAACGTGCGCGCACCTCGATGCGCACCCCCGTGTGGGAGACCACCTCGCCCGAGCGGGCCAGGCTCAGGGAGCGCTCCACGACGGTGTCCGGGTCGGTGACCACGGCGCCTTCTCGGGCCCGCGGCACCAGGGTGCCCGCGTCGGTGTAGGCCCGGTCCGCGAACGCCTCGGTGACCGCCGGCAGCCCGGCCTTCCCGGCCAGCTCCAGCAGGCGCGAGCCGGGCAGGCCGAGGACGGGCAGGGCGGCGTCCGCGAGGAGTACGCCGTCGACGACCGCGGCGGCCTGTTCCTCGTCGTGCACGACCCGGTTGTAGAGCGCGCCGTGCGGTTTGACGTAGGCCACGCGGGCGCCGGCAGCGCGTGCGAACACCTCCAGGGCGCCGATCTGGTAGGCGACCTCGGCGGCCAGCTCGGCGGGCGGCACGTCCATCGCGCGCCGCCCGAAGCCGGCCAGGTCCCGGTAGGACACCTGGGCGCCGATCCGGACCCCGCGCTCGGCCGCCAGCTCGCACACCCTGCGCATGGTGACCGCGTCCCCGGCGTGGAAACCGCACGCCACGTTGGCGCTGGTGACGACGGACAGCAGCCGTTCGTCGTCGGTGAGCCGCCAGCGGCCGAAGCCCTCGCCGAGGTCGGCGTTCAGATCGATGCAGGCCATGAATCCAGTGTCTCCTGTCAGGCCACGCGGTACTGCTCGTCGCGGGCGTCGGTGAGGAACATCTGCCCCGGGGCGTGCGTGAGGGCGAACGGCGGCCGCGAGGCCATCACGGCCGCCTGCGGGGTCACCCCGCAGGCCCAGAAGACCGGGATGTCGTCCGGCTCGGCGTCCACCGCGTCCCCGAAGTCGGGGCGGCCGAGGTCGTCGATGCCGAGCCCCGCGGGATCGCCGCAGTGCACGGGGCTGCCGTGCACCGCCGGCATGAGGCTGCTCTCCCGGATCGCCGCGGCCAGCTGCCGGGGCGGCACCGGCCGCATGGACACCACCAGCGGTCCGTGCAGCCGCCCCGCCGGACGGCACCGGCGGCCGGTCACGTACATCGGGACGTTGCGGCCCTGATCGACATGACGGATCGGTACGCCCGCCTCGCCCAGCGCCCACTCGAAGGTGAAGCTGCACCCGATCAGGAACGACACCAGGTCGTCCCGCCAGTACGCGCGCACGTCCGTCGGCTCGTCCACCAGCTCGCCGTCCCGCCACACGCGGTACCGCGGCAGGTCGGTGCGCAGGTCGGCGCCGTCGGCCAGCACGGTCGTCCAGGAGCCGGCGTCCGTGACGTCCAGGACCGGGCAGGGCTTGGGATTGCGCTGGCAGAACAGCAGCATGTCGTAGGCCCAGTCGGCGGGCACCGAGATCAGGTTGACCTGGGTGTGGCCCGCCGCGACCCCGGCCGTGGGGCCCGTCAGGCCCTCCCGGAAGCGGGCCCGGGCCGTTTCGGGGCTCCACGCGTGCGCGTGCTCGTCGAGAAGGAGCAGGGGGCGGTCCTCGGTGCTCGTGCGGTTCACGCGAGCTCCTTTCCACGCGTCTCCGGCAGCCCCAGCAGCGCCAGCGCCGCGATGCCGTAGCCGATCGCGCCGAAGACCAGCGCGCCGCCGATGCCCCAGCTGTCGGCCAGGAACCCGACCGTCGTCGGGAACACGGCGCCCACCGCGCGGCCGGTGTTGTATGTGAAGCCCTGCCCCGTCCCGCGCACCGCCGTCGGGTACAGCTCGCTCAGGTAGGACCCGAAGCCGCTGAAGATCGCCGACATGCAGAACCCGAGCGGGAAGCCGAGCACCAGCAGCAGGCTGTTGGCGCCGCTCGGGATGTTCGCGTACGCCAGGATGCAGAGCGCCGACAGCAGGGCGAAGAGCCAGATGTTGCGCCGCCGGCCCAGCTTGTCGGTGAGGTAGCCGCCGGTCAGGTAGCCGATGAACGCGCCCGATATGAGGAACGTCAGATAGCCGCCGGTGCCGACGACCGACAGGTCGCGCTCGGACTTCAGATAGGCCGGCACCCAGGTGGCCAGCGTGTAGTAGCCGCCCTGGACACCGGTCGACAGCAGCCCGGCGAAGATCGTGACCCGCAGCAGACCTGGCTTGAAGATCGCCGTGAACGAGCCCTTCTGAGTGCTCTGTTCGCGCGCGGCGGCTGCCTCGGGGGCGTCGTGCACACTGCGCCGCAGCCAGACGACGAGCAGCGCGGGCAGCGCCCCGGTCCAGAACATGATGCGCCAGGCCAGATCGTCGCCGGCCACCGAGAAGGTGACCGTGTAGGCGATTACGGCCATGCCCCAGCCCACCGCCCAGGAGCTCTGGATCGCGCCGAGCGTGCGGCCCCGGTGCTTGGCGCTCGCGTACTCGGCGACCAGGATCGCCCCGACCGCCCACTCGCCGCCGAAACCGAGACCCTGGAGGGCGCGGAAGACCAGCAGCGTCTCGTAGTTGGGCGCGAAACCGCAGGCGGCGGTGAACACCGCGTAGGTGATGACCGTGACCATCAGCGCCTTCACCCGGCCGACACGGTCCGCGAGCACGCCCGCGAGGGCGCCGCCGATCGCGGAGACGACCAGCGTGACGGTCGTGAAGAGGCCGGTCTGGCCGCTGTTCAGGCCGAAGTAGGCGGACAGCGCGACCATGCTCAGCGGCAGCGTGAAGTAGTCGTACGAGTCCAGGGCATAGCCGCCGAAGGCACCGGTGAAGGCGCGGCGGCCGCGCGGGCCCAGTGCGCGCAGCCAGCCGAACGCGCCGTCGTCCGAGGTGCGTTCAGTGGTCGCGGGGCGTGTGCCGTCGGTCAGGGCCTGCGGTGGAGGGGTCGTGCTCATGGGCACCTCGCAGAGGGAGGACGGAGGGTGCTTCGGGGTGAGCCGTGCCTACGAGCCGCTGTGGGGGAGGCGGCGCCATGACAGCACCGTAGAGGATTGTTCAACGATCCCTCAATACCCATGTTGGTTCGTTCTTGTGATCTGCGATTGAATTCCGGCATGGCAGAGCAGCTGAAGGACCTCGCCGACGACCGGGCTCTCCTGGGGCGCACCAGCACCGCGGAACGGGTCTCGGACATCCTCAGGAGCCGGATCGCCGAAGGCTACTTCCCGCCCGGCACCCGCCTGTCGGAGGACAGCATCGGCGGCGCGCTCGGCGTCTCCCGCAACACGCTGCGTGAGGCGTTCCGGCTGCTCACACACGAACGCCTGCTCGTCCACGAGCTGAACCGGGGCGTCTTCGTACGGGTCCTGACCGTGGAGGACGTCGAGGACATCTACCGCACGCGCAGGCTCGTCGAGTGTGCGGTCGTCCGCGGCCTCGGCGAGCCGCCGTACCGGCTCGACGGGCTGGCCGGGGCGGTCGCGGAGGGGCGGGCGGCGGCCCGGGAGGGTGACTGGAAGGCGGTGGGTACGGCAAACATCCACTTCCACCGGGAACTGGTCGCGCTGGCCGCGAGCGAGCGCACGGAAGAGCTGATGCGGAGCGTCTTCGCGGAACTGCGCCTCGCCTTCCATGTGGTGGACGAACCGCAGCGGCTGCACGAACCCTATATCGCGCGAAATGTCGCCGTCCTGAAGGCTCTTCAGGACGGGGACCGCGAGCAGGCCGAAAGCCTCCTCGCCGGTTACCTCGACGACTCGCTGGAGCGGGTGGTCGAGGTGTACCGCCGTCGCGTCGGTGAGGACGGCTGAGGAGCCGCACCGCGCCGTTTGGGCCGATGTCAGACCCAGGACCTAGTCTGTGCACCGTGACTTCGCCTGCATCGACGGACAGCGTTCCGCCCCAGCTCAGCGCGGGGCCGCGCCCCGCGCCGGGGCCGGCCGCCGACGAGGGCCTGGCGCGGCGCCTGCGCGCGCTCGCCTGCACCGCGCCGCTGCACGACCTGGACGCGCGCAAGGCCAACCTGGCCGGCGAGTACTCGGTGTACGGCATGGCGGAGGTCGCCCTCGCGGCCATCGACCTGGTCACCCTGAACATGGACTTCGACACGGGCGCGGACCACGACCAGATCGTCGCCCGCCTCATCCCGCGCATCGCCGCCCAGGCCGAGCGGCGGCCGGCCGCCGAGCACGAGCGGGTGGCCCGCTGGGTCCTGGAGAACCTGATCAACGTCGGCAGCGTCGACCGTGGCTTCCGCGCCGTGTACGGCACGTTCGGGGCGGACGGCACCTATGTGCGCCGCGACTACGACTTCAAGCTGATCGAGGAGGTCCCCGGCCCCGGAGGCACGGTCTACCTCCGTACGACGGACGAGGCGGTCAACGTCCTCGTCGGCGCCCTCGACACGGACGTCACCAGCGCGCAGATCGCCGCCGAGGTCAAGCTGGAGGTGCTGATCAGCCGAGGCCGGCTCGCCGACGCCCAGCTCGCTGCCGAACAGGCCCGCTACCGCACCGTGCAGTACTCGGAGACCCTGCGCCGCGCCCTGGACGCGACCCGGCGCAACGTGCGCGCGGTGGACTGGCTCTCCACCGTGCCCGACATGATCGCAGAGGCGCTGGAGCACGTCGCCGACCGCTACCGCCACGAGAACGCGATCCTCACCAACATCCGCAAGGCGCGGGACGAGTCCGAGGACCCCGAGCAAAAGCGCCGCGCGGCCGAGCTCGTCGACATCGTCAAGGACTGCATCCGCCGGCACACACAGTTGCAGTCCCGGCTGCTGGAGGCCGGGCCGCTGTTCCGCGCCGAACAGGACCGGCAGGCCTTCGCCACCCCGATGACGACCTCGGGCACAGACCTGTACGGCCATCTCCTCTCGCCCGTGCTGCCACTGCCGCTGGAGCAGGCCGTCCGCGTCACCGACGCCTTCTTCGGCCGCGGCACCGGGCTGCGCACACCGGTGTCCGTCCGGGTCGGGGACCTGGTCGACATACTGCTGACGCCGCCGGTGGAGCGGGAGCATCTGGGCGCGGAGATGCCCGAGCCGGACCTCATCGCCACGCCGGACGACAGCCGGTTCAGCGAGGAGCAGATGGCGGCGGCGCAGGAACTGCTCGACCTCCCGGCTGACGCGCCGCGCCGGTTGTCGGGGCTGCTGGCGCAGGCCCGGCGGCAGGATCCCGAGCTGCCCTATCTGGTGGCCCTACTGGCGGTGCACGCCGCCAGCCCGCCGGTCGGCACGGCCTATCGGCAGGGCGAGCAGAAGCTGCTGTTCGCCGTGGACGACGGGACCGAGCTCGACGATCCGGAGTTCGGCGGTGCGGATCTGATCGTCGGCACCGCCTTGCTGGACGCGGCGGGGATGGCGGCGGACCGGACGGAAGCAGCATGAGTCAGTACGAGTGGCACAAGGAGTCCCGACCGTGAGCGAGCATGTCGAGTGGAGCGAGCCGGACGGGCCGGCCCCCGCGGCCGGTGCCGCCGTCACTCCCGCCGACGCCGCCGACGCGGCCCGGCTCGTGTCCTTCGGGCTGCAGCCCAAGCTGCAGCCCGCCCGCGACCAGGAGTACGCGGACCTGCTGCGGCGCTACCGGGAGGACCCGCCCTTCGCGCGCCTCGCGGACGCCGTGGCGACCGGTCTGGGGCTGATCGTCCTGGAGGTGTCCCCGCGCGCGGGCATGGCCGTGACCGCCGCCGAGGACTCGGTGTTCGCCGTCCGCATGGGCGACTACGCGCGTCGTACGTCCGCCGACGGCGGCGACCGGTTCCTGCACGGGCTCGCCCATCTCGCTGTCGCCGCCATGGCGTTCCCGCGCCCCGAGGACCTCGCCGACGACGGCTACATCGGCCGGGTCACGGTCAACGGCGTCGACGCCTTCGTGCGCCAGGCCTGCCGCCGCCTGGAGGAGCGCGCCGAGGAACAGGGCGAGAACACCGACCCGGCCACCGACGCCCCCGGCCTGGAGGCCGCCTGGCGGATCTGGGTGCGGCGCAGCGCCACCGGCGCCACCAAGGACGCGCGCCGGCTCGCCGGTTCGACCACCGGCATCGTCGCCAAGGCCGTCACCTTCCTCACCGAATCCGGATTCCTGCAGCGCACCGGCGACGACCACGGCGGCACGTACCGCACGACCGCCCGCTACCAGCTCCAGGTCCGCGACATGGCGGGCAGCGCCGCCCTGGCCGAGCTGCTGGAACTGGGCGTCGTCCCCGTCACCGACGGCACACCGACGCTGCTGCCCCCGGAGGAGAGCGACGACCTGGAGCTGGTCGCCGACGCCGGGCTGCCGTTCCACTCCTCCTGAACTCCCCCCACTTCACGAAGACTTACGAGAGTCCGCCATGTACGAGCTGTCCCGGGTCCGCCTCTACTCGATCGGGCCCGCCGGTGCGCGCTACGCCGACACCGTGCTTGACCTGCGGGGAGTCGGCGAGATCGTGCCCGACCCCGCGCCCACGCAGGCGGAGTTCTTCGAGGAGGAGCCGGTCGGCCCGCCGCGCCGGCCCGCGCCCGCGGGCGTGCTCTTCCTGGAGAACGGCGGCGGCAAGTCGGTGCTGCTCAAGCTGATCTTCTCCGTGATGCTGCCCGGCCACCGCAACACCCTCGGCGGCGCCAGCTCCGGTGTACTGCGCAAGTTCCTCCTCGCCGACGACTGCGGACACGTCGCCCTGGAGTGGCAGCACGTCCTGACCGGCGAGTGCGTCGTCGTCGGCAAGGTCAGTGAGTGGCGCGGGCGGCAGATCTCCAACGACCCGCGGAAGTTCGCCGAGGCCTGGTACTCCTTCCGTCCCGGGCCCGGACTCAGCCTCGACAACCTCCCCGTGGCGGAGGCCACCGCCGTACGGGCCCCGGCCGAGGGCCAGTCCAGCGCGCGCGGGCGGCGCCGCACCATGAAGGGCTTCCGGGACGCCCTCACGGAGGCGGGCAAGACCTACCCGCACCTGGAGGTGCACTGGGAGGAGACCCACGACCGCTGGATCGAGCACCTCGGCGACCTCGGCCTCGACCCCGAACTCTTCCGCTACCAGCGCGAGATGAACGCCGACGAGGGTGAGGCCGCCGGTCTCTTCGCGGTCAAGAAGGACGCCGACTTCACCGACCTGCTGCTGCGCGCCGTCACCGACACCCGCGACACCGACGGGCTCGCCGACCTGGTCAGCGGCTTCGGCAACAAGCTGGGACGACGCGCCGAGCTGATCGCCGAACGCGACTTCACCGCCGGCTCCGTCGACCTCCTCGGACGGATCGTCGAGGCCGCCGAGGCCCGCTCACGCGCGCGTGACGTCCACACCGGAGCCGAGCGCCGTACCCGGACCCTGGCCCGCAGGCTGTCCGCACGCGGTGCGCGGGAACGGGTCCGGGCCGCCGACCTGGCCCAGCGGGTCACCGCCGCCGCGTACGCCGTCACACACGCCGAGGGGGCCCGCGAGCGCAGCGCGCTGATCTCCGCCGAACTCGCCTACCGACACGCCTCGCTGGCGCTCGCCGGTGCCGAGAAGTCCGCCGCCGCGCAGAAGCGCGAGCTCGCCGACGCCCGCACGCTCCACTCGGCGTGGCAGGCCGCCGAGGCCGTACTGCGCCACCGCGCCGCCTCCGACCGGGTCACCCGCGTGTCCGCCGCGATCCAGGAGGCCGAGCGGGACGCGGCGCCCGCGCTGGCCGCCCGCTCCAAGGCCGCCGTCGACCTCGTGCGCGCCCTGCACGCGGCCGCGGAGAAGGCGGAGAGCCACGCCAACGAGGAGGAGGAGCGCTCCGCCGCCCTCCAGGAGGTCAGCGACGCGGCCTACCGCGACTCCACTGCGGCCGCCACGCAGGCGCAGCGCGCCCGCAGCGAGATCGGGCACCTCAAGCAGCGCCTCGCGGAGGTCGAGCAGGAGACCGCCGAGGCGGTACGAGCCGGCTGGCTGGACGACTCCGCGCCGGACGCCGACCCGGCCCGTGCGGCCCTCGCCGCCAGCGACGCCGAGAAGAGCGCCGTCGCGGCCTGGGACTCGGCCCGCGAGGCGTCCCGCCGGGCCACGGAGCACGCGCGCGAAGCCGCTTCCGCCGAGAGCCGCGCGGAACTGACCGCGGCCCGCGCGGCCGACGCGGCGACAGCGGCGGAGCGGTCGTACGAGGCCGAGCGCCGCACCGCCGAGGCACTGGCGGGGGAGGAGCGGCTGGCGGAGCTGCTCAGCCTGACCCCGGAGCCCCGCCCGGGCATCCCGCAGCCCCGCCACGGCACGGACCGCGAGCCGATCGCGCCGGCAGCCTCCGGCGGGCAAGGGCTCACCGCCGAGGAGCTCGACCGCTTCGCCGACGACCTGCGCGATCTGCTCGACGACGCCGTCTCCTCCGCCGAGCGGCAGCTGTTCGAGCTGCGTACGGCCGCCGCCGACGACTCCCGGATCCTCGGCGCGCTCGGTGACGGCGGGCTGCTGCCGCCCGGCCCGGACGTGCTCGCCACGGTCGAGTTCCTCGGCGAGCACGGCATCCCCGCCCTGCCCGGCTGGCGCTATCTCGCCCAGGCCGTCGACCCGGCCGACCACGCACGCGTGCTGGCCGCCCGGCCCGAGCTCGTCGACGGCGTCATCATCACCGACCCCGACTCCCACGCCCGGGCCCGGGAGGCGCTGGGCGACGCGGCCCTGCTGCCCCGTTCCGCCGTGGCCGTCGGCACCGCCGCCGCCCTGCTCGCCCCGACCCCGGCCCCGGGCACCGACAGCGGTGAGGTGTTCCTCGTGCCGCCGAACCCCGCCATGCACGACGAGCACGCCGCCGACGAGGAGCGGCAGGCACTGCGCGCCCGGGCGACCGAGCGGGACGAGGAGATCCGCACGCTCGCCGCCCGGCTCGGCAAGGACCGCGAGCTGGCCGCCCGGCTCACCTCCTGGCGCACCGGCTGCCCCGCCGGCCGGCTCACCGAACTGGCCCGGGCGGCGCACGACACACGCGAGTTCGCCGAGGAGTCGGAGGCCGAGCTGGCCGAGGCCCGGACCGTGCGGGCCGAGGCCGACGAGACCGCCGCCGAGGCCGCGCGCGTCCGGGACGAACGGCAGGAGGCCGCCCAGAAGACCCGCCGCTCCGCCGACGCCCTCGCCGGGCTCGCCTTCCGGCTGCGCGAGCGGGCCGGCTGGCAGGTCAAGCTGCGCGAACTCGCCGACGAGGCGGCCGAGTCCGAGGCGAGTGCCCAGGCCTGCCTGGACCGGGCCCGGGCCGCCGACGAGGACCGGCGCGCCGCCCAGCGAGCCGCCGACGACACCCGCCGCACCGCCCGTACGCTGCGCGCCGAGCGCTCCGAGATCGCGGGCGCCCCCGACGACGTACCCGAGGACGAGGCTCAGCTCCCCAAGGCCTCCCTGCCCGCCCTGCGAGAGGCCTACCGGGCCGCGTCCCAGCTGTACGAGAAGGTCGGCGTGGGCGCCGACCTGCGCGCCGAGCAGGCCCGCGCCGAGAGCGACGAGAGCGCGGCCCGCGCGGAGCTGGACCGGCTGAGCAACAAGGTCCGCACGCGCGCGGCGCAGCTCCTCGAATCCCCCGACGGCTCCGACGGGCCCAGCCGCCAGGCCGCCGCCGCCCGCGCCGAGGAGCTGGTGCAGCTCCTGGAGACCCGGATGTCGACCGCGAGCGAGCAGCTCGGGCGGCTGCGCGGCGAGGCCGAACGGCTCGCACCCGAGGACGGCGAGGCCCACACCGACCTCCCCCAGGACATTCAGCCGCGCGACGCCGAGCATGCGCAGACCCTGCTGCGCACCGCCACGGCCGAACTCGCCTCCCGCACCGAGGCGCTCAACCAGGCCAGGGAGGCGCACGCCGAACTCCTCGGCGCCCACCGCGCCGCCGAGGACGCGGCGAGCGGCTTCGACGAGATCGCCGCCATGCTCCGCGATCTGCTGCGCGAGCACGGCACCGAGGAGGAGCAGGAGGAGACGGAGCCGTACCCCGGCAGCCCGGAGGAGGCCCGGCAGTCCGCCGCCGAGGCCCGCCGGTCGCTGCGCGGCTGCGCCGCCGATCTGTCCGCCGCCGAGTCCGCCGTCCGCGAGGCCAGCGACATCCTCGTCCGGCACGCCAACTCCACACGCTACGAGCAGGTCCGCACGCCGGCCCGGCAGCAGATCCGCGAACTGCCCGCCGCGGCGCTGCCCGAGCACGCCCAGAAGTGGGCAGACGCCTTCGCGCCCCGCCTGCGTGTCCTGACCGACGAGCTGGAGCAGCTGGAGCGCAACCGCGACTCGATCGTGGACCGGCTGCGCGGCCTGGTCGAGTCGGCCCTGGCGACCCTGCGCTCCGCCCAGCGGCTCTCCCGGCTGCCGGAGGGCCTCGGGGAGTGGTCGGGGCAGGAGTTCCTGCGCATCCGCTTCGAGGAGCCCGACCAGGCCACTCTCACCGAGCGGCTCGGCGAGGTCATCGACGAGGCGACCCGCGCCGCCGTCAAGAAGAACTCCGATCTGCGCCGCGACGGCATGTCCCTGCTGCTGCGGGGCGTCGCCGCCGCCCTCCAGCCCAAGGGCGTCGCCGTCGAGATCCTCAAGCCCGACGCCGTGCTGCGCGCCGAGCGGGTCCCCGTCGGGCAGATGGGCGACGTCTTCTCCGGCGGCCAGCTCCTCACCGCCGCCATCGCCCTCTACTGCACGATGGCCGCGCTGCGCTCGAACGACCGGGGCCGTGACAAGCACCGGCACGCCGGCACGCTGTTCCTCGACAACCCCATCGGGCGCGCCAACGCCACGTACCTGCTGGAACTCCAGCGGGCGGTGTCGGACGCCCTGGGTGTGCAGCTGCTGTACACCACGGGCCTGTTCGACACCACCGCGCTGGCCGAGTTCCCCCTGGTCATCCGCATGCGCAACGACGCCGACCTGAGGGCGGGCCTCAAGTACATCAGCGTCGAGGAACACCTCCGCCCGGGCCTGCCGCGTGAGGCTCCCGACGGGGAGGCCGTACACAGCGAGATCACGGCGACCAGGATGTACAAACGCCCGGTTTCCTAGATCCGGGCGTCCTCCCGCAGGAGGTCGGCGCACTTCTCGCCGATCATCATGGTGGTGATACAGGGGTTGACGGTGACGAGGTGGGGCATGACCGACCCGTCCGCGACCCGCAGCCCCTCCACTCCCTTGACCCGCAGTCGTGCGTCCAGGGGCGCGGAGCGGTCGTCGTCCGCCCCCATCTTCACGGTGCAGGACGGGTGATAGACGGTGTTGTGCGTCTTGTGGACGTAGTCGAGCAGTTCGTCATCCGTCCGCGCCTCCGGCCCGGGCGCCAGCTCGGCCCCCGCCCAGCCGCTCAACGCGGGCTGCTCGGCGATCCGCCGGGCCAGCCTCAGCCCGTACGTCATCACCCGCACGTCGTGCTCGTGGGTGAAGTACCGCGGATCGACCCTGGGCTTGTCCCGGTAGTCCCGGGTCCGCAGTCTTACCGTCCCCCGTGACCTCGCCCGCGTCACGTTGGGCGTGAGACAGAACGCGTTCTCGGAGGTGGGGTAGCCGTGCCGGGCGGTGTTCATGTCGAACGGCACGGACCCGTAGTGGAACATCAGGTCCGGCCGGTCGAGCCCGGGCTCGGTGTCGTAGAAGATGCCCGCCTCCCACCACTGGCTGGACGTGGTGGTCATGGGCTGCCGGGCCTCCCACATGATCACGCCCTCGGGGTGGTCCTGGAGGTTCTCGCCGACGCCGGGTGCGTCCATGACCACCTCGACGCCGGTCTCGCGCAGATGCCCGGCCGGCCCGATGCCCGACAGCATCAGCAACTTCGGCGAGTCGATCGCCCCGCAGGAGACGATCACCTCGCGCCGGGCCCGTACCGTCCGGGTGTGGATCAGGTCCGGGTCGAGGTATTCGGCGCCCACGCAGCGCCGCCCCTCGAGCACCAGCTTCTTGGCGCGTACGCCCGTCCGAACCTCCAGGTTGGGGCGTTTGCCGAGGATCGGATGCAGATAGGCGACCGAGGACGACTGGCGGATGTTGTTCTCGTCGGAGTTGATCTGGAACCAGTTGGCGCCCCGGAGCACCGTGCGGCCCGTGTTGAAGGGGACCGTGGGGATGCCCGCCTGCGCGCACGCCTCCAGCAGGGCCGTGCCGCACGGGTCGTCGCTCTTCAGCGTGCGCAGCTTCACCGGGCCGGTGCGGCCGTGGTGGTCGCCGGGCGCGTCGTTGTTCTCCAGCCGCCGGTACAGCGGGAACAGGTCGGCCGCGCTCCAGCCCGTGCAGCCCGCGGCCGCCCAGTCGTCGAGGTCCTCGGCCGGGGCCCAGAAGGCGATGCAGGAGTTGTGGGAGGAGCAGCCGCCGAGCACTTTCGCCCGGGCGTGCCGCATGAAGCTGTTGCCGCTGGCCTGCGGCTCGACCGGATAGTCCCAGTCGTAGCCGGACTCCAGCAGGCCCATCCAGCGCTCCAGCCGCAGGACGTCGTCGTCGCCGACGTCACTCGGGCCGGCCTCCAGCACGCACACCGTGACGGAGGGGTCCTCGGAGAGCCGGGAGGCCACCACGTTGCCCGCGGTGCCACCGCCGACCACGACGTAGTCGAACTCATGTGTACTCATGGGTTCTCCCTCAGCCTTCAGTCGGCCGCCGGGGCGGCGACGGGAGCGGCGTCCGTGACCTGCGAGCGGTGCTCGGCGAGCACGCCGGTGCGGTGCCGCTGGACGAACCAGTAGTAGGCGAAGCCGCCGCCGGCGATGACGGCGACGAACAGCACCGCGCCCCAGCGCAGGTACCAGTGGTAGGGAGCCGCGGCGTTGTAGACCGCGGCCCGGGGCCAGATCAGGTTGAGCGTCATGGCGGCGCCCCACAGGACGGCCAGGATGTTGACCGGCAGGCCCCAGCGGCCCAGGGAGAAGCGGCCCTCTCCCGCGGGCTGCCACTTGCCGCGCAGCCGGGCGACCAGCAGCGGCACCGTGACGCCCAGGTAGGCGAGGTAGATCATGATGATGCCGATGCTGGTGACGACCGTGAAGATCTGCGGCTGGCGGATGTTGACCACCAGGATCGCCAGCGCCAGGATCCCGATGATCACGGTCGGCAGGACCGGCGTCTGGAACCGCGGGTGGCACTTGGCCAGCTTCGAGGACGCGGGCAGGTTGTTGTCACGGGCCATCGCGAACGCCAGCCGGACCGCCGCCGTGTGCACCGCCAGGGCGCACACCGTCACCGCGATCAGCACGCACCACAGCATCGCCTTGCCGGCCGTCGGGCCGAGCACGTCCAGCACGATGTACTGCAGGCCGTCAGTGGAGAGCTTCTCGCCCTTCAGACTGGACACGCTCATCAGGGCGAGCAGGAGGATGAGGCCGCCGAGGACGAAGGACGCCACGATCGCCCGGATGATGGCGCGCGGCGCGTTCCGGGTCGGGTCCAGGGACTCCTCGCCGAGCGAGGCGGCGGTGTCGAAGCCGTACATGACGTACGCCGAGGCCAGCGAGGCCACCAGGAAGGCACCCAGGTAGCCGTTCCCGTACCCCGCGCCGGTGCCGTGCGTTTCCACGACGACCTGTGGACCACGCGTGATGTGGACCGCGAACATGATGATCAATACGACCGTGGCGATCAACTCGATGAACACGCCCGCCGTGTTGATCCTTGCCATCAGCTTGACGCCGAAGGCGTTCACGAGGGTCGTGAACAGGATCAACACCGCGGCCAGGATGACCGCGTTGGTCGCCACGTCGTACGTACCGGTGCCGTCGCCCACGAACTGGAAGAACGACGAGATCTGCGGCAGCGTCAACTGGTAGGCCAGTGCGACGGCCGATATGGACACGATCGAGGCGATCAGCATCATCCAGCCGGCGAGCCAGCCCAGATGCGGGTTGCCTATCTTCTTCGACCAGTTGTAGACGGAGCCCGCCACGGGATAGCGGGCGGCGAGCTCCGCGAAGCACAGGGCGACCATGAACTGGCCGGCGAAGACCATCGGCCACGACCACCAGTAGGCGGGGCCGCCGCTGCCGTAGCCGAAGTAGAACAGCTGGAAGGTGCCGGTCAGGATGGAGATGTAGCTGATCCCGGCGGCGAAGGTGTGGAAGTTGCCGAGGGTGCGTTTGAGCTCGGGTCTGTAGCCGAACTCGGTGAGTTCGGCGTCGTCCCGGCTGTCTCGGTCGGTCGACTCCGCGGTTGTCTTCATGGGCGGTTCCTCAATGGGTGTGCCTCGGGGCGAGGTGGATCAGTCGAACCAACCCTGGGGTGTGGGACGGGTGTTGCGCCAGATGTGCTTCGTCTCGCGATACTCGGCGAGCCCCGCGGGCCCGAGTTCGCGGCCGAAGCCGGACTGCTTGAATCCGCCCCACTCCGCCTGCGGGACGTAGGGGTGGTAGTCGTTGATCCAGACGGTGCCGAGCCGCAGCCGGGCCGCGACCCGGGCCGCGCGGGCCTCGTCGCTCGTCCACACGGCGCCGGCCAGGCCGTAGACCGTGTCGTTGGCGAGGCGTACGGCCTCCTCCTCGCTGCTGAACCGTTCGACCGTGAGGACCGGCCCGAAGGATTCCTCCTGGACCACCGACATCCCCGCGACGCACTCGTCCAGCACCGTGGGCAGGTAGTAGAAGCCGTCCGCGAGGTCCGGCCGGTCCGGGCGCGAGCCGCCGCAGCGCAGCACCGCGCCCTCCGCCAGGCCCTTCGCCACGTACGCCTCGACCTTGGCGCGGTGCGCGGCCGAGATCAGCGGCCCGGTCCGCGCCCGTTCGTCGAACGGCCCGCCCAGCCGGATGGACTGCGCCCGGCGTACGACCTCGTCGACGAACCGGTCGTGCAGGGAGTCCTCGACGAGCAGCCGCGCCCCGGCCGAGCACACCTGGCCCGAGTGCAGGAACACGGCGGTCAGCGCCATGTCGACGGCCGCCTCGAACCCGGCGTCGGTGAAGACGATGTTCGGGTTCTTGCCGCCGAGTTCCAGGGCCACCTTCTTCACCGTCCCGGCGGCCGCCGCCATCAGCCGGCGGCCGGTCTCCAGGCCGCCGGTGAACGAGACGAGGTCCACGTCCAGGTGGTCGGCGAGCGGGGCGCCCGCCTCCGGACCGGCGCCCAGGACCAGGTTGCCGGCGCCTGACGGAAGACCGGCTTCCGCCAGCAGCCGCAGAAGGCGGATCGCGGTGTGCGGGGTCAGTTCGCTCGGCTTCAGCACGAAGGTGTTGCCCGCCGCGAGGGCCGGGGCGACCTTCCAGGCCGTCTGCAGCAGCGGGTAGTTCCAGGGCGTGATCAGCCCGCACACGCCGACCGGTTCGTGCACCACCCGGCTGTCGACGTCGTCCCGGCCGGTGTCGACGACCCGGCCGTGCTCGCTCGCCACCAGCCGCCCGAAGTATCGGAAGCAGATCGCGATGTCGTCGATGTCGTACGCGCTCTCGACGAGCCGCTTGCCCGTGTCCAGGGACTCCGCGCGGGCGAGGGCGTCCTTGTCCCGTACGAGCAGCTCCGCGACGCGCAGCAGCAGGTCGCCGCGCTCCTGGGCCGGGGTCCGCGGCCAGGGCCCTTCGTCGAAGGCGCGGCGGGCCGCCGTGATCGCGTCCACCGTGTCCTTGCCGCCCGCCTCGTCCACGACCCCCACCAGGGAGCCGTCGGCCGGGCAGTGGATCTCACGCGTGCGCTCGTCGACCGCCCCCCGCCACTCACCGTCAATGAACAGGTCCGGCATGCGCGCCTCCCAGCCGCTCGACGAGCCATTCGTGGAAGATCTGGATGTGGTGCTCGTTGGGGACCAGCACACCGCCCTCGCGGTACGCGCGGGAAGCCATCGCCGGCTGTGTCCGTTCACAGGCGGCGAAGTCCTGGACGTTGACCCGGTGAAAGAGCTCTACGGACTTGGTCACGTCGGTCCCGGACTGCACCACGTCGGGCGCGTACAGCCAGTCGCACTCGACGACCGTGCGGTCCTCGGCGAGCGGGAACATGCGGTGCAGGACGACGTGGTCCGGGACGAGGTTGACGAAGACGGTCGGCTTGACCGTGATGGCGTAGTAGCGGCGGTCCTGCTCGGCGCTCACCTCGGGCAGCCTGCCGAAGCCCTCGCTGCCGTCGACCGTGAAGCCCTTGACCTCGTCCCCGAACCGGGCGCCGTGTCCCACGTAGTACTGGGCGGCGTAACCGTCGGCGAACTCGGGCAGCACCTCGGTCAGCTCGGGGTGGATCGTCGCACAGTGGTAGCACTCCATGAAGTTCTCGACGATCAGTTTCCAGTTCGCCTGCACGTCATAGGTGATGCGTTTGCCGAGCGCGAGGTTCTCCGTGCCGTAATGATCGATCGCGGCCACGTCGCCGAGCCGCTCGACGGCCGCGTGCAGGACCGTGTCCTCGAAGGAGGGCGGGTCGTCCGCGAGGCACACCCAGGCGTAGCCGAGCCACTCGCGCAGGGCGACATTGATCAATCCGTATGCGACGCGATCGACGTCCGGCATCTTGATCAAGTTGGGTGCGGCGATCAACTTGCCGTCGAGGTCGTACGTCCACGCGTGGTACGGGCATTGCAGTGTGCGGCGGATCTCGCCCGACTCCTCCGTGCACAGGCGCGCCCCGCGGTGCCGGCACACGTTGAGGAAGGCGCGCAGTTCGCCCTTGCGGGTACGGGTGATGATGACGCTCTCGCGACCGACCTGGACGGTGCGGAAGGCGCCGGGCCGGTCCAGGTCGGAGCTGCGGACCGCGCAGAACCACATCGACTCGAAGACGCGTTCCTGCTCCTGCCGGAAGACGTCCGGGTCGGTGTAGTAGGGCCCGGGGAGGGTGGCGATCAGGCTCGTGGTGATCGGGGTCGTCGTCACGTGCGTGCTCCTCGGAGGGGAGAAGGCATGGGGTGCTAGCGGCGGATGCGTGTCATCTTCGGGTCGAACAGCGGCTCGTCGGCGACCGTGGCCGGGACCTTCTCGCCGAAGTACTCGATGTGCACGCCCGTGCCCGTGGGAAGACCGGCGGGCAGCCAGGCGTACGCGACGCAGCGGCCGAGCGTGTAGCCGTACGACGCGCTGGTGACGTAGCCGGCCGGGGTGCCGTCCACGAAGACCGGCTCCTTGCCGAGGACGACGGATGCGGGATCGTCGAGGAGAAGGGGCGTGAGGCGGCGGGCGGGCTCGCCGGCCCGGGCCAGGGCCGCCTTGCCGACGAAGTCCTCCCGGTCCATGCGCACCGCGAAGCCGACGCCCGTCTCGAACGGGTCGTGCTCGTCGGTCATGTCGACGCCCCAGGCGCGGTAGCCCTTCTCCAGGCGCAGGGAGTTGAACGCCGAGCGCCCGGCCGCGATCACGCCGAGCTCCCGGCCGGCCTCCCACAGCGTGTCCCAGAGCCGGAGCCCCAGGTCGGCGGTGGTGTACAGCTCCCAGCCGAGCTCGCCGACGTAGCTCAGCCGCATGGCCGTCACCGGGACGTGCCCGATGTACGTCTCCTTCGCGCGGAAGTAGCCGAACGCCTCGTGCGAGAAGTCGTCCGGGGTGAGCGGCTGGACGAGGTCGCGGGCGAGCGGGCCCCAGACGCCGACACAGCACGTGCCGGAGGTGACGTCCCGGATGTGGACGTCGGCGGGGGCGTGGCGCAGCAGCCGGTCCAGGTCGGCGGGGGAGTTGGCGCCGACCTGGAAGCGGTCGGGGGCGAGACGGGCCACGGTGAGGTCGGAGCGGATGCCGCCCCACTCGTCGAGGAGCAGCGTGTAGGTGACCGCGCCGGGCTTCTTGCGGAGGTTGTTGCTGGTCATGCGGTCGAGGAAGCCGAGGGCTCCGGGGCCGGTGACTTCGAGGCGACGCAGGGGCGTCATGTCGTAGAGGGCGACGCCCTCGCGGGTCGCCTTCGCCTCGGCCGCCGCGATGGGGGACCAGTGGCGGGCCGCCCAGGGATCCCGCTCGGGGAGGGGCCCGAGGGTGTCCACGAGCGGGGCGTTCGCCTCGTACCAGTGCGGGCGCTCCCAGCCGCCGCCCTCCAGGAAGTAGGCGCCGAGCTGCTGCTGCCGGGCGTGGAAGGGGCTGACGCGCAGGGGCCGTGGCCGCTCCATCGGCTGGAGGGGGTGGATGACGTCGTACACCTCGATGAACTGCCGCGCACCGCGCTCGAGGACGTACGACGGTGAGCGCTGTGCCTCCTCGAACCGCGTGAGGTCGCACTCGTGCAGATCGACCGACGGCCGCCCGTCCACCATCCACTCGGCGACGGCCCTCGCGACACCGGCGGAGTGCGTGACCCAGACGGCCTCCGCCAGCCAGAAGCCGCGCAGCCGCCGGGACTCACCGAGGACCGGCATGCCGTCCGGGGTGAAGGAGAAGACACCGTTGAAGCCGGCCTCGATCTCCGCGTCGCGCAGGGCGGGCATGAGCTGCCGGCAGTCGGCCCAGCTGGGGGCCCAGTCCTCCTCGGTGAAGGGGTACGAGGACGGCATGTCCATGCTCCGGGCACGGGCCTCGTCGTACGGCAGGACCGCGAACGGGTCGACGGGCAGGGGCCGGTGGGCGTAGGAGCCGATGCCGATGCGGTCGGTGTGCTCGCGGAAGTACAGGTCCCGGTCCTGGAAGCGGAGGATGGGCTTCGAGGCCTCCACGGTGGCGCCGCTCAGCTCGGGAAGCGGCCCGGTCCTTGCGTACTGGTGGGCGAGCGGTTGCAGAGGGACGTCGACACCGGCCATGCGGCCGATGACCGGACCCCAGAATCCGGCCGCCGAGACGACATGGTCGGCCGGGAAGGTGCCCCGGTCGGTGACGACGGCGGTGACCCGGCCGTCCGCCTGCTCGATGCCGGTGACCGTGTGCCGGTCCAGGAAGCGGGCGCCCCGTGCCGTGGCCCGGCTCATCTGGGCGCGGGCGGCGAGCAGGGCCCGGGCGAGGCCGTCGTCCGGGGTGTGGAAGCCGCCGAGGACCATCGACTCGTCGATCAGCGGCCACAGTTCCTTGCAGCGTGCGGCGCTGACGATCTCGCCGCGCACGCCCCAGGAGGCGGCGTAGCCGGCCCTGCGGTGCAACTCGGCGAGGCGCTCGGGGCTGGTGGCCAGCTCCAGGCCGCCGACCTGGTGGAAGCAGGAGACGCCGTCGACGTCGAGGGAGCCGAACTTCTCGACGGTGTACCGGGCGAGGGCGGTGAGGGTTTTCGAGGGGCTGGTCTGGAAGACGAGGCCGGGCGCGTGCGAGGTGGAGCCGCCGGGGGCGGGCAGGGGCCCCTGTTCGAGGACGGTGATGCCGGTCCAGCCGCGCGCGGTGAGTTCGTCGGCGAGGGAGCAGCCGACGATGCCGGCACCGATGACGACCACGCGGGGGTTTTCGGGTGTGCTGGACATGCCCCTCCTTGCCGGGACGGTTGAACGCGTTGGGGGAGTGGGGCGTTGGGGGCCGCGGGGAGGTACGGGGGAGCCGTTGTCCGAAGGTTGCGAGGTGCGTGAGACCGCAGGCTCAGGGGGTGGGGTGTGTGCTCACAGCACGACCACCGAGCGCAGCACCTCGCCCCGGTGCATCTTCGCGAACGCCGCCTCCACCTGGTCCAGGGCGATGGTCTCGCTGACGAACGCGTTCAGGTCCAGCAGCCCGTACAGGTACTGGTCGATGAGGAACGGGAAGTCCCGGCTCGGCAGACAGTCGCCGTACCAGGACGACTTGATCGCGCCGCCCCGCGAGAACACGTCGATCAGCGGAAGTTCCACCTTCATCTCGGGGGACGGCACGCCGACCTGGACCAGCAGACCCGCGTGATCGCGCATGTAGAAGGCCTGCCGGAAGGTCTCGGGCCGGCCCACCGCGTCGATCGCGATGTCGACTCCGAAGCCGCCGGTGAGTTCCCGCACCGCTTCGACCGGGTCCGTGCCCCGCGAGTTGACGGTGTGGGTCGCGCCGAACTTCTCCGCCTGGTCGAGCTTCCTGTCGTCGATGTCGACGGCGATGACCTTCATGGCACCGTTGAGACAGGCGCCCGCGATGGCCGCGTCGCCCACCCCGCCACAGCCGATCACCGCGACCGAGTCGCCCCGGCCGACGTTGCCGGTGTTGACCGCCGCGCCGTATCCGGCCATCACGCCGCAGCCGATGAGTCCGGCTGCCTCCGGGCGCGCCGCCGGGTCGATCTTCACCGCCTGCCCCGCCGCGACCAGCGTCTTCTCGGCGAACGCCCCGATGCCGAGCGCGTTGGAGAGCGGTGTGCCGTCCGGCAGGGTCATCGGCTGGGCCGCGTTGCGGGAGCCGAAGCAGTACCAGGGGCGGCCGCGGCGACAGGAGCGGCAACCGCCGCAGGGGGCACGCCAGGCCAGCACCACGTAGTCGCCGGACCGGAGCTCGGTGACTCCCTCGCCGACCGCCTCGATCGTGCCCGCCGCCTCATGGCCCAGCAGGAAGGGGAAGTCGTCGTTGATCGCGCCCTGACGGTAGTGCAGATCCGTGTGGCAGACCCCGCAGGCCTGCACACCGACGAGGACCTCCCCGGGCCCGGGATCAGGCACCACGATCGTCTGCACCCGGACGGGTGCACCCTTCTCGACAGCGACTACGGCACGGACCTCGTGTGGCACGACCACGCTCCTCTGCTGTTGCGCAGTGCACGATGGGTTGCGCGATGGGAAACATAGTGGGAACGCCATCGAGGAGCCGTCAAGAGGTGCGGGCCATGGTTCGGGTCAACCCTTGGAAAACGGAACGGGAGGGGCGAAAGGCCCCGGACACGCAACAGCGCGGGACCAGGGATTCTCCTGATCCCGCGCTGTGCTCCCGCGCCTGCCGGTGACGGCCGGGGCTACGTCAGAAGCCGTACCCCATACGACGGGACAGCTCGATGGCGGCCGCTTCCGTGCGCTTGGCGACCTCGGGCAGCCGCTCCGGGGTCAGTCGGTACACCGGCCCCGAGACGCTGAGCGACGCGATGACCTTGCCGTCGTGCGCCCGCACCGGAGACGCCGCCGCCGCCAGCCCGATCTCCAGCTCCTCCCTCGTGATCGCGTACCCCTGCTGCACCACGGTGTCCAACTCGCCGCGCAGCAGGGACGCGACCGTCGTGGTCCGCTCGGTGAAGCGGTGCAGCGGGCGCGCCAGCAGGCCCTCGCGCAGGGTCGGCGGCAGATGGGCGAGCAGCACCTTTCCGCTGGCGGTGGCATGCAGCGGGGTGCGCCGGCCGAGCCAGTTCTGCGCGGTGACGGACGCGGTGCCGCGGGCCTGCATGATGTTGACCGCCGCGTCGTCGTCCAGGACCGCGATGTTGACCGTCTCGCCCAGCTCGTCGGCGAGCTCCCGGCACACCGGGACGCCCTCCTGCGAGACGTCCAGCCGCACTGCCGCCGCCCCCGCGAGGCGCAGTACGCCGGCGCCCAGGTAGTACTTGCCGCGGTCCTTCGCCTGGGCCACCAGGCCGCGGTTCTCCAGCACCCCGAGCAGCCGGAACGCCGTGGACTTGTGCACGTCCAGCTCGTCGGCGATCTCGGTCACCCCCGCCTCGCCGTGCCGGGCGAGGATCTCCAGCACACTCACGGCGCGATCCACCGACTGGACGGCACTCGCCGCGCCTCTGCCGCTCCTGGCTCCGCTCTCCGTGTGATTCTCCTCCTGGCCGGACTGCTTCTGCGTGCGGGTCATGGCTGAACACTCACCACCTGTCGGCCCTGTTTGGGCCGCATCTGCGGGAACCCCTTGACGCGGCGGTCGCCCCGCCCGGATTCTGTTGCGTATGGCGCTTGCTCATGCGCCATGTGAAACATCATGTTACCGAAGCGTCCGGATCTCGGTAGGGGTCCAGCTCCCGGCAGGGGACTCGCCCCGAGCGCTGGAACGGATGACGTGCACCAACACCTTCCCGTGCCCGGACCCGCCACGGTCCGGCACTCCCTGGAACTGCCTACAGTCTGGCCGAACTGGTCCGGACCATGTGTCCCGGACCGAGAGGGGGGCCCGTGATTCCCGTCTGCCGCCTCGAAGACCTCCCCAAGGGTGAGTCCTTCCGCGTCGAGACGACCCCGCCCGTCGCCGTGTTTCACACCGACGACGGCGATCTCTACGCCATCGACGACACCTGCACCCACCAGGACGCCTCCCTCTCCGAGGGCTGGCTGGAGGGCTGCCTCGTCGAATGCCCGCTGCACGCCGCCTCGTTCGACCTGCGCACCGGCGCCCCGACCTGTCTCCCGGCCCGCCGCTCCGTCCGCACCCACCGCGTCACCGTCGACGACGGCCTCATCCACGTCCACCTCGCGGCGAAGGAAGGAACGGCGGCGTGAACGCGCAGCGCACAGCAGACACGAGCGGCGAGGCCACGCCCCTGCTGTGCCGCACCGGGGTCTGCGACGACGAGGGGCCGAGGGCCCGAGGATGCCGTACCCGGGCCGGTGAGAGGGGGCACCCCGCATGCGAACCGTGACCATCGTCGGCGCCTCGCTCTCCGGTCTCTACGCCGCCCGGGAACTGCGCGCCCAGGGCTTCGACGGACGTCTCGTGATCATCGGTGACGAACCCCACGCCCCGTACGACCGACCACCTCTCTCGAAGGACTTCCTCACGGGCCGGGCCGACGAGACCCAACTCGCCCTCACCGACGCCGAAGAGACCGCAGAACTCGGCGCCGAGTGGATCCTCGGCGTCCGTGCCCGCGCCCTCGACGCCCGAGGCCGGACCGTGCTGCTGGACGACGGCCGCACCGTCTCCACCGACGGCGTCGTCATCGCCACCGGCGCCTCGGCCCGGCGCCTGCCCGGCGACACCCTGGCCGGAGTGCACACGCTGCGCACCCTCGACGACGCCCGGGCCCTGCGCGAGGAACTCGCCCGGGGTCCGCGCCGGGTCGTCGTCATCGGCGGCGGCTTCATCGGCGCCGAGACCGCGTCGTCGTGTTCCTCCCTCGGCCACTCCGTCAGGGTCGTCGAGGCCGCCCCGCTCCCACTGGTGCCCCAGCTGGGCGCGGAGATGGCCGCCGTGTGTGCCGCGCTGCACCGCCGCGCCGGCGTGGACCTGGTCACCGGCACCGGCGTGGCCGGACTGCGAGGTACCGCCGCCGTCACCGGAGTGGACCTCACCGACGGCCGTACCCTCCCCGCGGACATCGTGATCGTCGGCATCGGCGCCGTCCCCAACACCGCCTGGCTGGCCGGCTCCACCCTGGCCCTGCGGGACGGCGTCCTGTGCGACGACGGCTGTGTGTCGGCCCTGCCGCAGGTCGTCGCCGTGGGCGACGTCGCCAGCGTCGGCGGCCACCGCGCCGAGCACTGGACGTCCGCCACCCGGCAGCCGAAGGTCGCCGTGACCAACCTGCTCGCCGGATGCACCGCCGAGACCGCCGTGGCGGTGCCCTACTTCTGGTCCGACCAGTACGGCGCCCGCATCCAGTTCGCCGGCCGGCACAGGGACGGCGACACCGTCCGCGTCACCGAGGGCGAACTCTCCGACGGCGCACCGGCCGAAGGCGGCTTCCTCGCCCGGTACGAGCGGGACGGCCGTACGACGGCCGTACTCGCCGTGGACCGCCCGCGTCCCTTCATGCGCGCAAGACGCGAACTCACGCGGAGCGCGGGGGAGGGGCGGGCACAGTCGGTCCTACGCTGAGGAGGTGCCGGCTCGGGGCCCCGGCCCGGCGGCCGCACGCGCATCCGGTCACCGGGCCCGCCGCGCCCCACCCCTCACGAGTGGGACAACTGCCCGGCTCCACCCCGCCGGCGTATCCGCTCCTGCGCCCGCTCGGCGGCCCGCTCCTGCCGCCGGGTCCGGCGCCGCTCGCGCCGCAGGGCCCGCGCCGTGCTGCTCGGCACGGACACCACCCCGTGGCGCTGGTTCCAGACCTGGCGCGTCACCCACACGTCGAGCGCACCCCATGTGGCCGCGATCGTGCTCACCACACTGCTGATCACCATCGGGAACGCCAGCCAGGACCCGGCCATCGTGCACAGGAAGGCCACCATCGCCTGAATCAGCGTCACGGCTATGAGGAGGACCGCCCGTACGGCCGCCGTCCGCACCGGATCCGGCATGCGCCGCCGCCGCGCGGGCTCCTCGACCCACAAGGGCCGGTAGTACCGCTGCGCCCGGGCGCCGCGATCCACCTCGTGAGCCTGAACCTCCGTCTGTCCCGAAGGCTCCGCCACGCCCTCGGGTATGTCGCGATCGGTCGCCCCGGGATCCCGATGCCCCGTCAGCTGCGCCCCATCAACCCTGGGCGCACCGCGCCGTTCCGCCGTGCCCATCACCGTGTCACTCCCCACCGCCAGCAGACCGCTCGCTCGCATCCGAAGACCCGTGCTCCCCAGTGGCTGCCCGGCTTGCGCTGTTTTACGCCGCCCAGGTGCGGGACGCGGCTCCTGTGGCCGATTCCGCCCCCGTTTCCCAAAGAGAAGGACGAACGACTCCTCGTGAAGATTCCCGAAAACCGAAAAATTTCAGCCAACCGCCCTGGCGGAGTTCGAGGATTGAGTCACGTCGCGACCACCGGTTTCGGGGAGACAACTCCCGCAATGCCCGGACAACTCGCCATGCCTCGTGGCTGGCGCGGAAGTTCAGGTTCCGGACCGGTCTTCGAGTTCCCTGTGGGTCGGTAGTAGGCTCGCGCCGTTTGTTGACGCACATGTGTACCCCCGGTAGCCGGGGGCCCGAGCTGGGGGAGGCCATGCGCTTTCGCGGGAAGTCCATCCGCCGGAAGATCGTGGCGCTGCTTCTCGTGCCGCTGGTGTCCCTGACCGCGATCTGGGCTTTCGCCACGGTGCTCACGGGACGTGAGGCGGGCGACCTGTTCAACGTGTCGTCCGTGGTGGAGAAGATCGGCTACCCCATCGAGGACACCGTTCGCTTCCTCCAGGAGGAACGCCGCCAGACCCTCGTCTACCTCGCCGACCCCCGCGCCTCCGACGGGCTCGCCGCGCTCCGGCGCAGCCGGACCGCCACCGACGAGGCCGTCGGCAGCATCCGCGAGAACGCCCGGAACCCGGACGTGCGCGACGCGATGGGCGCGGACACCGACGAGCGGCTGACCGCGGTCCTGGACGCCTTCGACGGTATCGAGTCGCTGCGCCGCAGCGTCGAGGACGGCACCGTCAACCGCACCCAGGCCCTCGACCTCTACAACCGGCTCGTCGACCCCTGCTACGTCCTCCTGGCCAACCTGCACGTCGTCGACAACGTCGAACTGGACAAGCAGTACCGCGCGCTGGTCAATCTGGCCCGTGCCCGCGAACTGCTGTCCCGCGAGGACGCCCTCCTCGGCTCCGCCCTGATCGTCGGCAGGATCTCCCACTCCGAAGAGCGGGACATCTCCGACCTCGTGGCCCAGCGCACCCTGATGTACGACGTCAACCTGCCGCTGCTGCCCGTGGCCGAACGTGACCGCTACCAGAGCTTCTGGAAGAACGCCTCCTCCGCTCCCCTGCGCGTGGCCGAGGAAGCCGCCGTCTCCTCCGGGGCCGGAGCCCCCCGCGGCGTCTCCGCCAAGAGCTGGGACAGCGCCGCCGGCAACGTGCTCGACGAGCTCGGCACCCTCAACGACCAGGCGAACGACCGCTACCAGGACCGCGTCCACCCCGTCGCCGTCGGCGTCATCGCCAAGGCGGTCATCGCCGGCGCACTCGGCCTGATCGCGCTCCTGCTCTCCCTCTTCCTGTCCGTACGCGTCGGCCGCACCCTCATCCGCGATCTGCGGCAGCTGCGTCTGGACGCCCACGAGGCCTCCGGAGTGCGCCTGCCCAGCGTCATGCGCCGCCTCTCCGCGGGCGAGCAGGTCGACGTCGAGACCGAGGTCCCGCGCCTCGAGTACGACAAGAACGAGATGGGCGAGGTCGGCCAGGCCCTCAACACCCTGCAGCGCGCCGCCGTCGAGGCCGCCGTCAAGCAGGCCGAGCTGCGCGCAGGCGTCTCCGAGGTCTTCGTCAACCTCGCGCGCCGCAGCCAGGTCCTGCTCCACAAGCAGCTCACCCTCCTCGACGCCATGGAGCGCCGGACCGAGGACACCGAGGAACTGGCGGACCTGTTCCGCCTGGACCACTTGACGACCCGTATGCGCCGGCACGCCGAGGGCCTGGTGATCCTCTCCGGCGCCGCGCCCTCCCGTCAGTGGCGCAAGCCCGTCCAGCTCATGGACGTCGTACGCGCCGCCGTCGCCGAGGTCGAGGACTACGAGCGCATCGAGGTCCGCCGCCTTCCGCGGATCGCCGTCACCGGCCCGGCCGTCGCCGACCTCACGCATCTCGTGGCCGAACTCCTGGAGAACGCCACGGTCTTCTCGCCGCCGCACACCGCCGTGCAGGTGCTCGGCGAGCGGGTTGCCAACGGCTTTACCCTGGAGATCCACGACCGCGGCCTCGGCATGGCCGCCGAAGCGCTGCTGGACGCCAACCTCCGGCTCGCCGAGACGCCGGAGTTCGAGCTCTCCGACACCGACCGGCTCGGCCTGTTCGTGGTCAGCCGACTCGCCCAGCGCCAGAACGTCCGGGTCTCCCTGCAGCCCTCCCCGTACGGCGGCACGACCGCTGTGGTCTTCGTCCCCGACGCGCTGCTGACCGACGACGTCCCGGACACCAACGGCCTCGGATTCCGGCTCGACCGCCCCCAGCTGGCCTCGGGGAGCGAGCCGCAGGGCAGCCGCCGCGCCGCCCTGTCCCAGGCTCCCGCACAGCGCCCCGGCCTGCCCGCCTCGCTGCTGGATGGTCCGGTCGAGCTGGAGGCCCCGGTCGACCTGGACGCCGTCGAAGACTTCCCCGGCGCCATCCAGGACGAGGACAGTGAGCACGGCGGCCTGTTCCGCCCCCGCCACTCCCTCACCCGCGCCCCGGAGGAGACCGCGGGCCGCCGCACCGATCCGCGCCGGCAGACCACCGACGCCCGCAGCGAGGGAGAGCGGGCCGACAGCGACGACGAGCTGAGTGCTCCGGTCTCGCTGCCCCGCCGCCACACTCCCAAGCTGGTCAGCTCGCACGGGCGCCCCGTCACCGACCAGCGCCCCCGGCGGGGAAGGACGGACGAGGAGACCGCCCCGGGCACCGGCCGAACGGAGCCGAGTCCCACCGCAGCGCTCCCGCAACGCCGCCGGGGCGAGGAGCCCGCGGACGGCCCGGCCGCCGGCCGGCCGGGTCCCGAGCCCGCGTCCGCCCTTCCGGCCCGGCGCCGCGGCGAGAGCTCCTCGGCCGGCAGCCGGCGGGGCGACGCCCAGCCGGACGCACCGCCGCCGCTGCCGGCACGCCGTCGCGGGACGGACTCCGCCCGCCGTGGCATCGGCACGACCGGCCGCGACGAGGACCACACCGGTTCCCCGGCCCCGCCCGGCAGCGCCGCCGGCGACCGGCCGGAACCCTTTACGCTCCCGAGGCGGACCCGCCGCGTGGAGATCGCATCGGGCGGCCCGGACGGGCCCGAGCACGGCTCCGGCTCCACGCCGGAGACCACCGGCGGGCCCGCGCGCCGACAGACCGGCTCCGGCACCGCGCCGCTGCCCCGTCGCGTCCGGCAGGCCAGCCTGGCCCCGCAGCTGAAGCGGAGCTCGGAGCCGCGTACCGACGCGGCCGAGCCCGTCGAGCGCGACGCCGATGAAGTACGCAGCCGCATGGCATCGCTCCAGCGTGGCTGGCAGCGCGGCCGTGAGGAGAACGCCGAGGGCGATGCCGCCCACAGCGGCGCAGCACCACAAGGAACGACAGAGGGGGACGGTCGATGACCGCACCGAAGGCGACCGGCCACACGACCAACACGGGCGAGCTGAACTGGCTCCTCGACGACCTGGTGGACCGTGTCGCGAGCATTCGCAAGGCCCTCGTGCTCTCCGGCGACGGTTTGCCGACGGGCGTGTCCAAGGACCTGACCAGGGAGGACAGTGAGCATCTGGCCGCCGTCGCCTCCGGGTTCCACAGCCTCGCCAAGGGCGTGGGGCGCCATTTCGAGGCCGGCAACGTCCGCCAGACGGTCGTCGAGCTCGATGACGCCTTCCTGTTCGTGACGGCCGCCGGCGACGGCAGCTGCCTGGCCGTCCTCTCGGCCGCCGACTCGGACGTCGGCCAGGTCGCCTACGAGATGACGCTCCTCGTGAAGCGGGTGGGCGTGCATCTGGCTGCCGCTCCGCGCACCGATCTGCCCGCAGGCGGGTAGTGGGATGACATGAGCGCTGACGGTCAGGGAAGAAGCCACTGGTTCGACGACGAGGCCGGGCCGGTCGTCCGTCCGTACGCCATGACCCGCGGCCGCACGAGCAGCCAGGGCCAGCACCGCCTGGACCTGATCGCGGTCGTGGTCGCGGAGCCGCACGCGGACGATCCGGAAGCGGACCACATGCTCTCCCCTGAGCACGTGGACATCGTCGAACTGTGCCGCGACATCCCGCAGTCGGTCGCCGAACTCGCAGCGGAACTCGACCTGCCGATCGGGGTGGTACGGGTCCTTGTCGGAGATCTCGTGGACGCGGAGTTCGTCCATGTGAACCGGCCCGTACCCCCCGCCGAGCTGCCGGACGAGAGCATTCTGCGCGACGTGATCAACGGCCTCCGGGCGCTGTGAGCAGCGTGGAAGCGGGGTACTGACGTGACTGGACGGCAGTTCCCGGTGGACCGGGACTTCACCTGCACCGACGTGCCCGCCAGGCGCCCGGACGGCCGGCTGCTCACGCCCAACCGCCGCCCGAGCGTCTTCGCCCGCCGCATCGATCTGCCCGAGCCGCTGTACGGGCGGGTCTTCGAGGTCCACGAGCGTGTCGCCGCCGACGGCGCGGACCTCGTCACCGGCGACGTATTCGTCATCGCACCCCCAGGCGGCGGAGGCTATGGCCCGCCGTCGCCCGACCCCCATCAAGCAGGAGAAGAGATCGATGATCTTCGGGCGTTCTGAGCGCGGCAAGCCTCCGGTCGAGCCCGTCACGCTCAAGATCCTCGTGGCCGGCGGCTTCGGCGTGGGCAAGACCACGCTCGTCGGCGCGGTCAGTGAGATCAGGCCGCTGCGCACCGAGGAACTGCTCACCGAGGCCGGGCGCCCGGTCGACGACACCAGCGGCGTGGAAGGCAAGAACACCACGACCGTGGCCATGGACTTCGGTCGTATCACCCTCCGTGAGGACCTCGTGCTGTATCTCTTCGGCACGCCCGGTCAGGAGCGGTTCTGGTTCATGTGGGACGAGCTCTCCGAGGGAGCGCTCGGTGCGGTCGTCCTTGCCGACACCCGACGCCTGGAGGACTGCTTCGCCGCCGTCGACTACTTCGAACGGCGCTCGATCCCCTTCCTGGTCGGCGTCAACTGCTTCGAGGGCGCTCCCCGTTACCCGATCGAGGACGTCCGCCAGGCCCTCGACCTCGACGAGGGAGTCCCGCTCATGATGTGCGACGCCCGCGACCGCGAGTCGGTCAAGGAGGCGCTCATCGGCGTCGTCCAGCACGCCATGGCGTACGCGGCCGACCGCCGCGAGGCCGTGACCGGCTGACATCGTCTCGGCGTACGCGGCCCGTACCCCCGCCGACCGGGGTACGGGTCGCGGTCGAAGCGACGCTCCACGCGCACGTGGTCAGTTGTCGCCGCCCTCCTCCCAGCCGAAGCTCTTCTCCACGGCCTTGCGCCAGTTGTGGTACTCGCGGTCCCGAACCGACGCCTCCATGTCCGGCGTCCACTCGACGTCCTTCTGCCAGTGCGCCTTGAGCTCGTCCAGGTCGTTCCACACACCGGTGGCCAGACCGGCCGCGTAGGCGGCGCCCAGGCAGGTCGTCTCGGAGACCTTGGGCCGCACCACCGGCACGTCGAGCACGTCCGCCTGGTGCTGCATGAGCAGGTTGTTCTTCGTCATGCCGCCGTCGACCTTCAGGGTGGTGATGTGCACCCCGGAGTCCTGGTACATGGCGTCCACGACCTCGCGTGTCTGCCAGCTCGTCGCCTCCAGCACCGCGCGCGCGAGGTGCGCCTTGGTGACATAGCGGGTCAGGCCGGTGACCACGCCGCGCGCGTCGGAGCGCCAGTAGGGCGCGAACAGGCCCGAGAACGCCGGCACGATGTACGCGCCGCCGTTGTCCTCCACGCTCGCCGCCAGGGGTTCGATCTCGTCGGCGGTACGGATGATGCCGAGCTGGTCGCGGAACCACTGCACCAGCGCGCCCGTTATGGCGATCGACCCCTCCAGGCAGTACACCGGCGCCTCACTGCCGATCTTGTACCCCATCGTCGTCAGCAGGCCGCTCTTCGACGCCACCGGGCGGGTGCCCGTGTTGAGCAGCAGGAAGCTTCCCGTGCCGTAGGTGTTCTTCGCCGTGCCCACGTCGTAGCAGGCCTGACCGAACACAGCCGCCTGCTGGTCACCCAGCGCCGAGGCCACCGGCACACCGGCGAGCTGGCCGACGGCGGTGCCGTACACCTCGGCCGAGGAGCGGATCTCGGGCAGCATGGCCTCGGGGATGTTCATCGCGGCGCAGATCGAGGAGTCCCACTGGAGGGTCTCCAGGTTCATCAGCATGGTGCGTCCGGCGTTGGTCACGTCGGTGACGTGCTGCCCGCCGTCCGTGCCGCCGGTGAGGTTCCAGATCAGCCAGGAGTCCATCGTGCCGAAGGCGATCTCACCGCGCTCGGCACGCGCCCGGAGACCGGGCACGTTGTCGAGCAGCCAGGCCGCCTTGGGCCCGGAGAAGTAGGTGGCCAGCGGCAGGCCCGTCTGCTCACGGAAGCGGTTCTGCCCCTCCGAGCCGCCCAGCTGATTGCACAGCGCCGCCGTCCGCGTGTCCTGCCAGACGATGGCGTTGTGCACCGGCTTTCCCGTGGCCCGGTCCCACAGGAGGGTCGTCTCGCGCTGGTTGGTGATCCCCATCGCGCTCAGCTGGTCGGCCCTCAGGCCGGCCTTCGCGATCGCCCCCGCCACCACCGCCTGCACCTTGGACCAGATCTCGGTGGCGTCGTGCTCCACCCAGCCGGGTTTCGGGAAGATCTGGCGGTGCTCACGCTGGTCCACGGCGACGATGGCGCCGTCCTGGTCGAAGACGATGCAGCGGCTCGACGTGGTGCCCTGGTCGATGGCTGCGACGTACTTCGCGGAGTTGTCCGTCATGGCTGTCCCTTCGGCTGGTCAGAAGGCTGCGTTGTAGATGAGGGCCCCGAGGATTCCGCCGACAGCAGGTCCCACCACCGGGACCCATGCGTACCCCCAGTCGGATGCTCCCTTGTGGGGGATCGGGAGGAACTGGTGCACGATGCGCGGGCCGAGATCACGTGCCGGGTTGATCGCATAGCCTGTGGGGCCACCGAGGGAGAGACCGATCCCTACGACCAACAGGGACACCAACAAGATCGAGATGCCGGAACCATAGATACCGGCTCCCTCGCCCGGGATCGGGCCGATGCCGACGCCCTGGACGACCCTGTTGTCGCCGACCAGGGCAAGGATGGGCAGCACCAGGGCGATGGTCGCGAGGATCTCCGTCATCAGGTTGGCGACCGGGTTCCTGATCTCAGGGATGGTGGCGAAGATGCCGAGCGTGGGTACCGGCTCGTCCTCTGTGCCTTCCGTGGTGCCCGTCTTCCGCACGTTGGCCTGGAACTGGGCGAAGTAGAGCAGGTACGCGAGGACGGCGCCCAGCATCGCCCCCACGATCTGCCCGAGCAGGTAGATCCACACCTTGTCCCACACGCCTGTGTCGACGGCCAGACCGAGCGTGACGGCGGGGTTGATGTGGCCTCCCGACAGCGGGGCGGCGGTGTACGCGCCGGCCAGGACACCGAATCCCCAGCCGAACGCGATGACGATCCAGCCTGACGCCCTGGCCTTCGAGAATCTCAGGGTGACGGCGGCGCACACGCCGGCACCGAACAGGATCAGAATCGCCGTGCCGATCATCTCGCCGACGAAAATGTCTCCGTTACTCATGGCGGCTCCTCAGCCCTGGCCCGGGACGATCGGCCCCGGTTCTCACCTGCAGGGTGCGTTTCCCGTGGCTACTTCAGCCGAAGGCGGAGACCGCGCCCCGCCCGGCATCCGTGACGAGCGTGCCGTCGCAGCCAGTCGCCCGTGAGGAGCAGGCCTTGGCGCAGGCGCGTCCACGCGCCGCAGTGCCGGGATACGCCGCCTATGTACGGTGATGTCGACTGACACGGGAAGTGTTCACCGGCACCCAGAGAGCGTCAAGGTCGCCGACCGCAACGGTTGACGGCCATTCGACGGCCGCCGGGCTCGCGGTGGGCCGGCGGGCCGGTTGCTCGGCCACGGCGCGCCCGGTCGGGTCGTTGTTCAGATCTGTTCAGGACCCGCGCGGGCCTGGGTGAGCCGCGCGAGGCTTGGCTGATGGTGTCCGGCCTCCGCCGGGCTCCGCCTGGGGCGAAAGCCCAGCCGCACCTGACTCCTCGCTTGCTAGTGTCCAGGATTCACCTGACCTGGCGGTTTCTCAACCGCAGGAGTTCCGCGGGGCTGTGGCCACCACGGAAGGGCCCTGGCGGCCGCTGCCGGCCGCGTCCGCGCACGACGTCGGCAGCACCGCAACCCAGCGTGCGCTGCCGACCAGGAACCCGCTGATGCGGTCCGTCGCCCAGGACCCCGTCGGGTCCGCCGGCCAGGAGCCCGTCGGTCAGGAGCCCGTCGGTCAGGAGCCCGTCGGTCAGGAGCCCGCCGGCCAGGAGCCCGTCGGCAGGAATCCGGCACCCGCGCCCCGAGCACGGTCGCGTCACCGCGGCTCAGCCGTTCCCACGCGTCTCAGACGCCGTGCGCGCCCCGCTCGACCGCCGCCCCGCACCCCGCTGACGCCGGTGTCGGTGCCGGTTGCGAGCCCCGGAGGGTTTCGTGGCCAGGCATCCCCGCCCGGCCCAGTACCCAACTCGCCCCGTGCAGCGCTTTCGCCGCCTTCTTCAACGGAGCCAGGCAGGCCGCGGCCTGCCGGTGGCCGGTCACGCTGCCCGGCGCGCACACCACCGTCGCGAGCGACAGCGTGACCGGCCGGCCTCCCGCCGACCAGGAAGCGTCCAGCACCGAGGCGGCCAGCGGATCGATACCGTCCGGATCGGCGAGCACCAGGAAGTCGTCCCCGCCGATGTGCCCCACGCGCGCGCCGTCCGTCGCGGCTTGTTGCAGCGCCCGGCCCACCGCCCGGATCAGATCGTCGCCCGCAGCGAATCCGGCCCCGTCGTTGACCTGCTTGAAGTGGTCGACGTCCAGCCAGCTCAACGCGAACGCCCGCCCCGCAGCGATCCGCCGGTCCACCTCGGCGGTGATCGCGTCCGAGCCGGGCAGACGCGTCAGCGGGTTCAGCCCTGCCGCTTCCTCCACCCGTGTTTCGGCCAGCGCTCGCACGAGGTCCGCGAGCCGCACGGCTCCCACGCACCGCCCGCACTCGTCCACCACGGCCACGTCGTCCGAGGTGCGGTCCCGTCCTCCGACCGCGACCACGTCCAGCACTTCCCACGCCGTGGCGTCGACGCCCACCGTCCGCGGCGGGTCCCCGAGCTTGGCCGCGGGCCGGTCGGCGTACAGGGCATGCCCGTAGCGGCCCGACATCGACAGCAGGAAGCGGGAGCGGTGCAACGACCGGACCGGCAGGCCGGTGCTGTCCACGAGCAGCACCCCGGACACGTCGGGCGCCCCCGTCAGCAGGGCTCGCACCTGTCCAGCGGAGGCGGTGGCCGGCAGCAGAGCGGCGGGCCGGACGAATTCGCGCACCGACGGCCCGGTCCGCGGTGCGGCCGCATCGGCGGGGGAGCGGGGCGGGACGTAGACGTCGGTGGCGGGCAGGCGCGCCGGCGGCGCGAACAGCTCGCCCTGGGCGAGCTGCGCCCCGCCCGCGAGTGCCGCCGCGCACTGCCCTTCGGTCTCCACGCCCTCGACGGCCAGGAGCGCCCCCAGCTCGTCGCACAGCGTCCGCATCGACCGCACCACCGCCGGCCGGGCCAGCAGCGACGCGTCCAGCTTCACCAGGCCGGGCGAGAGGTCCGAGAGCAGCCGCAGGGGCATATCCCCGTCCCCGACTCCGTCCGCGCAGATCCGGAAGCCCTGCCCGCGCAGCGAGGCCACCGCGTCCAGCAGAGCCTGCTGCGGCACATGTGTGTACGGCGGGCAGAGGTCGAGCGTCACCTCCCAGGGAAGCCGCCCTGCCCCGCGCACGGCATCGTGCAGTGACGGCAGCCCGCCGAGGTCCGCGAGGGTCCCGGCGAACACGTTGACGAACAGCGGAAGCAGGGTCTCCTTGCGTACCGCCGCGCGGATCGCCGACACCGCCAGCCGACCGTCGAGTTCGGGATCCCGGCGGGCCTCGGCGAGGATGTCGCCGGTCTCCGGGCGGGCGAGTATCTCCAGCCCCGCGACCGCGCCGGTCGTCAGATTGACCACCGGCTGGAAGGCGAAGCGGAGAGTATCCGTCCAGGAGAGCACGGGAGCATGATTGACGCCACCGGCGCACGCCCAAGCCCAGTTCATGAGACGTTCACGCAGGATTCCCGTGCGATCACACAGCGTAAGACCAAGGGCTCGGGCCCGGGCCTGATGCGTCATTACGACGGGCACCAGTTCGCACCAGCCGCGGTGCCGGTCCAGGGCCACTGGGGCTCACCGCACCGCGATCACCGCCGACCCGTGCCCGAACAGCCCCTGGTTCGCGGTGATACCCACACGTGCTCCCACGACCTGCCGGTCGCCCGCCTCACCCCTCAACTGTCGGACCAGCTCGCAGACCTGGGCTATCGCCTGTGCCGGAACGGCCTCGCCGAAGGAGGCCAGTCCACCGCTGACGTTCACCGGTACGCGACCGCCCAGGGCCGTCGCCCCGTCCCGCAACAGCTTCACGCCCTCACCCTCACCGCACAGCCCCAAGTCCTCGTACCACTGCAACTCGAGGGCGGTGGACAGGTCGTAGACCTCGGCCAGCGACAGGTCCTCCGGCCCGGTGCCCGCCTCTTCGTAGGCCGTGCGGGCGATCGATCTCCGGAATGTCTCCTCGGGCGGATCCACGGCCACCGCGGAGTCCGTGGCGATCTCCGGCAGGTCCAGCACGGCATTCGGGTAACGCGGTGTCACTGTGGACACGGCTCGGATCCGCACCGGCTCCGGCCGGCCGTGCCCGCGCGCGAACTCCATGCTCGAGAGCACCACCGCCGCGCCGCCGTCGGAGGTCGCGCAGATGTCGAGCAGCCGCAGCGGGTCGGCGACGACGGCGGAGCCGGCGACCTCCTCGGCGGTGACGCGGCTGCGGTAACGAGCGAAGGGGTTCAGCGCGCCCATCGCCGAGTTCTTCACCTTCACCTGTGCGAAGTCGTCCGGTGTGTCGCCGTGCAGCGCCATGCGTCTGCGGGCGTAGAGCCCGAAGTACACGGGGTTGGTCGCCCCGAGGATCCGGAACCGGAGCCAGTCGGGATCGTCCGGTCTGTCGCCGCCCGCAGGACGGAAGAATCCCTTGGGAGCGGCATCTGCCCCCACTACGAGCACCACATCGGCGAGCCCGGCGAGGATCTGGGCCCGTGCGGCGTCGACGGCGTGCGCGCCGGACGCGCACGCCGCGTACACGCTGGCGACCCGGGCCCCCTGCCAGCCCAGTGCCTTCGCGAACGTCGCCCCGGCGACATACCCGGGGTAGCCGCCCCGCACCGTGTCCGCGCCGATGATCGCGCCGATGTCCCGCCATTCCAGCCCGGCATCGGTGAGAGCCGCGCGGGCCGCTGCGGCGCCGTACTCCGCGAAGTTGCGCCCCCACTTGCCCCACGGGTGCATGCCGGCGCCGAGCACCGCCACTTCTTCCGTCATGCCGTCACCCCCGTCGGCCGCCAATACCACGTCGTCCAGGTCGTCTCCGCGTCCTCGTGGAGCACACCGGGCACGACCTCAACCTCCAGGCCCACCGCCAGATCCTTGACGGTGATCCCGGGAGCCGCCTGTCCCAGCACCACCATCCGCTCGGCCTCCAGCTCCACAGCGATGAACGCGCACGGCTCCCACGAAAGTTCCGGATCGGTCACGTAGGGTGACGGTGGCCGGTATCGGCTGTCCGTGAACGACCAGATGCGTCCCCGCCGCGACAGCGGGGTCGGCGCCAACTCGCCGCCCGCACAGTCGGGGTTGCGGCAGTGATGGTCCTCGCGGGGGAAGAAGACCGAGGCGCACGCCGAACAGCGTGTGCCGAGCAGCCGGAAGTCATCCCCTTCCCCGGCGAACCACCCTGCCGCCACAGGTGTTCGTGCACGCGCCACAGCGCCCTCCCCAGACGGAATCTGACGGAACGTCAGAAGTGTGTCACGGCCGGTCGGAGATCGGCAGCCCACGAGAGCGGAAGCGCCGGGTGGTCGCCACGCCGCACGCGATCCCTTTCCACGGTGCCCCCGCTCCTGATAGACGCAAGGGCATGACACGACTCACCACCGTGGCACGCGTCCTGATCACCGCGTTCGCCGCCTTGCTGGCATCGACCGCCCCCACCGCGACCGCCCGGGCCGGAACCGACCCCAAGGCGCCGAAGGACTTCGTGGCGCTGAGAAGCGTGGACCCGACGATCATCCAGGAGATGCGCTACGTCACCCCGCACAACTTCGTGGGCGAGCGCATCGACGGCTACCGGCAGCCCAGCTGCATCCTCACCCGCCCCGCCGCCGAAGCCCTCCACAAGGCCCAGCGGAAGCTCCTGCGCCAGGGCTACACGCTCAAGGTGTACGACTGCTACCGGCCACAGCGGGCGGTGGACCACTTCGTCCGCTGGGCCGAGGACCTCGACGACGAGGCGATGAAGGGCGAGTTCTACCCGAACGTCGACAAGACCCGGCTCTTCGCCGACGGCTACATCGCGGCGAAGTCCGGCCACAGTCGCGGTTCGACCCTGGACGTCACGCTCGTCAGGCTCCCGGCGAAGCCGACCCGGCCCTACCGTCCCGGGGAGCCCTTGGCGCCGTGCTTCGCTCCCCAGGGCGAGCGGTTCCCCGACAACTCGATCGACATGGGTACCGGTTTCGACTGCTTCGACACCCTCTCGCACACCCTCGACCCCCGCGTCCAGGGCCAACAGCGTGCCAACCGGTCGCTGCTCAAGAGCACCCTGGAAGGCCTCGGATTCGTGAACCTGCCAGAGGAGTGGTGGCACTACACCTTCAAGCCCGAGACCTATCCGGACACGTACTTCGACTTCCCGGTGTCCAGGGAGTCGCTCAGCGGCGCTCACTGAGCAGCCTGCTCGAGGCGCCCCCTCCGTGATCGGCTACAGTCCGCCGCGTGTCCGAAACCCAACACCCCGCTTCCAACTCCGCGCCGAATTCCCACTGTTCGCACTGTGGCGCGCCCTACGCAAAGGGCGTCACCGGCTGGCCCCGCACCTGCCCGGCGTGCGGGGCCGTGGCCTACCGCAATCCGCTCCCGGTCGCGGTGGCCCTCCAGCCCGTGTACGACACCGACGGCACCGCCCTGGTCGTCATCACCCGAACCATCCCTCCCGCGCGCGGGGGCACCGCCCTGCCCGGCGGCTACATCGACGACCGGGAGGACTGGCGGCAGGCCGTCATACGCGAACTCAGGGAGGAGACGGGCATCGACGCGGCCGGCCGTGACGTACGGCTGGTCGATGCGATGAGCTCACCCGACGGACACCTGCTGCTGTTCGGTCTCCTCCCGGAGCGCCCGGCCGAGGGCCTGCCCTCCTCCGCCGCCACGGACGAAACAGAGGGCTGGCACCTCCTGCGCAGACCCGAGGAACTCGCCTTCCCCCTGCACACCCTTGCCGTACGGGCCTGGTTCGAGGGCCGGTACATCTGAGCTCAGAGCTCCCCGGCCCCGCGGACGCGCACCGGGTAGGGCGGCGCGCCCCCGTCGTCCTCACCCTCCCGCTCCACGACCACCCGCGAGCCCATCCACCGAGCGGTGTAGCGCTCGATCTCCGGTTCGTCCCACCCGTCGCCCCTGTCGGGTACGACCAGCCCGCCCCCGGCCCGTCCCCGGGCGGGCGCCCACACCTCCAGCTCCAGCCCGCCGTCCTCCCCGCGTACGGGAAGCACCGCACCCGCGCGGGCGAACACCGGTATCCGCGACAGAGGCGCGTCGACGAGCACCTGCGCCGCCCCCTCGTAGGCCTGCCCTGTCGCGGTGTCGTACCAGCGCCCCCGCGGCAGCTGCACGGCACGCCGGTCGGTGCCCGGGTCCAGCACCGGCGCCACCAGCAGGCTGTCACCCAGCAGAAAGGCGTCCCCACAGTCACGCAGCGCCCGCTCCTCCGGCGCCGCCCACCACAGAGGCCGCACATAGGGCGCTCCGGTACGCCGTGCCAGATGCGCCAGCGTCACGAAGTAGGGCAGCAGCCGCCGGCGCTCGACGAGCGCCACGCGCGCGTGCTCCAGCACCTCGCCACCGAACTCCCACGGCTCCCTGCGTCCCGCCCGCAGACTCGCGTGCGTACGGAACAGCGGCAGATAGGCGCCCAGCTGGAACCACCGCAGATACAGCTCGGGGGACGGATCCCCGTCGAAGCCCCCGATGTCCGGCCCCGAGTAAGGGACGCCGCACAGCCCCAGCCCCATCACCAGCGCCAAGGACGCCCGCAGCCCCGGCCAGCCGCTGGCCACGTCCCCCGACCACGTCCCCCCGTAGCGCTGCATGCCGGCCCACCCGGAGCGGGAGAACACGAACGGCCGTTCCTCGGGCAGGAGCTTCCGCAGCCCTTCGAAGCCGGCCCTTGCCATACACAGCGCGTACACGTTGTGCGCCTCGCGGTGGTCACCGCCCCGCCCCTCCAGGGAGTGCCGGGCCGAACGAGGCAGCGTCGACTCCCCGAAGGCGGTGAACGACGTGGGCTCGTTCATGTCATGCCAGAAACCCGAGAAGCCCTGGGCGAGCCGCTCCTCGTAGAGACCACCCCACCACTCACGCACGCGCGCGTGCGTGAAATCGGGAAACACCGCCTCCCCGGGCCACACGACACCCTCCACCACCTCACCCGAGGCGTCCCGCACGAAAGCGTCCTCGGCCGCCCCGCCGTCGTACACCGCTCGGCCGGGCAAGGCCTTCACGGCCGGGTCGACGACCGACACCAGCCGGATGCCGTCCCGCCGGAGCTCCTCCGCCAGCACGGGCAGCTTGGGGAAGCGGTCCTGGTCGACGGTGAACACCTGATGTGCCTCGAGGTGGTCGATGTCCAGGTGCACGGCGTCCAGCGGCAGACCGTGCTCCAGGTACCCCGCGACGACCCGCCGCACCTCCTGCTCGCTGCCGAACCCCCACCGCGCGTGATGGTGCCCGAGCGCCCACGCGGGCGGCAGTGCGGGCGCACCGGTGAGCGACGCCCAGGCGAGCAGCACGCGCCCGGGAGTCCCCACCATCACCCAGCAGCGCAGCGGACCGCCGTCCATCCGCAGCTGGCTCGTCCCGGCCCGGTCGTGCCCGGAACCCGCGCCCTCCTCACCCTCCCGCAGCGTCACCGTGCCGTCCCACGAGCTGTCGTGGAACGCCAGATGCGTACCGCCGTCGGACACCACCAGCTGCACCGGCATCGTGATGTACAGCGGGTCGTCCCCAGGCGCGAAGGCACGGCCGGGATCGGTGTTCCACAGCCGGTACGTCCCGTCCGGCAGCCGAGGACCCGAGGTGCGCCCACCAAGCCCGAAGAACCGCGCGTCGGCGCCCACCTCCGACCGCTGCATCCACCGCGCCGGGCCGCCGCCGACCGGCTCCCACCACCGCGGCGGCAGATCACGCCGCAGGGTCACGCCACCCGGAGTGCGTACCTCCACCGCGCCGTGCCGCGAGATCACGACCGTCACCCGCTCGGCCACCACGCGCCAGCCGCCGTCCTTGTCCGGCTCCAGGACCGCCCGCGGATCCGGCTCCGGACAACGGCCGGCCAGCGCGTACGACGGCTCGGGCTCCGCCCCGTCCCAGCCCCAGAACACGGCCCCGTTCACGGCCACCAGGATCCGCAGCTCAGACCGGCTGAACCGGATGACCCCGCCTCCGGGCCCCGGCTCCGCGTCCTCCACGGGCCCGGGCACCCGCGCACGCTCCGCCCCCCGCGCCGGCAGCCCGGTGGCGTCGGCCCGGCGCCTGCGCCACGCTGCTCGTACGGTTCGCACACCCTGCGCCGCCCCCACCGAAGCCACCGCTTTCACCGAACGCACCAGGTCACGACCGTTCATGCTGCTCACCCTGCCACTGACAGCCCCGCGCACGGGTGTCGTTCAACTGCCGTTCACCCGTGCCAGGACCACATCTTCACGACACGGACTATGTGGGGCGCACCCTGGTGTCGAAGTCGATCACATGGCATTGTCCGTGCCAGCCGCTCACGCGCACACCCCAGCCCGTGCGCGGAGGACGCACACGACGCGCACAGTCCGGGAGCCGACCATGTCGACCGACAGTTTCCAGCCGCTCTGGCAGCCCGACCCCGAGCGCATCGCCCGGGCACGGATCACCAGGTTCCAGGCCTGGGCCGCCGAACACCACGGCGCCCCCGCCGAGGGCGGCTACGCGGCCCTGCAGCGCTGGTCCGTCGACGACCTGGACACCTTCTGGAAAGCCGTCACCCAGTGGTTCGACGTCCGCTTCTCGACCCCCTACGCGCGCGTGCTCGGCGACCGCTCGATGCCGGGCGCCCAGTGGTTCCCCGAAGCGACCCTCAACTACGCCGAACACGCCCTGCGCGCGGCCGAGACCCGCGCCGACGAACCAGCCCTCCTGCACGTCGACGAGACACACGAACCCCGCCCCGTCACCTGGGCCGAGCTGCGCCGCCAGGTCGGCTCCCTGGCTGCCGAGCTGCGCGCTCTCGGCGTACGTCCCGGGGACCGCGTCAGCGGCTACCTCCCCAACGTCCCGCAGGCCGTGGTCGCCCTCCTCGCCACAGCCGCCGTGGGCGGCGTCTGGACCTCCTGCGCGCCCGACTTCGGCGCCCGAAGCGTCCTCGACCGGTTCCAGCAGGTCGAACCCGTCGTGCTCTTCACGGTCGACGGCTACCGCTACGGCGGCAAGGAACACGACCGACGCGAGACCGTCGCCGAACTGCGCCGCGAACTGCCCACGCTGCGCGCCGTGATCCACATCCCGCTCCTCGGCACCGAGGCACCCGAGGGCGCCCTGGACTGGTCGGCCCTGACCTCGGCCGACATGGACCCCGTCTTCGAGCAGGTGCCCTTCGACCACCCCTTGTGGGTGCTCTACTCCTCCGGCACGACCGGCCTTCCCAAGGCCATCGTCCAGTCGCAGGGCGGCATCCTCGTCGAACACCTCAAGCAACTCGGCCTGCACTGCGACCTCGGCCCCGAGGACCGCTTCTTCTGGTACACCTCGACCGGCTGGATGATGTGGAACTTCCTCGTCTCCGGCCTGCTCACCGGCACCACGATCGTCCTCTACGACGGCAGCCCCGGCTACCCCGACACCGGCGCCCAGTGGCGGATCGCCGAACGCACCCAGGCCACCCTTTACGGCACCTCCGCCGCCTACGTCATGGCCTGCCGCAAGGCCGGCGTGCACCCGGCCCGCGACTTCGACCTCTCTTCCGTCCAGTGCGTCGCCACCACCGGCTCGCCCCTGCCGCCCGACGGCTTCCGCTGGCTGCACGACGAGGTCCGCCACGACCTGTGGATCGCGTCCGTCAGCGGTGGCACCGACGTGTGCTCCTGCTTCGCCGGAGCCGTACCGACCCTCCCGGTCCACGTCGGCGAGCTCCAGGCCCCGTGCCTCGGCACCGACCTGCAGTCCTGGGACCCGAGCGGCAGCCCCCTCGTCGACGAGGTCGGGGAACTGGTCGTCACCAACCCCATGCCGTCGATGCCCATCCACTTCTGGAACGACCCCGACGGCAGCCGCTACCACGACAGCTACTTCGACACCTACCCCGGCGTATGGCGGCACGGCGACTGGATCACCGTCACCTCCCGCGGATCCGTCGTCATCCACGGCCGCTCCGACTCCACGCTCAACCGCCAGGGCGTCCGCATGGGATCCGCCGACATCTACGAAGCAGTGGAACGCCTCCCCGAGATCAGGGAGTCCCTCGTCATCGGCATCGAGCAGCCCGACGGCGGCTACTGGATGCCCCTCTTCGTTCACCTTGCCCCCGGCCACGCCCTCGACGAGTCCCTGCTGAACCGCATCAAGCAGACGATCCGCGAGCAGCTCTCACCGCGCCACGTCCCCGACGAGATCATCGAAGTGCCCGGCGTCCCGCACACCCTCACCGGCAAGCGCATCGAGGTCCCCGTCAAGCGACTCCTCCAAGGCACCCCGCTGGAGAAGGCGGTCAACCCGGGCTCCATCGACAACCTCGATCTGCTCGGCTTCTACGAGGACCTGGCCCGCAAACGAGCCTGACCGCGACTACCCCCAGCACACAACTCCCTGTCATCAGGGCTCAAGGCGCAGGAGACGCATCGGATATCCCCCTGACCTGCGCCTTCCTCCCTCGGCCGACTGTGCGATCACCGGGCGAGGGACACGTTGTCAGTGCCGCCGGTTACTGTGAGTGAGCATTGATCGACCGTGCACAGGGGGAAACAATGGCGCACACCGACAACCGGACCATGCGACGCGTCCTGCACCGCGAAATCGCCGGCACCATCGGCCTGCTGACCGACGAGCACGACTTCCGGGCCATGCGTCGCTACCGCAGTTTCACCTTCGCCGACCACGCGACCTACCTGAAACAGGTGGAGGCCCTCCTCAGGACCCGCTCCCTGCAGGGCAGCCACACCACGGTGGCCCTCTTCGACCCCGAGGAGTACGCCGAGTTCTGCGCACAAAAGGGCCTGAACCCCGACAACCCGTCGAGCCGCACACGCTTCACCGCACAGATCGCGCTCACGGGCCCGACCCTCCCCTACGACGGCCGCCCGCTCGCCGACCTGCTCCCCGCCCTCGTCGACGAAGCCGTACGGCAGGCCACCTGGGAGTACGCGACCACCCTCCTCGCCCGACTGGGCGCCTGCACCTCCTGCGGCGAGGACATCGGACGCGCCGCCTTCACCCGAGCCACGGACCTCCTCGTCCGCATCCTCGACACGGCGCCACCCGGCAACCGCCACCTCGTCTGCAGCGTCACCGGACCGCCCGAAAGCCTCATCGCCGCCCTCCACATCACCGACGACGGGGCCGCCCTGGAACTGGACGAGAGCGAAGCCCTCGAGTTCACCACGGTCCTGGCCCTCGGCCTGGCCACCGAAAGCCCCGGGGGACTCGTCATCCGCGTCAGCGCCCCGGACACCCCCGACCGCGTCTACGGCTGGCGCCTGCGCGCCCACGGACTCGAACCCCTCACCGCGGGAGAGGTCTTCGACGCCTACTGCACCGACGTGGAATCGGGAGACCTGATCTCACCGGAATCCAACGTCGACTACTGCGCGCCGCCCGACCTCCGGGAGGGCAAACCGACCCCAGGGCACCAGCACTGAAAATGCTGGAGGGGCGCCCCACCTCCGTGGAGCGCCCCTCCAGATAAGCCGTCGTCGCGGGCAAGGACCTGCCTACTCGCCCGACAACACCGCCTGCGCAGCGCTGCGCGCGGCCTCGGCGCTGTCCGTCGCCCGCGCCGCCGCCGCGGCCCGCTCGCACTGCGCCAGCGTGTACTTCGCCAGCGTCGCCCGGACGTAGGGAATCGACGCAGCACCCATGGAGAGAGAGGTGACGCCCAGACCGGTCAGCACACACGCGAGCAGCGGGTCGGACGCGGCCTCACCACAGACACCACAGCTCTTGCCCTCGGCCTTCGCCGCCTCGGCGGACAGCTCCACCAGGTCGAGCAGAGCGGGCTGCCACGGATCCTGCAGACGGGACACCGCGCCCACCTGACGGTCGGCGGCGAAGGTGTACTGAGCGAGGTCGTTCGTCCCCAGCGACAGGAACTCGACCTCCTGCAGGATCGAGCGAGCCCGCAGTGCGGCAGAAGGGATCTCGACCATCGCGCCGAACTTCGCCCGCAGCCCGGCCTCACGGCAGGCGTCCGCGAAGGCCCGGGCGTCCGTACGGTCCGCCACCATCGGGGCCATGACCTCGAGGTAGACCGGCAGTCCCTCCGCCGCCTTCGCGAGCGCGGTCAGCTGGGTGCGCAGGACCTCAGGGTGGTCGAGCAGTGTCCGCAGACCTCGCACGCCCAGCGCCGGATTCGGCTCGTCGCCCGGCGTGAGGAAGTCGAGCGGCTTGTCCGCACCCGCGTCCAGCACCCGCACCACGACACGCCCCTCGGGGAACGCCTCGAGCACCTGCCGGTACGCAGCGACCTGCTTCTCCTCGGACGGCGCCTGCTTGCTGTCGTCCAGGAAGAGGAACTCGGTACGGAAGAGACCCACTCCCTCGGCACCGGCCTCGACGGCGGCCGCCACATCAGCGGGACCACCGATGTTCGCGAGCAGCGGCACCTTGTGACCGTCCGCCGTGGCACCGGGCCCGGTCGACGCCGCCAACGCGGCCTTCCGCTCAGCGGCCGCTGCCTCGAGCTGAGACTTCTTCTCGTCGCTCGGGTCCACGAAGATCTCTCCCGTGCTGCCGTCGACGGCGATCATCGTGCCCTCAGCGAGCTCACCGGCACCCGGCAGTGCCACCACGGCCGGCACCCCGAGCGCCCGGGCCAGAATCGCGCTGTGGCTGGTCGGACCGCCCTCCTCGGTGACGAAGCCGAGCACCAGAGTCGGGTCCAGCAGCGCTGTGTCGGCCGGAGCAAGATCACGGGCAACCAGGACGTAGGGCTCGTCGCTGTCGGGGACGCCCGGCATCGGCACCCCCAGCAGACGGGCGACAATACGATTCCGCACGTCGTCGAGGTCGGCCACGCGACCAGCGAGGTATTCACCCGCCCCCGCCAGCAGCTCGCGGTAGGAGGCGAACGCGTCGTACACCCCGCGCTCCGCCGTGCTGCCCACGGCAATCCGCCGCTCCACGTCGGCCATCAGCTCGGGGTCCTGGGCCATCATGGCCTGCGCCTCAAGCACCGCCTGGGCTTCGCCGCCGGCCAGGTTGCCGCGTGCCATCAGGTCCGCCGCCACCGCCTCCACGGCCTTGCGGGCGCGCCCCTGCTCACGCTCCGCCTCGTCCGCCGGGATCTGCTTCGCGGGCGGCTCGAGCACCGCCGTTCCCATGTGCCGAACCTCGCCGATGGCCACACCGTGGCTCACGCCGACGCCTCGCAGCGTTGTCTCCATCTCACCCGTCTCCGATAGAGCGGCGGGCCCCGCCGCCGCGTTGGTTGTCGTTCTCGCCGTCATAGGACGGCACTGACGTCACTTCCAGAGGAAGAGACTGTCGCCGGCCTTCACTTCGCCGTCGATGCGAAGATCGGAGAGAGCTTCGGCCGTGGCCTCCAGTGCCACGACCGGGCAGACCGCGGACTTGCCGGCCGCCTCGACTGCGGCCGGGTTCCAGCGCACCACGCCCTGACCGCGCCTGACGGTGTCGCCCTTGTTCACGAGCAGCTCGAAACCCTCGCCGTTGAGTTGCACGGTGTCGATGCCGAGGTGGGTGAGCACGCCGTGTCCGCTCTCGTCGACGACGACGAACGCGTGCGGGTGCAGGGAGACGATGACGCCGTCCACGGGCGAGACGGCCTCGGAAGGCTCACGTACGGGGTCGATCGCTGTGCCCGGGCCGACCATGGCCCCGGAGAAGACGGGATCCGGCACGGCTGCCAGTCCGATGGCGCGTCCTGCGAGCGGGGACGTCACGGTGGTCATGGGAAGCCTCCCAGGGGTGGAGATCGATATGGCCGTCCCTGTAGGTACCGGGCGGCACACTGTTCAGCAGCGTATGTCACCTGAAGTGCCGGTTCCGCGTGAGCACCCCGAAGTGGTCTAGACCATACCCCAAATCGATTTGCACCCGCTCCGCAGCCGCGTGTACAGTCGTACTCCTGCTTGGGGCTGAGCGACGCAACTTCGTGTCCTGGCCGGGCAGCAACCAACTTGTCAGATCCTATCTTCGGATCGCCTTCTGCATGCCTGCAGGACGGTGGTTCGGAGGGCCGGAAAAACACTGATAGAGTTTGGAACACCGAAGGGAAGCGCCCAGAGGAAAGCCCGAGAGGGTGAGTACAAAGGAAGCGACCGTTCCTTGAGAACTCAACAGCGTGCCAAAAGTCAACGCCAGATATGTTGATACCCCGTCTC